>JBHIXE010000197.1:0-301 GCA_041984905.1 Verrucomicrobiales bacterium | reverse complement strand
CAGCGCAGGCATCGCGCTTTCCATGGGAGTCCTGGCCGTGGACCTGCTCTGTCAGAAGCTGCTCTACCCGCATTTCTTCACGCGTCAGGATCGGCCCTGGCGGGTGCCGGGGGCCAAGGTCCTAAGTCTGCGCGGACGGGGGATCCTCTGGATGCTCTCTTCTTCCGTCTGCCCCATCCTGGCGTTGCTCCTGCTCCTGGTATCGACCGGTGGGGATTCTGGCTTCACCATGACTGTGGCGGCCTTATGCATTGCCTTTGGCCTCGTGGGGGTCTGGCTCTTTGGCCGCAGCGTCATCCAG
>JBHIXE010000196.1:0-10346 GCA_041984905.1 Verrucomicrobiales bacterium | reverse complement strand
CTCACGCCCAAGAGAATTCGCTGGAGAATCCGGGTCATGGTGTTCGGAGGAACTTCCTTCTTCACCCGTGACGCGAATGTCTGCACCATCAGCATTCCGGAGTGGAGAGCCGGACGATCCAGGCGGGACACGTAGATGTAGGGAAAGATCATTGACGAGGGTGGATACGCGGATCTTTGTCGCAAAATCTATAATTGTCAACATTTTGATACTTAAAAGCGCGAATCGTTGGGCTTGGAAGGGGGCTCATCCACCCCCACAGCCTCCACCGCAGCCGCCGCCGCAGCCGCCGCCGCAACCACTACTGCATCCCCCGCAACCTCCTCCACCGCCCCAGCCGCCTCCTCCACCTCCACCGCTACCTTTGATAGCGGCAATGATGATGAAGAACACCACGATGGCCAAAATGGTGCCGGCAAAAAAGAGCACATCGGTTTCGTCTTTGCTGCAGCCGTAGAGCAAGGTGGAAAGACCGAGTGTCGCCCCGGCGATAAGGGAAGCCTTCCCTGGTTTGGGGAGGAGAAACGTGCGGTTTAAGTCCACCCATTGCAGCCGGGCATCGAACCGTTTCGCCAGAGGAGGCCAGATTGCGGGTGGAGGGACTTCCCCGAACTCACGTGCATAGCTATCAAGGGTGCGCTGATACCAATCCGCATACTTGGCTCCTTCCGCCTCGCCTCCCTCGGTTGGGCCGTGGTGGAGATCTCGACCCAATAGATCCCGGCAGAGCTCGTGCCAATAGGACCGGGTGTAGGCCAGGTGAAGGTGCCAGGCCTGGTCCACCGCTTCGCTGGGCGTGACATGATGACCTGCCTCCACCATGAGATAGAGAAAGCGTTTGTACTCGCGAATGACCCGGTTCGAGTAGTCGAGCGACCAGCGGTTTTCGCGGGCGAGTCGCTTCGCGAAGGTGAGCTGGGCCTGGGCATTGCCAATCTCGAACGCTTCCAGGCGTTCCCAGAGGGAGGGATTGTTCATGCAACCGGTTCTAACAGAACGCTCTCGAACGGGCAACTACTTCGAGGCCGTGCGCCCTTTCCAGGAGGTGCCGAGCCCCAGGCGAGCACGCACAAAGCCGAGCCATTGAATCCATTCCAGGATCGCGACACCCGGGGCGTGCAGGACGGCTCCGAACAGAGGCTGGTGAAAGCGTCCCAGGGCCAGGAAACGCGGTATCAGGGTCAAGACGCAGGCTGCGATCAGCCAGGGACGGTCGGCGGCTGAGACGACCCAGACCGCGATCCAGGGAATCACCTGGCCGCCAAAGAGGAAGATGCTCATAGGTAGAATTGCCTGAGGGGAGCCCAAGCCTTCGCCCGCGTTCTTGAGAAGACCGTTCCAGACCTCCGGAAGAGTCTGATACATGCGGCAGGTGGCGAGCTCCGTGATGTCCGTCAGGTCCGTGGCATGTCCTGCCTTGCGCAGGGAGAAGGGAAGTTTCAGGCCGTCGTGAAAGGTGTGCTTGAGCGGCTCGTGTCCTCCGCTTTCCCGGTAGCGATCCCGATCCACCAGGATCAGCTGGCCAATGGCGCTGCCGAACCCGGGAAGTCGGGTGTAACGCATGAAAAGAAAGGGCAGGTAACCCAGGAGGATAAAGTGGATGAGCGGGATGAGCAGTTGCTCGCTCCAGGTGACGGTGATCTGGCGCGGGATGCCGCTCACTAACGCTGGCTTCTGGCTCGACGTCCGGGCGTAGTCGACAAGGTTTCGGGCCGCGGACGAGGCCAGACGGACATCGGCATCCACGAACAGGAGCCAGGGCTTGGAGGCTGCCTTGCCCAGCTGATGACAGGCCCACATCTTGCCAGCCCAACCTTGGGGAAGAGGTTCGCTTTGAAGGACCCGGACGCGGGAATCGATCTGAGCGAGCTTGGCGACGATCTCGCTGGTGCCATCCGTGGAGTCGTCGTCCAGAACCAGAACTTCCAGGTCGACGGCTTCGGAGAGGAGAGCGGCATTGACGGCATCCCGGATGTTGGCGGCCTCATTCCGGGCGGGAATCAGCACCGATACTCCCGGTTCGGGCAGGTTCTCATGACGTCGGGGCCGCCGAAAGAGCAGGCAGTTCATCAGGAACATGACGACCGGAATCGCTGCCAGTAGGAACAGGCTCAGGGCAAAGACTGAAACGGACATGCGGGTCAGAGGTCGCTGTGATTCAGGCTTGGCCGTTTCCCTCGAAGAACCTGCCGGAGGCTGCGCCAGGTATCGTAAATGCCGCCCACACCACTGGAGCCATCCAGGGCGGAATGGAAAGCCTCTGTCTGCCGGGCAATGGAGAGTTCCGCGAGCCGGTCCTGGCAGCGCTCGAGTGCCGATTCAAGTGTGGAGAGTATTTCGTTCACCTCGGATTGGGCGTCGTATTGAACTGGAGGGCCGAGAAGCAGGAGCACTTCCGGACGGCTCTCCTCCCAGAATACGCATTCCAGTGCCAGAGGGATGAATAGTGCGTGCGGACAACGATGGGCCAGGTGCGCAATGCCACGTTCAAAGGTCACCGGCCGGGCCCGTGGATCAGTGAAATGCCCCTGGGGCGTCATCCAAAGCAGGGTATTGGGGCGATCGAGAAGACCCGATGCGGTGCGCAGAAACTTGACCGCATCCTTGGAGCTGCCCTCCCGGTCCACGCCAAAGAATCCCACTTTCTTGAAGATGCCGTATTTCTCCAGCATGGCCGCGTCGATGGGAGCGTAAGACTGGCGCTCCGGAAAGAAGTAGACCTCGCTGGAGATCGCGATAAGTGGATCCCACCACGAGGGGTGATTGCCAAAGGCCACGATGGGTTGTTCCGGCGGCACTTCCTGGCTCGCGAAGGATTCCCTGGCGATGCGGAGTTGATGGATGTTCTTGCGGATCTGCCGGATGAAGATCCAACGCAAGATATTGCTCATCCGCGTTGAAGGTACCGCGGGCAGTCCGTCAACGGGTTCAGGCATGACGGGAGTGGGGCAAACGGATCAAGCCGCGGCTGGCGAGGGCGCCGCATCCTTGTTGAGGGCGTCCGCCGCGATCCATCCCGACATCAGGACCATGGGCATGCCGGGACCAGGGTGAGCCGCGCCGCCGCACAGATAGAGGCCTTTGACTTCGGGACGACGGTTGTTCGGCTTGAACGCGCCCCGGAACTTGCCATGGCTGGCCAGCCCATAGATGGCGCCGTTCAACACGTGATAACGGTCATTGATGCCTTGGGGCGTGAGCGTGTCTTCGGTCACGATCCGCTCATCGATATCTTCCAGACCTGCGGTCGTGCGCAGCTTTTGGAGAATCACTTCGCGGTATTCCGGCAGCATCTTGGTCCAGTCATGATCCTTCCGCAGGTATGGGGTGTGGACCAGGACGTAGAGCGCTTCGCCGCCAGGAGGCGCCACGGCTGGCTCGGTGACCGCGGGTGCGCACACATAACAGGTTGGATCTGGTGCGGGGCGACCTTCCTCGTAGATGGCGTGAAACTCTTCTTCCGGATCCCTGGAGAAGACAAAGTTGTGATGGAGCAGGTGATCGTAACGCTTGTTCAGGCCGAGATAGAGCACGACGCCGGAACAGGCGGGCTCGTGCTTGCCGGTGCGTTCAAACTTGCTGGCTTCGGCCCCACCGATGAGTTCCTCAAAAGTCCGGACGGAATCGCAGTTGGAGACCACCGAATCAAAGGGGATTGTCTCGCCATCCGCCAGGGTGACACCGGTGACTTCGCCATTGGCGTGATTGATCTTCTCCACCTTGGCACTGGTGCGGTATTCCACCCCGAGTTCCCGGCCCAGCTTCTCCAGGGCCACAGGCACCGCGCGCGTGCCTCCCATGGGATACCAGACCCCCTCTGAAGTCTGCATGTGGGCAATGCTGCAAAGAATGGCGGGTGAAGCGTCCGGTGAAGAACCGACATACTGGGTGAAGTGGTCGATCATCTGGGCGGCGCGCTCATCGGTGATGTGCTTGCGGATCATCTGGGCCACGGACCGGCCCATTTTCATCCGGAGCACGTCTCGCAGACCCTCGAGATCCATGAGACCGCCGGCCTGGAACATGTCCTTGATCCCGCCAATGGGTTTCCAGAAAAAGAAGTCATCGGAAATGCGGTGCAGATCCTTGGACCACTTCATAAAATCCGAGTAACGGCCCACCTCGCCGGGATCTCCGGAGAATTCGCCCAACCTGGCACCCATGGCCTCGATGTCTTCGATCAAATCCAGACGAGACCCGTCCTGGAAGAAGCAGCGCCACTGGGGATCCAGGCGCACCAATTCCATGTAGTCTTCCACCTTGCGGTTGGCTTCCCCGAAGATGCGATGCAGGACGTTCGGCACCGTGAGAATGGTCGGCCCCATGTCAAAACGGAAGCCGTTGTTCTCCAGGACGGCAGCTTTGCCGCCCACCCAGGAGTTTCGCTCGAACAGAGTTACGGCGTGGCCTCGAGCCGCCAGGGTACAGGCCGCAGCCAAGCCTCCAAGTCCACCGCCTACAACGGCGATTCGGTCATTCTTCATGGTTCGGGGAGAGGGTCTGGGGAAAAGGTTATTTTTTGGTGGAGCGGGAATATTTGATCACCTTGGGCAGGGCCTTCAGCCGGGCCAACATCCCTGCTCCATGCGATAAACGAAGCAGCTGGTGGAATAGTTCCGCGGAGTTTTCGCCAAATTCCTGATTCAAGTGCGGCATCCATCCTTTAGGCTTTCGGGAAGTCACCACCTTGGGGGAGGTCATTTCAAGCAGACCCTCGGCGCCTCTTGTGACGCCGAAACCGCTGTGTTTGCATCCGCCAAAGGGGAGTCTGGGGTCAGCCGTCGGGGCGACGACATCGTTAATGGTGACGATCGGAGCCGGGATCTCGTTGGCGAGGGCCTGGGCGCCTTTGAGATCATTGGAAAAGACGGAAGCGCCGAGACCATAGGGGCAACGCCGGTCCATATTCAGGGCCTCCTGGTCGCCGGCCACGGACTGAACCACGGCGATGGGGCCAAACAAATCCTGGGTCCAGAACGGGGAATTGCGAGGCACGCCATCCAGGATCAGCGGATACTTCAGGGAGGATTCGGCCTCATTCCACTCCCCGCACAAGGGCATCGCTCCACTATCCAGGGTGGTGCTGATCAGCAGGGCCGTGGAGCCCGGGACCTTGATCGGCTCAGCGGCAAGTTCGAGTTCTTCCAGGCGTTCCTTGAACTCCGCAATGCGTTGGTGGTGGACGAAGATGCGCCGGGGCGCGATGCAGGTGGCCCCCTTGTTGGTGGACAACCCAAACTTGAGGGCCTTCACTACCAGGCGCATGTCCGCGTCGTGACGCACATACATGGCGTCAATGCCGGAAAGCTCGACCACGGAAGGGGTTACAGAGCGGGCACAAGCCGCCAGAACGGACTGGCCTGCCCGGTCACCTCCCGTGAGCACGACCTTGTCGATCCCGGCTTCAATGGCATCCAGGGCATACTGCGGATCTTCCAGAAGCACATGATGCAGTAACTCCGGGATTCCTGCTTCGTGAAAGAGCTCATCCCAGAGCTCCATGACTTTGGAGCAACCGGGCGCGGGCTTGATGACCACGGCATTCCCCGCGACGAGCGCCTGGATGCTCTGCACGGCTGCCAGGAAAAGGGGATAGTTGGACGGAGCAATCACCAGAACCACTCCCAGGGGCGCATGCTCGACTTGTGCCGTGACGCCCTTGAGCCACACGGGGCGTCCCTTCTTGCCCAGCTTGCGAGGTTTGAGAATGGCCTCAGCATCCGTTTCCAGGAAGTGAAGCGCGTCCGCCAACGGGATGACTTCCGTACTCAGCGTTTCCGCTTCGGAGACTTGGCGGGCTTGAGAAGTGACCTCCGCCAGATCCCGGGACCGCTCGACAATCAGATTGCGAAGGACGTAGATGTGTTCCAGGCGCCGGCCCACTGGCATTGCCGCCCACTCCCGTTGCGCCTCGCGAATGGCGTCCAGCGAGGATTCCGCTGGCTCCTGCTCAATCGTGTCTGTTTCAGGAGAGGGCACACTTGAACGGTTAGCGACTGGAGGATTAGAAGTCACATCAGGCTGCGGTATTCATTTCCAAGTCCCGCTTGGGATAGGAGATTCCAAAATCCTCACACATCAGGTCGGAAGTGATACGAGCAGATTCGAAGATGACTGGCAAGCCACTTCCAGGGTGAGTGCCTCCACCCACCAGGTAAACGCCCTCCAGATCCTCAAACCGGTTCCGGGGACGGAAATGCAACATTTGGGCCAAATTGTGCGACAAATTGAAAGTTGCTCCGAGGTGGATGTTGAAGTCCTGGTCCCAGGTCTGCGGCGTGACCATTTTTTCGTAGCGAATCCGGGACTCCAGGTCCTTGAAACCGGCACGGCCCACCTGCTTGAGAATCTTCTCCCGGAAGGGCGCTGCTTCTTTTCGCCAGTCCACGTTCTTGGTCTGATGCGTCACCGGGACCAGGAGGTAGAGGGAACTGTGTCCCTCCGGCGCGAGCGTGGGATCCGTGACGCAGGCGTTCTGAACGTAAAAAGAGGGATCGTCACTCAGCACGTGATCGCGCTCGATGTCTCGCAGGTTGCCTTCGTAGTCGTCGGAAATGAAGATGTTGTGATGGGGAAGATCGTACTGACCTTCGATGCCCAGGTAGAGCATGTAGGTGGAACAGGAGAACTGCTTGCGCTGCAACTTGCGATTGGACCAGCGGCGGCGGAGATCGTCGGGCACCAGACTGGTCATCGCTCGAGCGAAGTCCGCATTCATTACGACAGCGTCGGCGTCGTAGACTCCCTTGGTCGTGACGACGGCGGTGGGTTTCCGGCCGTCAAACTGCAGTTGCTTGACGGGCTCGCCCAGGATGATTTCGACACCGAGCTTGCGGGCGACTTTGGCCATCGCCTGGGTGATCGCGCCGCAGCCGCCAATGGGGTGGAAAACTCCGTACTCGTATTCCAGGAAGGAAAGGATGGAAAAGAGGCTCGGGCAGCGGAATGGGGACATGCCCAGATACTTGGCCTGGAAACAGAAGGCCAGGCGGATCCGCGGGTCCTTGAAGAACTTCCGTAGATAGGTGTCCAGGGACTGGTGCGGGTTGAGCATGGGCAACACGCCCATGATATGGCGTCGTAAGAGATCGCCCCACTTTTCAAAAGGGCTTTCCAGGATGGGACGGAAAGACTCCAGCTTGCGGCGGTTCTCATTCAGGAACCGCTGGAACCCGGCCGCATCACCGGGAGAGATTGCGGCAATCTGGCGCTCCATGTCCTTGACGTCAGGAGAAGCATCGATGTGGCCTCCATCGCCGAACAGGATTCGGTACTGCGGCTCCAACCGGCGCATGTCCACCTCCTTGCGCAGATTCTCTCCGACCTCTTTGAAGATCTCCTCCAGGACTCGAGGGTAGAGGAAGAATGTCGGACCCAGGTCAAATTTGTAACCTTCGGGACTCTCGATGGTGGAAGTGCGTCCTCCCACGTGGGGAAGCCTCTCAATCAGCCGGACCTTGAATCCGCGGGAGGCCAATAACATCGAGGCGGCAAGGCCCCCAGGTCCTGCACCGATGATTACAATCGATTTTGCCATAGTGCTCTTCTCAATAATTGCGAATCGATTACGGAATGGGCTCTCCTAAGTATGCTGATTTGACGAAATTCGCCAGCAAACTTGTACCCCGACTTACTCAAGGTTTCGGGGAAAACTCAAGCCGGAATCAGAATTTTCAAAAAAACGAGGCACTATCAGTACTTTAGATTCTCCGCCTTGATCAGGTGATCCAGCGCCTCTTCCATGATGGCGCGGGCTCGACCTGCGGACACAGCCAGAAAGGCGTGAACCCGGGCGTCTTCCGGATAGCGGACCCGGCATTCTTCGCTGTAGCTCTCAAAAGAGGTGAGGGTGGTGAGCAGGCTTGCCAGGTGCTGGGGGCACTCGCAGTTGATCCGGCCGGAGATCATGGTGATCCGAGCCAGATCGCTGCTGGAAAAAATCCGTTCGGGAATCCCGTCCTCAGATGGGGTACCCGCGCGATTTCGATTGGTATTTCGATCCGATTCCCGCGGAGGAATTCGCGCCAACTCCGCGAGGATGTTGTTCCGGATCTCACGGGGGGACACGGGACCGCAGAGAGGAAAGATATTGGAAGCTTCCACCATCTCGCGGAGGAGATCACGCTGGCTGAAATTGTAGATCACAATGGCACGATGCGCCTCGGACTTCTTGAGCACCTCCGTCACCTGATTGTAGGCTTCCAGGAACAGGGTGGGGCAATGAATCACGACCAGGTCTGATTTGGGCAGAGACGTCTCTTGGTGCACTTCGTCCAGGGAGGCCTCAAGCGTGGTTGCCTTGAAGTCGCGGACCTCAGCGGTGCGGTTCCGGAAGAGATGATGAAGGTGGGTTCCAATCACCAGGAGTTGAAAGCTGTCGATGGGCCGGTGCTCGTTCTCGACCAGGTTGCGATGGGACCCGAGTTCTTCTTCCCACCGTTCTTCCAAAACCTCGGTATCCAGGTTGGCGATGGTGCTGATGGCATGACCGCGGTCGACGAGTCGCTTCATCAAGGTCAGTCGCCTGACCGCTTCGCGATCGTAGAGCCGCCGCCCTCGATCGGAACGAGAGGGCACCACGGCCTCATATCTTTTCTCCCACGCCCGGATTGCATGCACGGTCAAACCGCTCATGCGAGCGACGCTGCCGATTTGGAAGTATTCTTCACCGGAGATGTTGCTCATAATGAGGAAACGCTTGGTTTCGAAAACCAGATCACATTCGATCTCAAAGGTTATCAGTCTTCCTTCTAAACTGATTAGTGGAAACCCCGAAAAAGGGAGAAAGTGACGACTTTTTTGCAGAAGTCAGGACAGAATGCCCTTTACGACATGCCCGTGAACATCCGTGAGCCGGAAGCGCCGCCCCTGGAACCGGTAAGTGAGCTGTTCGTGATCGATGCCGAGAAGGTGGAGAACCGTGGCTTGAAAATCGTGCACGTGGATTGGGTCTTCCGCCACATTGAAGGCCCAGTCGTCCGTCTTTCCGAATTGAATGCCGGGCTGAACACCGCCGCCGGCCATCCAGAGGCTGAAGCAGCGCCCGTGGTGATCCCGGCCATGCTTAAGCTTGTTGGAAATGTCTCCCTGACCGAAGGGCGTCCGGCCAAACTCGCCTCCCCAGATCACGAGCGTGTCTTCCAGGAGACCTCGCTGCTTCAGGTCTTTGACCAGAGCCGCCGAAGGCTGATCGGTGTCCCGGCACTGGATCTCCAGTTGGGTGGGTAGATTGTTATGCTGATCCCAACCCGCGTGCATGAGTTGGATGAAGCGCACGCCGCGCTCCGCGAGCCGCCGAGCAATGAGGCAGTTCCGGGCATAGGAACCCTTGCGATGGACGTCAGGGCCATACATCTCCAGAATGTGGTCCGGCTCCGTGTTGATATCCGTGAGTTCCGGAACGGAAGTCTGCATCCGGTAGGCCATCTCATACTGGGAGATCCGCGTCTCAATTTCCGGATCGCCATAGTCGGCAAATTTCATGCGGTTGAGCTTGGCAAGATCGTCCAACACGCCGCGCCGCAGATTTTGGCTGACTCCCTTGGGATTGGAGAGGTAGAGAACGGGATCTCCTTCGCCGCGGAAGCGCACGCCCTGGTGTTTGGAAGGGATGAATCCACTGCCCCAGTAGTAGTCAAAGAAGAGCTGGCCACAGGAATTTTCCCGGTCGCGAGAAGTCATGACCACGAAAGCCGGGAGATTCTCGGACTCGGATCCCAACCCGTAACTGAGCCAGGCGCCCATGCTGGGCCGACCAGGAATCTGGGCGCCGGTCAGGAAGAAAGTGACGGCAGGCGCGTGGTTGATCGCCTCCGTATACATGGAGTTCACCACGCAGATGTCATCGGCGATTTCGCCTGTGTGGCGTAGAAAGGGGGAGAGCCAGCGGCCACATTTGCCAAACTGTTGGAAGCGTTCCCGAGCGGGCAACATGGGCAATTGCGCCTGGTTTGCCGTCATCGTGGTGAGTCGTTGGCCCATGCGCACGGAATCGGGCAGTTGCTCGCCATAGCGATCGTACAAACCCGGTTTCCAATCGAGGAGATCCACATGTGAGGGCGCTCCTCCCTGCATCAGGTAGATGACTCGCTTGGCCTTGGCGAAGTGATTGGGGAAGGCGGCGGTCGAAGTCGCGCCCTGGAGATCGCCATTGAGAAGGGAGGCGAGAGCCGCCACGCCGATTCCGTTCGCGGAACGCCCAAAGAACTGGCGCCGGGTATGGGCCTGGGAATTCCAAAGGCCATATTCCGATTTACGGTGGTCAGAGGAATCTTTCATAGGCGAGCGGAGGATTTGTCGGAGCGCGAGCGGCCTCGCTCGCATGAACCGGGCCGGACCAACGATGC
>JBHIXE010000195.1:0-10355 GCA_041984905.1 Verrucomicrobiales bacterium | reverse complement strand
CTCGGTCATGGTCCAATCGGCACGGGCTGAATCCAATGGGGACGAGTTGCGTCTAACGGCGCAGGGTGAACCGTAAACGGCTTTTCCTAACGCAAGGTTAGCTTACGCTGGACGGTTTACAAATTTCCGTTTGAGTTGTAACTCCCAACCAAACTATTTCAGGCTACCATCTAGATTTATGATTACCCCAGTCCATCTTGGCTTCATCTTCGGCGGCATTCCGGAGGGGTTTGCGTTCATCCTATGGCTGATCGTCAATATCCTGGCGACGATGAAAACCATCCAGTCGACCGAAGGAACCGCGGTTCCGGTGTGGCTGGCCTTCATTTGGCTGGTCCCATGCCTGGGCGGCGTTCTGGCGCTGGTCGCCATCAAACGGCCGCCGAAGGGGATCGATCCCTGAGTCACCCGGGGAAGGGCGCTCCGGTATTTGGTTGAATCCACCTTCAACTCGCTCTACTGAAGGCAGGATGAAACCCTCGTTTCCCATCTGGCTGGTTACCGGCCTGATGTCTTGTCTTACTGTTTCTGTTCGGGCTCAGGAACCCCAGTGGGAGCCGGAGAAGGGCGAAACCATTGTCATCCTGGGCAATACCTTTGCCGAGCGCATGGGGCTCTTCGGCTACTTCGAGACCTTTCTCCATGCAAGATATCCCGAGCACAAGCTGCGCATTCGGAACATGGGCTGGAGTGCCGACGAGGTGGCCGTATCGCCGAGACCCTACAAGTTCGGCTCTCTTGAGGAGAAATTGGGTCCTCCTCAGAAGGAGATCAATCCTCGGGAAGAATGGTTCAAGGGGCTTGGAGCGGATTCTCTGTTTCTCTGCTACGGGATGACTGAATCCTTCCGGGGTCCCGCCGGGGTGCCCTATTTCAAGGAGGATCTGGACCAGTTGCTCAAGCACCATCTGGCTCAGCAATACAACGGCAAGAGCGCTCCGAAGCTCGTCCTGGTGTCTCCAATCGCTCATGAGAGCCTGGGCAAAGGTTTGCCCGATGGAGAGACGCGGAGCAAGGAGGTTGAACTCTATGTGAAAGCCATGGAGGAAGTCGCCAAGGCAAACGCTGTGCCTTTCCTGAATCTTTTCACCCATCACCGGGAGCACCTGATGCAGCATCCCCAGGATTTGCTCACCTTCAATGGGATCCACCTGACTGAATACGGCGACTGGGTCGTCAGCCAATGGATGGCCGAGGAGTTGGGACTCTTTGATGGAAAGCGAAAGGAAGCGGATCCCAGCCCGGCTGAATCTCTCCGCGAAGCCATCTTCGTGAAGAACGACCGCTTCTGGATCCATTTCCGTGCGGTGAACGGCGAATACATCTACGGCCGTCGCAAGGCGATCGGCGATCTGCCAATGATTCCGGACGAGGAAATGCTGAGACTCATGGAAGTCGATGAGGAGAAGGACCAGGTGGTCTGGAGCATGGCCAAACCCGCGCCCTCAGAAGTGTGGCAACCCCAAATGGAACACTGATTCGAACCTGAGCAGCAGATCCCCATGAACCGACTTTCTTTTCTTATTCTGCTCGCATTGGCGAGCCATGTGCTCGCCGGCGATCCCTCTGTTACGGATTCGCCCGTCCTGCTTTCTCCGGAAGAATCCAAGAAGCGGATCCAGATGTATGAGGGCTACGAGATCAACCTCTTCGCCTCAGAGGAGGATTTTCCGATCTCGAATCCTGTCGCCATGAAATGGGATGCCAAAGGGCGACTCTGGGTGGCCAACAATCCGACTTATCCGCACATCAAGCCGGATCAGGAATACCAGGACAGCATCGTGATCCTGGAAGACACGGATGGAGATGGCAAAGCGGACAAACACACTGTCTTTGCCGAAGGGCTCTACCTGCCCATCGGATTCGCGATCGGGGATGGCGGCTGCTACGTCTCCGCGGAGCCGAACCTGCTCCATCTTATCGATACCGATGGTGATGATGTCGCGGACGAGTCCCATGTGATTCTGCATGGCTTCGGTTCCGAGGACAGTCACCACGCCCTCAGCGCCTATCAGTGGGCGCCGGATGGATCCTTCTATTTCTGTGAAGGCACCTTCCTGGTCTCCAACGTGGAAACGCCCTGGGGCCCCAAGCGCACTCACGATTCCGCGGTCTTTCGCTACAAGCCCAGCGTTCACCGGCTCGATGTCTTTTCGAACTATGGCTGGTCCAATCCCTGGGGGATGACCTTCGACAAGTGGGGGCATCCCATCCTCATGGATGCTTCACCTGGCCGGAACTATTACCTGCCGCATCTCATGCAGAACTTTGCCCTGGATCAAATCGGCCATACCTCCGAGTACCCGGGGAAACACAAGATTGAAGAGCTCAGCTTCTTCAA
Organism: Verrucomicrobiales bacterium; assembly: GCA_041984905.1. GTDB lineage: Bacteria > Verrucomicrobiota > Verrucomicrobiia > Verrucomicrobiales > DEV007 > JBHIXE01. Next base: position 8,014 of record JBHIXE010000195.1, on the reverse strand, counting down.
GAAGGGACGGCCGAACTCCGGAGCGGAGTTCGTCAGCTCCCACAACTTCCCAGCGGACGTTCAGGGAACCTATCTGAACGGGCAATGTATCGGCTTCCACGGGATTCGCTGGGTCTGGATCGAGGAGAAGGGTTCCGGCTATTTCACGACTCGCACGGAAGATCTTCTGACCTCCCACGACACCACTTTCCGTCCCGTGGACCTGATGTTTGGTCCGGATAGCGCGCTCTACGTGTTGGATTATTACAATCCCATTGTGGGCCATATGCAGTATGAGTTTCGCGACCAGCGGCGCGACTCGACCCATGGCCGGATCTGGAGAGTGACCCATAAGGATGGCGCGCTCACCAAGCAGCCCAAGATTGCCGGCGAAGCCGTGGCGGCCTTGCTGGAGTTGCTCAAGGATCCGATCGACCGGACTCGTTTCCACGCGAGGCGGGAACTTCAGGAACGCGACTGGGCGCAGGTAGGACCAGCACTTGAGGCATGGATTCAGAACCTGGATGCGACAGATCCCAATTACGATCTGTACCGGCTGGAAGGCTATTGGATCTACCAGGGACACGATAGGGTGCATCCGCCTCTGCTGGAAGCACTACTTCAGGCTGCCGAACCCAATGTGCGAGCCTCCGCCACGCGGGCTTTGCGCTTTGAGTTGGAGCGGTTGAAGGATCCGTATCCTTATCTGGAGACGTTGATCGTGGATCCCAACATGCGGGTTCGACTGGAAGCGGTGAATGCCCTGAGTTGCTTGAATTCCGCCCGTGCGGCCAGGACGATCATGAAGGCGGCAGAGCTCCCGATGGATGCGGGCCTTTACCACGCGATGCGCCGGGCGCTGGAATACCTGGAACGCTTCGGCGACTATGCGGAAGGCGAAACGCTCTTCACCGTCCGGGCCACGCCCACCAAGGATTTGTTGGCGCTCCTGGAGGAGAATTGGACGGAGCTTGTAGCCCTGGAACTGCTTACCCGCAAGGAGGTCAAGGGAGAGGCGGCCAATGCGATCATCTCCAAGTTTCAGGAGCGTTTAGGCAAGGGAAGGGTTGAGACGCTCTTCATGCTCACGGACCGGCTTTTGAACAGCGGCGCCACCACCTCGATATCCGGTTTGGCGAGTCAGTTCGCAGGTGCCACCCCTGAAGAAGCTGCGGAGGCGGAAGCCACGGTGAAAGCCTGGCTGAACTCCGAAACCAGCGCGTTGGCGCCGCTCTCGATCCAACAAGCCGCCTACACGACCCTGCTCTTGAATCCGGATGTGGAGCCATCCAAGCGCATTGAGATGGCCAGTCGTCGGGAGGAGCTGGCTCTCCTGAGCGCGGGAGCGTCCCGCATTCGCACCAAGGCGGCTGTCGACCGCCTTTGGCCGGTGTTGAGCGATTATGTGGCTGCCAATGCGGCGGATCTCAGTTCGGAAATCGTGCGTGATGCGCTGCAAATCGGCGTGACTCGACCAGATACCCGCGCCAAGGCGTTTGAGGTGTTGGCGAAGCATGCGGAAAGCCCCACGGACAGCCTCAAACGGGGTGCCATTGCCGCCATGCGAACGGTCCCCTACAAGGAGTGGCCGAAAGGGTATGATGCCTACGCTGGACCCTTGCGCATTGATCCCAAGAAGCTGCGCCTTGGCCGTGAGTTGTATGCGCGGGAGGGGTACTGTGGCCAGTGCCACCAGAGCAGTGGAGAAGGAGTCGCCGGCGCCTTTCCCCCCTTGCATGCGAACGCCTGGGTCGAGGGCGACGTTGAACGATTGATCAAGATCACTCAGGCCGGCCTGGTGGGGGAACTCGATATACACGGGGTGACCTACGCCTCTGCCATGCCGCCGATGGGGATCATGATGAGCGAGGAAGAATTCGCGGCGGTGCTCAGCTACGTGCGGACTTCCTGGGACAACCTGGGCGATGAAGTCACCGTCGATCAGATCAACAAGGTCCGTGAAGATATGAAGGGGCGCGCTTATCCCTACACGGTGGAGGAGATTCTCAAAGAGCACCCGTTGCCTGAGTCCAAGTAGAGCGGTTGCTAGAGCATTTACGACAGAGCTGTACCCAAAGGAAGCTTCGCAACCAGTAAGAGCGAGGAAGTCCATTCTCGAGGTCGGCGGCCTGCAAGTTCGTTAGCGGTGGTTAGGGAGAGCATCGAGCGGCACCACCGGAAAGAGACGAATATCGATGGTTCCCAGCGCGGCCCTGGAAAGCGTCGTGAAGGCAGGGTCCCCCCGTTTAGGGAGTTTCCTAGAATCCCGTTTTGGCGTTCGTCCAGCCTGTGGCGAGAGGGCTACACGCACAAAAAAACCGAAGCCCGGATGGTCCAGGCTTCGGTCTCAAAAGCTTCAGAAGAAGCGGGATAACTCCAGCTTATTCCTTGTATTCCGGATCTTCGGTCCAGTCGCCGAAGTCAGCTCCAGCTTCGAGCCACTTCTTGAAGAGCGCCTTCTGCTCGTCGGTCCATTCACCTTCAGCAGGAACCGTTTCGCTGTCCGGCGGTGGCATGTGCTCGTCGTCATAGAGAGGAAGCAACGTGCGTTGCAGGAAAGAGCTTTCGTCCGGCTTTCCAGGAACGATCACGGCGCGCACTTCATCATCGTCCACAGAGCCCTTCAGGAAGGCTTCCTTGTTGGTGATGACCAAGTCGCCCTTGGGCTTCTTCACGCGACCAGGACGGCGGGGATCTTCGTAAGGAGGGCGGTGGCATTCCACGCAACCGGTCTTCACGAAGGGCCAAATGTCCTTCTCGAAATCAATCTTTGCATCATCTTGGGCTACCGCAGTACCGCCAGTCAGAAGACCGGCCAGAACCACGCCGAGGGTGAGGGGTTTGAACATCTTATGCATAGGAAGTTCTCTTCAGTCGATAGGATTAACCCTTGCGGGGGGAATTCCATTCTAGAAGCTACGACGGTTAGCGCAACCCGTTAATTCGCGGGAATGGCGGCAACTCTTCCGGCTCAGTTGCTTTCGGCAGCCGCTCGGATCGTCTCCAACTCTTCCCAGCGTTGGTAGAGTTCCTCCAGTTTCTGCCGGATCGACTCGCGCTCGTCCGCCAGGGCCTGGGCCTCGTTCCCATGCTTGGAATAAAACTCCGGATCGTCGAACATCGCGTCGATTTCCTGCACGCGTTCTTCGGCTTCCAGAATGGCTGGCTCGATCGATTCCAGCTCTCGCTCCTCCTTCCAACTCAGTTTCCGCGGCCGCTCTTTCTTTCGAGCGTCCTTGGGCTTGCCTTCCGCAGTCTTGGCGCCGGAAGGACTCGAGCTGCGGGAGAGTCGTTGCTTCCGCTTCTCCGCATAATAACTGTAGTTACCTTCCTGGATGAACACTTTGCCCTGGCCTTCAAAGGCAATGATGCGGTCCGCCACCCGGTCAAGGAAGTAGCGGTCGTGACTCACCACGAGGCTGACGCCGGGAAATTCCAGAAGGGTTTCTTCCAGCACCCGCAAGGTGTTCAGATCAAGGTCGTTGGTTGGTTCGTCGAGAATCAGGAAATTGCCGCCGCGGTGGAAAATCTTCGCCAGGAGAACCCGGTTCTGTTCACCGCCGGATAAGGTGTCGATTCGCGCATGGATGGTCTCGTCGGCGAAGAGGAAGCGCTTCAGGTAGGTGCGGATGTGGAGCCGCTGATTGCCGAACTGCACATACTCGGAGTCCGCGCCGACTTCTTCGATCATGCTTCGCGAGGTGTCGATCGCATAACGGTTCTGGTCGGCGTAGTTGAACTGGGTCCGGTCTCCAATGGTGACCTTGCCAGTATCGGGCTCCAGCGTGCCCATGATCAGGTTGATGAGCGTGGTCTTGCCGAGGCCGTTCCGGCCGATAATACCCGTGCAGGTGCCCCCTTCGAATTCCAGATCCAGGCCGGAGAAGAGTTGCTTGCCACCCCGGGCCATTCCCACTCCTTCCAGTTTCACCACGACATTGCCGAGCTTGGGAGGGGGAGGGAGGAGGAGTTGGATGTCCAACTCTTCATCCGGGGCATCCTGCTCGGCCACCTCATAGTAGCGATCCAGACGCTTCTGTTCCTTGGTGCGACGAGCCTGAACTCCAGCGCGAACAAACTTCAGTTCCCGGCGCAGGTAGCTCTGCCGGCGGGCTTCCGTATTTGCCTCGATGGCCTGCCGCTCCGCCTTTGCTTCCAGGTAATCGCCGTAGTTGCCTTCATGAGAGAAGAAGCGTCCCCCGTCCAGTTCCGCAATGCGGCTCGACACCCGGTCCAGGAAGTAGCGGTCGTGGGTCACGAAGACACAGGCGCCCCGAAAGCCCTTCAGGAATTCTTCCAGCCACTCGATGGACTCGGCGTCCAGGTGGTTGGTGGGCTCATCAAGAATGAGGAGTTCGGGTTGGCTGACGATGGCTCGACAAAGCGACACCCGACGTCGTTCCCCTCCGGAGAGTTCACCGACATTGCGTTCGGGGGCTGGCGTATTCAGGGCCAGCATCGCCGCCTGGATCCGGGTTTCCAGCGTCCAGCCATCCAGGGCTTCAATCTGATTCTGGAGTTCCGCGAGCCGGTTTGGAGTGGTCTTGCCGCCTTCAAACTCCTCAATCAGGTCCAGAACATGCCGGGCGCCGTCCTGAATGTTCTCATACACGTTTCGGTCTTCATCCAGGTCCAGTTCCTGTGGCAAATACCCGACGATGAGGCGCTGACGCCAACTCACGTCGCCGCTGTCTGGAGCATCGACTTTGGCGAGAATCTTGAGAAAGCTCGATTTCCCGGATCCATTTCGACCCACAATCCCCAATTTGTCGCCCGTATGAATCGTCAGCGAAGCGCCGTCCAGGACGGTTTGAGCGCTAAAGCGGAGCTGGAGATCCTGGCAGGTGGCGAGAACGGGAGCGGTATCAGACATGCAGGGGAGCATTCAATCTCCTGCACGCGTCAAGTCAACCACGGGACTCGTCCGCCGACGCGATTCAGCTCTTAGGCTTCTCGTCCTTGTTGATGACGCTCCATCGGCAATCCACCGAACCGCAGATCATCACGGAAGCTGCTTTGAACCCCTTGGCGATGTTGGCCTGGTCGCCGACGACCAGATGGCCGCCGCACTCGACCTCCCCCGTGACTTCGCCTTCAACGGTGAGATTGCCGAGACACTTGATGTCCCCGTCGATCACCATGCCTTCCGGCAATACGTTCGTTGAGAGGTGAATCGACGCGGTGGGAGCGCTTGCCACGGGCATGCTCGGATTCGAGGGACCGCTCTGTTGCAATGGGACCTGATATACCTGACTCATAGGGCTTGCGGGGAATAATCGGAGCTAATGTATAGACTCCTCTTCTAAAGGACCAGAAAATTTGTTACTAGCTGGAATTGAGCAGTAAAGACTGTATTTCCCGTGACACCCACCATCGAAGGCACTTTGGAGATCGATCTCGGTCAATTCTGCGGAACGGCTCATTTTGAGGACCGAAGCTATGGGTTGCAGAACCGCCGGAACGAGACCATTTCGATTCGGAGTGACCAGGGGCAATTGATTGGGGATACCCGGATTCGTAGAGGGTTCTTCAAACGAAGTGATACGCTCTGTTTGAGAGACAACCCCGAAGCCCTGATCATTGAAGTCAGCTGGCTCAATCAATGGCTGATCTATCGGGGAGAGCGCATACCTCTGATGCTCAGGCCCGAGTTCGACGCGAGAGTCTTCGAATTCGACGGAATGAGGATGGAGCATCGAGACTTCGAGAGTATGGTGCGTTTGCATGCACCATCCGTGCCACAAGAGCCCTTGATCGCGTTTCTAGCGTTCTTTCTCTGTATGTCCTTCAACCGCACCCGGGAAGAGTCATTCTAGACCGTGCAGCTATTGCTTCACGAGATCCGTGAAATCGCTCCAATTCTCCAGTCGAAACCCTGTCAGCTTTCGGGATCACAACTGAAGATTCTACCACGCTCCGAGGAATCTCAATGAAGGAGCGGTGTTCTCAATATCTGCGGAGCACTGAACAAGGCTTGAGGAGCATTCCACTCCATTCCTGGAGATAGTGCTTTGAGGAGAGATGCCAAGCTGAGTATGGTGATCGCTATGACAAAAACTGAGCAAAAGAAGATTCGGGAACAATTGCTCAAGCAACGCGATGAGCTGGTCAATGAGATGCAGGCTCAGCAGGCTGCCGATCTGGATCAGGAGACAGCTTCTGGCGACGAGGCGGACCGGGCTTCATCCGAGGTAGAGCGTGACCTCAGCCATCGGCTGCGTGAGGATGAGACCAACCTCTTGTTCAAGATCGAGAGTGCGCTCACGCGGCTTGATGAGGGCACCTACGGCAAGTGTGAGGGGTGTGGAGGGAAGATCCCAGTCGAACGCCTCCTTGCCAAGCCGTCTGCGTCACTTTGTATCGAGTGTCAGGAAAAGAAAGAAAACGGAGATCATCTCTAAGACGAAGAACCCCACTATGAAAATCCCCCTTTACTCCATCCTAATCCTTGGTGTCGCTGCCTCCATCATGGCAGCGCCGAACGAGCCCACTGCGGCGACTGGACCAACCGAAAGCCAGGGAGGAGAGGGATTCCGATTTCTTGGAGGAAATGTGGAGAGGGGAAAGATCACGTTTGCGGACCTGCAGTGCGTCCAGTGTCATCGGGTCGCGAAGGCGGAGTTGCCAGAGCCTGACGGCAAGCGGCGCTTGGACCTGATGATAGGGCAGGAGCCTCGTTTCGTGAAAAGTTACGAGGACATCATCACCGCCATCACCAATCCCCAACACGTGGTCACGGAGCAATACCGCTCCATCTTGACGACACCGGAGCAGCAGGGGGACATCCAGTCATTCATGCCCAACCTGAAGGAAGGGATGACGGTTCAGCAATTGATCGACCTGGTCACCTTCCTGGATGAGCACTACAGCGAGTCCAATCCGGAATACCAATAAGCGCTGGGCCGGGCTGCTAGAGCGGTTTCACTGATTCTGTAGCCGATGAAAGACAACAGAGTTTGGGAAAAGCGGCTTCGCCGGAATGGAGGCAGACAGCGGAAGCTTTCGGGCATCAGGTGCGTTCTTGCTGAAACCCAAAATCTCCTCGCTGCATTGGCTACATCTCCAAGGAAACCCCTCTAGGGAGCCAGTCGTTGGATATTCCAGCCTCCTCCGTCCAGTGGGGTGTATTGGAACCGGTCGTGAAGCCGATCCTTGCCTCCCTGCCAGAATTCCAGGAGGCTGGGTTCCACACGAAATCCGCCCCAGAAATCCGGGCAGGGGACTTCGCCATCTGCGAATCTCTGTTTGATCTCCTCCAGTTTGGCCACCAGGAGCGAGCGGGTGGAAACCACGCTGCTTTGCTCGGAAACCCAGGCCCCCAGGCGGCTGCCAAAGGGGCGAGAGAGGAAATAGGCGACGGACTCGGAACGGCTGACCTTGACTGCCTGTCCCTGGATCTTGACCTGCCGCTCCAGGGCTGGCCAGAAAAACAAGAGCGCCACCTTCGCATTGGCCGCAATGTGTTGCGCCTTGGCGCTTCCATAGTTGGTAAAAAAGACAAACCCCTTTTCGTCGTAAGCCTTCAGCAGCACGGTCCTGACTGAGGGCTGTCCTTCGGGATCGACCGTCGCCAGGGTCATCGCGTTAGGTTCGAGAATCTGGTCGGACTCGCGAGCCTCTTCGAACCATCCTCGAAACTGAGCCACCGGATCGGGATCCAGGTCATTCACATCCAGGCCTCGCGTGGTGTAGTCGCGACGCATCTGAGAAACGGAGGGGTCGGATTTGGAAGCCATGAGGAGAGTGGTCAGGAAAATCAACAGTTCGCACACGTTCCATGCAGCTCTCACATTTGACAACTTGCTTCCCGGCAACTTCGCCGAATGAATTCGTGGTTGCAGTCGGGCAATCCCGCCGATAAGCAATGACGCGACAAAGGCAAAATCCGCAGTGTTAAAAGCGCGGGAATAGGTTAGAGAACAATTATGAACTCCACGATTCAACGCATCCTCGTTCCGCTGGACCCCTCGGAATACACTGAGGCCGCTACGCTCAGGGCCTGTGAGATCGCCCGGACCCACTATGCACAACTCGA
>JBHIXE010000194.1:0-10508 GCA_041984905.1 Verrucomicrobiales bacterium | reverse complement strand
GTGAAGGGCAATTCGGACCTCTTCAACGAAGTGACCAAGGGCATTCTCAGGTCAGGTGGCGACGGTCATGCGCCAGAGCGGGGAGATTGGCGCCAACCCGAAGGAACGCCGGAAGGGGAGGAGAGATTCACTCCTCGCGTTGTGGGAGTTGATGATTACAGCGAATGAAAGCCATGACTTCTGCCTTGTCCGAAGCGATTATAGGGACCTACGAGGTACAAAGGGATCTCGAAAAGTGATGTTTCATGAATCCTCACATCGCCTATGTGAAAGTGGCCCAATACCCAGCTTTGACCTCATCGCATTGGTCGCCCAAGGCTCAATAAAGAGCCTTGGCTCAGCCTCGAATTGGATTTCTCGACAGCTCAAGGGTGCGCTATGCGGCATTATTCTTTAGTCTTATAGCTATGAACCTTCCCGAAAGAGTACGTAAACATAAAATTGAGACGCTCGCAGTGCGCCGAGTTATTACGTCAGTTCCTATCGACTGGCTCATTCGAAGCCTGGAAGAGCGTGATTATGGCATTGATCTCATGTTTGAAATCTTCAACGAATCTTATCCGACTGGGCGCATTGCCTTCGTTCAGTCTAAAGGAAGAGACAAGTCCTTTGAATTTGCTGACGACGAAATCAAGCTCGGTAACTTTCCAGTGAAGACCGTCGCTTATGCTCTCCGCCTCAGGGATCCATTTTTCGTATTCTATACATCCATCGATGACAAAAAAACTGTCTTCGTTTGGCTTCAGCGATACGTTTCGTTGCGACTTGCTCAAGATTCGCCTCAATGGAGAAAGCAAGACTCAGTAACCCTTTATTTCCCACAAGGGAATGACTTGGCAACCAATGGAAATAAGATTGAAGATCTCCTTCGAGACGAGCAGAAGCACGATCAAACTTTTGAGTTCCTAAGATGGTCACGTTGGCTAAAGCTTCATATAAATTCGGTATTGAGTGACGAATACGACGTTGCTCAATCGGCTCTAGAAGATATTGAAAACCTGAAAGCTTGCAATGCAATTATTGAAGATCTGCTGGTAAGCCCTGTAGGGGAAAATCTTGCTGAAGTTACTGTAACATTGCAGGAAATTGCCGCTTCACGAAAAGTCACGCAGGATCAAGATGAGGTGCTTCGTGACTATGTAATCTACCTCAACAATGCGGATGGAGAACTATTGGATGTGGATGATATCGCTGGAATGGAGCACGAAATGTGCGGAACAGAACTTAACTACTAGGCTAGCATTTGAGTTCTAAAGTTCGAAAAACTTGTAGCCTTTAAACTTTTCGATGATTCGGCGGATCGGCTCGCCGGTAATCCCAAGATCTGAAAATATGCAGATCTCAAGGAGTGTTTGCATTTGGAATGTAAGCTTCATGAGTTCCACCCCTTCAACAATCTTCTCTTTGCCCTCTTCACTTGTTCCGTAGTGCGTGAAGTGATTTCGAGTGTGCCGAATGGAATCGCAAAAGTGATCTCTATTCTCGATGAATTGCTCCGCATCGTTCGGATGCAGCGCGATGAGCTCGCCTAACCGTTGTGCTAATGTTTTCTCGTTAGCGTGAGCCAATTTCTCGTTGATCCAATCCTTTTCAGCTGGGATTGCGTCGGTGATCTTTTTCTTTCTTGCCTTGAATTCAGCCTTTGGTTGCACCTGGTTTTCGAAGTTAGGACTAGTTCGATGGTAAACTTCGAGCGCTTGTGCCAAGAATAGAAAGTTTTGGTGCAAGTACAAGCTTTGATTGAATACTGTGGCAAAATATAGGTTGAGGACGTCGCTGAGACTTGACTCTAACCTATACCATTGAGAGATGACTTCGGAAGCGCGATTGCGGATATCTTTGAAGCTTGCGTGCATTGCTTCACCAGGAAGTGTCCTTTCTGCGGACCTGACTCCTGGATTCGGTCGTAAAAGCTCAACCTCAATTTGCTGCCCATTTACCCATGGTAGAAAGTAGACACGGTCGATAAACACAACCCGCCCGGTGAGTAGAGTGAGAAACCTTCGGAAACTCTCAGCTTTTTCATGAAGTGCAATCTTTGCAGGTAGGTCTTCAGAATGACGAAAGACGACTCCATGCCCCTGCTGAATAGTCGTCTCGCTTCGATTATGATCAAACTGTAAGTTGGGCCAGAACTGGACTTCATCCTGTTGGGCAACATCCACCTTCGTGACTTGGCGCTTATGCACCTTTATTGCTAAAAGGCAATCGTGGGACAGAGACTCAACAGTTGCTGATCTTTTCATTCGTCGATGAATTCTGCTGGAGGCCTCGCGTCGACTTTGCAACGGACCAGCCGCTCGGCTCCTATTTCGCTTCCTTCCTTGGACAGATACTATCGAAGTTCCCAGCCAATTGTGTAGGAGTGAAAACTCAGCGTTGATGTGATCAAATTGGAGTTCTTCCCAGTTGGGTGCGATCACACCCAGGGCAGCAACTTGGACTGAAATCGCAAGTGTTTGTAGTCCTGGACTTGCTGTGCTCTTTTTGGGTGAGCATCCAAAAAGTGTGATCGGCCTATTGTCTTTGTCCTTTCCAAAGACAGTCGTTGAAATGTTCTTGAGGAGCTCCTCTGCGGCCTGAGCTACTTCTTCCAAGGTGGCATACTGTTCGGTGAGTTTAACCGAAAGCGTCACACCCGACTCTGGATCGAAGTCGAGTATTCCAAAGACAGGTGCCGAATCCTTGTCACCATCCGTCCACCAAACTCCTTCGACTGTTTGAGGGCCATTCATGTGAGGCGAAATAAGACTTGAATTGGACTTACCCTTGTCTGCTCGGGAAGTCGACGCAACTTCAAGATTCAATTTGGGACCTCATCATCCGCTGTCTTGGTGTAGTTCGAGACTAGATCCTGTTGAAAGTGGCCAAGTGCGTTAGCGCACCCAAGAAATGAATCTCGTAATTCTTTGATTCAAAATCGGCTAGGGGCTGAGTCGAGCCGTTGTCACAAGGGTTTTCAGCCTGAGGTTTGACTATGGAAATTGGCGATTGAGGGAATGACCTTCAACTTTTGGTCTGCGTAGAAGGCAGAAGTTATTCGGATGTCACTGTGTCGCAGATACCGTGAAGCTGCGTAGATTCCTTTCTCGCTTGCCAGGATCGCCCCGACTTCCTTCCTCAAGGTGTGAATCGGTTTTTGTGAACGGATTCCATTGTCGCGAAGCCACTTCTTTAGAGCGTCGAGTTGGAACTGACACCTGTAGGAGCCCGATCCGGGAGCACGTCGAGGTGCGCCTTGGGACTCAATGACGAATTCGGAGGATGCGTCTTTGGCAAACTCCTGGAACAGCCGGGAGAACCCGTCATCCAAATTGATGTCGCCGGCAGAGTCTTCGCTCTTGAGTTGGTGGAACTGGGTGTGCCGGATTCGGAGCACATGGGCATCAAAGTCGAAGGCTGTCCAGAGCAAGTAGTCAATTTCAGAGACCCGCAGACCGCAAACAAAAGCTAAGAGAAAGCACTTGTAAGCTTCGCGGTTGGTATCCAGGAGCTTGACTGATTTCGTCATGAGTTCACCCGGGTTGATTTGGCTTTGGTAGCGAAGTGACGGGGAGCGTTCGGAACCAATGCCGTCGAAGGGCAGGGGACAGGGCAATTCAACTTCTTTGGAAATGAATGGAAGAAGCCTTTTCGCGAATAGCGCCTTGGCGTTTCGGATCAGGCTGTTGACGGTCACGATAGCTTTGCGCTTGGCGGAAGCGTCTCTGCCGGGGGCGTTGATCCGTTTCAGCTTCCAGGCCTGTACTCGTTCAGGGGTGATCACAGCCAGCTTTACGGCATCCACGGACTCCCGCCATTTCTGATTGCCATTGTGGTCGCGAGTGTCGTGCTTCCTGCCGTCTCCGATACCTTCGATTTCAGCGACAATCTTTCGGAGGGCCCGTGAGTAGGCTGCGAAGGATTGTTCCCGGGCAGTGGAATAGCTTTTCGCTACCCGAATGAGCTCCCCGACCGTGTCGGGAGCAGATGGCTCGGGTTTATGGGAGGGAAGGCTCTCTGGTTTGAAAGCTGCAAGGGTTTCTTCCCACCCGTGCTCGACCAAGTGTGTGTAGATCTTGGCGGCCTTGCTGGCCGCGGCTTTACGGTTGGGGGTGTGCAGCGGAAACCGGACGCGACGATTCTTAAAGACGATGCGGGCGCTGAAGTGAGGGGACTCTGTGCCGCTCTTGGCTCGCACCTTTTCGACGCGATCGCTCCAGTAGCTTACGTGGGATCTAGAAATGCCCAGTCGTGGCGACTGGGCAGAAACTGGGCAGATTGATTCCTCCGATTCTGACTTGTCTTGTCTTTTCATGTCTCGAGTCATGGATCGATGAAAAATGTCGTAAAGTCAACGACTTAAGGAGTTTAGGATATGCGTATGCGCGACTGAAAGCGTCAGGATTAGTCAGAGGTCGACAAGAGGATGTCCTTCGAAAGTGAAGACTGTAAATCTGCTGGCTCTGCCCTCACAGGTTCGAATCCTATACTTCTTTGTTGGAACCTTTTGGAACGCTGGGGGCTTAACTCTTGCAACGCGCTTGCCGATGGGGCTCTCCATGAAGTTTGTCAGGGGGTGGGCGTCTAGGATGGGATCGACTACGCTCAGCGACTCCTCTCGAGCGTCATGTGCACTATGAGTCGGAAAACTGACAAAACGAACCTCATCGCTCTAGGAAGTATCCGCATCCTCGCTTCGCGAGAGGAAACGGCTAGGCTGGGGGGAGCGCCGGCGGATGGACGCTAGGAGAGAAGCTCTTTCACTACCTTCCCATGCACATCCGTGAGGCGGAAGTCTCGGCCTTGGAAGCGGTAGGTGAGCCTTTCGTGATCGAACCCAAAGAGATGCAAGATCGTCGCGTGGAGGTCGTGAACGTGCACAGGGCGGTCTTCGACTCCCCAGCCGATTTCATCCGTTTGGCCCAGGATTTGCCCTCCTTTCACGCCGCCTCCTGCCATCCAGAGGCTGAAGGAATAGGGGTGATGATCCCGGCCTGTAACTTTGGAGAATCCCTGGCGGTTTTCTCCAAGCGGAGTGCGGCCGAATTCGCCTCCCCATACGACGAGCGTTTCGTCCAGAAGCCCACGGTCCTTGAGATCCTGCAGCAGTGCCGCGACAGGTTGATCGGAAATTTTCGTATTGATCGCCAACTGGGAATCGAGGCTGCTGTGCTGGTCCCAGGTGGAAAGGAAGAGCGTGACGAAGCGGGTGCCGCGTTCCACCAGTCTGCGGGCGAGCAGGCAGTTGCGGGCGAAGGAAGATTCGAAGCCAGTCTTGTCCGTACGATTTAGTCCGTAGGCCTCGATAGTAGCGCTCGACTCACCGGATAGATCGATCAACTCTGGCGCCGCGCTCTGCATCCGGAAGGCGAGTTCGTAGTTCTGGATTCGGCTGGCGATTTCCGGATGGCCCGTGCCTTCGAACCGTTTTTGGTTCAATTGGCCGAGGGCTTCCAGGGTGCGTTCCTGGATGGTTTCGGTGATGCCAGGTGGGTTCGAGAGATTCAGTACGGGGCTTCCCTGATTCCGGAAGAGGGCGCCTGAGTAGTTGGAAGGCAGGAAACCACTGGACCAACTCGCCGCGCCTCCGGGCAACCCCCGACCCAGGGTGGTCATGACGACATACCCCGGCAAGTCCTGAGAATCACTACCCAGGCCATAGTTCAACCAGGAACCCAGCGTGGGCCAACCGCGAAAGGGCGTCCCAGTCAACATGAGCAGCTGCCCGGGGAGATGATTGAACTGGTCGCAATACAAGGAGCGAACCAGCGCAATGTCGTCAACGTGGTTCCAGAGGTGGGGCAGGAGATCAGAGAGTTCCATGCCGCATTGGCCATATTTCTGGAAGGTCCGCGGACTGCCCATGAGCCGAGCCGTTTCCTTTTTTGTGAAGGCGAATTTCACATCCTTCAGCAGAGAGTCCGGCATGGGCTGTCCATCCAGCTCGTTGAGTTTGGGCTTGGGATCAAAGAGATCCATCTGGCTTGGGCCGCCTTCCATGAAGAGGTAGATGCAGCGCTTGGCCTTGGGCGCAAAGTGGGGCGCGCGATAGGACTCAGCACCAAGGAGACCTTCCTGGCCTAACAGGGTCGCCAGGGCTGCCGGTCCGATTCCCTGGCTCAGGAAGCGCCGCCGAGAAAATGTGCTCAATGGGGAGGGCTCAGTCACGAGTTACGAATTCGTCGAGATTCATCACGATGCGGGCGGTGGCCACCATGGCCAATTCCGGTTGCTCAGACAGACGCTTGAAGTCCTGGTAGGCGGACGCCAGGACCTGAGTTTCCTGGGGTTCTGGTGGGCGATTGAGACAGCGCAGGAACAATTCGCGGACGGCCTTCTGGGGATCGTCTCCGACTTTGGCGTAGACTTGTTTCCCCAGGGTTTCCGCGCATTCGAAAAACACGGGATCGTTCAGAAGAGTCAGGGCCTGCATGGGGGTATTGGTGCGTTCCCTCCGGCTGCAGGCGACGCTGGTATCCGGTGCGTCAAAGGTGGTTAGCATGGGGTAAAGCACGGTGCGTTTCAGGACGATGTAGAGTCCTCGACGGTAACGATCCGGGGCATCGCTGACTGGCCATTTCACGCTTCTGCCGACCTCGGTGACAAATCCGGGTAAGGGCGGGCGAATGCCTGGGCCGCCCACCTTGGGTTCGAAGAGCCCGCTGGCTACCAGGTGTGCATCGCGAATCGTTTCCGCTTCGACGCGATAGCTGTTCTGACGCCACAACAGCTGGTTGGGGATTTCCGGATACCGATTGGTGGAGGCTTGCTGGTAAGTGGAGGAGTGGACAATGGTGCGAATCAGCTCTTTCCGGCTCCATCCGTGGCGACGGAATTCCGAGGCCAGCCAGTCGAGGAGTTCGGGATGGGTGGGGGGCGCTCCGTGCGTGCCGAAATCGTCCGAAGTGGAAACGATGCCGACGCCAAAGAGCTGTTGCCAGATCTGGTTTACCACGACGCGCGCCGTTAGTGGGTTGGCATCCGCAAAGAGCCAATGAGCCAGGGTGAGCCGGTTGGGTGTTCCACGTTCAGAGTGGAGGGTGAGGGGATGCAGAATCGCAGGGGTGTTGGGAGACACCTGATCGCCGCGCCGGGTGTAGTCTCCCCGGATGTGGACGTAGGTTTCCCGCTGATCTTTCGGGCCACGTTCCACCAGGGTCTGGGCCTTGGTCGAGGGCTTGTCTGGAGCGCTTGCCAAGTGGGCTTCCACTGCTGTGCGCAGTTTGGCCCATTCCGGATTGACGGTTTCCACCCAAGGCTCCAGGGGGGCGGGGTCCGAAGTCCGGGAGAGCTTCAGGTGCCGTATCAAGTTCTCGGATCCCTGCTTCTGGCCGAGCGAAAACTTGAGCCGGCTTCCTTTGGGAAGCTGCAGGGGTTCTTCCAGCTCCACTTGGAGTAGATGCGTCTCGTAGGTGCGGGTTGAAACCTGCCAACCTTCCGTCGTGCTGGTATCCAGGGCTTTCTCTGGAGTGTCACCGTGGTCCGCCTTGGCGGCGCGAAACTTGAGACGTCGCGGTTTGCCATTCTCGATGAGATCCACGACAAAGGTCGACAGAACAAATTGCCCATTCTTGCCTCGGCCAACCGGCTTTCCTGATTCCCGGCCTTCACCAAACTCCCCCACGACCTCGAGCTGGAAGCCTGTGGTCGTAACTGTCTCGCCGACTGGAGCTTCCGCGAAGTAGGTGACCGTCGTGGGTGTCTTCCCGGTGGCCAGGATCGAGTGGTCTTCCTGGATCTCGAGATCGGTTCCTGCGGCGGTGGCTTGGTCCACCACGATGGGATGCCACCTGTTCCCTGGCGGTGGTGATGGGCTTGGCGATCTGCGGGGAACCCCAGCGAGTGGTGCCTCCAGCTTGGCCAAGGTCGCTTCCCAGGCGCTCAGTTTGTCAGCGTAAGCGTTCCACTCTTCTTCAAGGCGAACGGAGACATCCGCATCGTTGGAGTTGTTGAAGAAGGCGAAGAGCTGGAAGAACTCCTCTTGGGATACTGGATCGTGCTTGTGGTCGTGACACTCCGCGCATCCCAGCGTCAGTCCCAGCCAGACCGTCCCCGTCGTCGCAACCCGGTCCACGACTTGCTTCGTACGATTGAGCTCTGCATCTGAACCTGCTTCGGTATTCTTCAGGTTGTTCCGATGAAACCCAGTGGCGATCAGCTGGCCTTGCGAGGGGCTCGGCAGCAGGTCCCCCGCAAGTTGCTCGATGGAGAACTGGTCAAAGGGCATGTCCTGATTGATCGCCTCGATCACCCAGTCCCGGTAGATCCAGGCCCAGGGGCGGATGGAATCTCCCAGGTAGCCGTCACTGTCCGCATAACGGGCCAGGTCCAGCCATTGTCGTGCCCAATGCTCTCCAAAATGAGGGGACTCCAGCAATCGGTCGACTTGGGAAGCGTAGGCGGCATCGGGATCATGACTCCACGCTTGCTGGAATTCCCGCACGTCGTCTGCTGTGGGCAAGAGGCCCGTCAAATCCAGGTAGAGACGCCGGAGCAGCGTGTGCGGCGGCGCGAGAGGCGATGGCTCCAGTTCGGCCTCCTGAAGCTGCGAGAGCACAAAGTGATCGATGGGATTCTGAGTCCATCCCGAATCCTCCACCGCAGGAACCGGCTGGGGGGCGATAGGTTGAAAGGCCCAATGCGACGTTTCCTCGCCCCGGGCGAGGGCGACGACAAAGAGGGCAGAGAGAGTGTGAAGTAGGCAGCGCATGAAAAGGGCAACTTGGAACACGACCCAAAGGGCGCATTCCTTGCGAAGGTTGGTAACTTCCTCGAAATGCGGCAGGTCCAGATACCGCGATCAGCTACTGAGCGGAATAGCCTCCATCCACCATCCACACGGCACCGTTTACAAAGGACGCCTCGTCTGAGGCCAGGAACGCGATGACGTTGGCGACTTCCTCCGCCGTTCCCATTCGCCCGGCCGGGTGGAGGCTGTTGAGCGTCTGCAAGATCTCCGGATTCTGGGTGACGTTTGCCGTCAGGGAGGTATGCACAAAGCCGGGCGCGACCGCATTGACGCGAATGCCTTCCGCGGCAAACCGGACGCCCATATCCCGGGTCAGTTGGCTGATGGCGCCCTTGCTGCTCGGGTAGGGATTGAAGCCATCCGAAAACTCCAGCGCGGTGGGATACCCCGTGAAACCCATCACGGAACTCAGATTGACGATCGCGCCGCCGCCCGATTCCCGCATCACGGGGACCGCTGCGTGCGCCATCAGCATCGAGCCTTTCACGTTCACCTCCATGACTTTGTCCCAGCGTTCTTCAAGGCTGGCCTTCTCGCCGACATTGCGAGCCGTGATGCCCGCCGAGTTCACGAGGATATCCAGCCGTCCCCACTGGCTCCTGGCGGCGGCGACGATGGCGTCCACTTCACTGGACTGGCTCACATCGCCCGCTTGGACGACCAGGGTTGGGAATACCTGGGCTAAGTCTTCTAGAGCAGTCTTGTTGAGATCGGTGGCAAGAACCAGCGCACCTTCTGCCAGAAACTTCCTGACAGTTGCCTTCCCAATGCCCGATCCAGCGCCGGTCACGATTGCGGTCTTTTTCTGTAGTCTCATCCAGCCTGTGTTCAGGTGATGTGTAGAGGGATGTTGTCAGGGCGAATACACCCACTCCGGAGAATTCAACATGGCCCACAGGACGTCCTCCAGTCGCACTCGCCAGTCGTCATCGAGCATAGCCGTCGGTGGGGCTCCCAGACGAGCAGCCGCTTCTTTTTCCTGGGCCAGAAGATTGGCGGGGCCGTCGACATGGTTGGACCAGCTCACATAACGTTCGGGCACTCGGGGAGCCGGTTCCGGGTTTGCCTTGCGCTTTGATTCCGCAATGACCCGCTCCAGGTATCCGGGTTCTAGTAGTGCGAGGAAGCGAGCTTTTTCTTGAGCGGTGGGCTTGCGGGTAAGAAGACGCAGAAAGAGCCGGTCCACGAGTTGCTCGACGCTCTGATCCTCCAGTGCGAGTTGGGCGATGCCGTGATCATCACTAAGCCGGGTGAGCCAGAATCCCATGGTGCCGTTGGCGACAATGGCGGGCTGCAGCACGTTAGACTCCGCATCACGCAGGCTAACGGGATCTTGCCTCGCACCGCGCCAGCCAAAGGTTTCCATAACCGTGGCGACAGCTTGGATGCGGGGCAGGGACAGACTGGGGCGATCGCGTTCGTTGGAAGTCGAGGCGAGCATCCAGGCCCGGTGCGGTTTGCCCAGCGAGATCGAGTTCTTCAAGATGCGAACGCTGTCGATATCCAGGCAGACTTCTTCCACTTGGAAGGGCTTGCCTGTGGCGCTGAAGAGCGAGTCTACGATCTGTTCGGCGCTGAGCCGGCGTGGGGCGGGCGCGATGTAGAGCGGACCCGTCTTGGTCGCCTCCGGATCGTTGACGCGTTGATAGGCGTGAGAATTCAGGATGAGGCTGGCGATGGCCTTCATATCGTAGCCGGATTCGACAAAGCGGCGTCCCAACCAGGCGAGGAGTTCAGGATGGGTAGGCTCGCTTTTCTCCCAATCCGAGAGATTCTC
>JBHIXE010000193.1:7211-10546 GCA_041984905.1 Verrucomicrobiales bacterium | reverse complement strand
CTACGAAGTCGTGTTTGAACTGGATGCTCAAGGCTCTGACATCGATTTTATCCTCACGGTGAAGGTGCCAGTGGCGACGCTCTGCCCCTGTTCCAAAGCCATCAGCGATCGCGGCGCTCATAACCAACGCGGCATCGTCACTTATTCCGTGCGGTTCAATGAACCCATCTGGATCGAGGACCTGATCCACCTGGTGGAAAAATCCGCCAGCTGCGAGCTCTACTCCCTTCTCAAGCGTCCCGACGAGAAGGCCGTCACCGAACGCGCCTATGACAATCCTGTCTTCGTGGAAGACCTCGTTCGCAATGTCGCCGCTCGTTCCGATCGCCAGCCCAACATCACCTGGTATCGCGTGGAAGCGGAGAATTTCGAGTCGATCCACAATCACAATGCCTATGCAGTGATTGAGAAAACCAGGGACGAATCCGCGGAAAGTTAGCCAGAGGGTCATTCCCAGTTTTCCGTTGCCAAGGCAGGGGGATTCATACAAGCCTGTCTTCCACCCATGAAGACACTGAGCCCCCTTTCCTTTGCCCTTGCCCTCGCCTTCTTCCTCACTTTCCTTCCGGAGGGTTACAGCCAGGATCGCCCGAACCTCATCTATGTGATGTGCGATGATCTGGGTTATGGCGATCTGGGGTGTTTCGGCCAGGAGACCATCCAAACGCCCAATCTGGATCAGCTCGCAGCCGAGGGCATGCGTCTCACCAGTTACTATGCGGGCTGCACGGTTTGCCGGCCGTCCCGCCTTTCTCTCTGGACAGGCAAGCACATGGGGCACACTCCCATCTCTTCCAACCAGCAGTATCACTTTCAACCGGAAGACATCACCGTGGGTGAGGTGCTGCAGCAGGCCGGCTATCTCACTGGTGGAATTGGCAAGTGGGCCATGGGCGGGGTCGATACCTCCGGTCACCCGAACAAGAATGGCTATGACTTCTGGATGGGTTACCTGGACCAGAGTGAGGCCCACAACTACTACCCGCTCCACCTCTGGATCAACGGCCGGCAGTATCCGATGGAGGGCAACGTGCTCATGGATGTTCCCGAAGCCAAAGGCCGCGTTGCCAAGGAGCGCGTCACCTATTCCCACGACGTGATGACGGAGCAGGCCTTCGGATACATTCGGGAGAAGCACGAGCAGCCCTTTCTCCTGCACATGCACTGGACCATCCCCCATGCCAACAACGAGGGCGGACGCGTCACAGGCGATGGGATGGAGGTTCCCGACTATGGCATCTATGCCGACAAAGACTGGCCCAGCACCGCCAAAGGTCAGGCGGCGATGATTACCCGCATGGATGCGGACATGGGCAGGTTGGTCGCCCTCCTCAAGGAACTGGGGATCGACAAGAAAACGCTCATCCTCTTCACTTCCGACAACGGTCCGCACAGCGAGGGAGGTCATAAGCATGAGTTCTTCGACGCCAACGGCCACTTGCGTGGCTTCAAACGAGACCTCTATGAAGGTGGTATCCGCGTTCCCACGATTGTCTGGTGGCCCGGAGTCGTTGCGCCCGGCACGGAAAGCGATGAGCCCCTGGCCTTCTGGGACTGGATGCCCACCGCCTG
Source organism: Verrucomicrobiales bacterium (assembly GCA_041984905.1). GTDB lineage: Bacteria > Verrucomicrobiota > Verrucomicrobiia > Verrucomicrobiales > DEV007 > JBHIXE01. Next base: position 8,974 of record JBHIXE010000193.1, on the reverse strand, counting down.
CGAACTCAGTGGCGCTCAAGCCCCTTCGGACATTGACGGCATCTCTTTTGCGCCCCTCTTGAAAGGTGAGACCCAGCCCAGTCACGACTACCTCTACTGGCGGTATCAAAGCAAGGAAGCCATCCGCAAGGGCGACTGGAAAGGTGTCCGGCTGAAGAAAGACGGGCCCATCGAGCTCTACGACCTGAGCAAGGACATCGGCGAGGAGAACAACATCGCCTCCGAGCATCCGGACGTCGTAGCGGAACTGGACAAGCTCATGGCCGAGGCCAAGGGCTGACTAAGGCACCACCTAATAACTTCACTTCGGTGATCTGACGAAATAGGCGTGGTAGCCTTTGATCTGTTCAGCCAGCTTAGGCAGATAAGTTTCTTCCGCCGCCGGATCCTCTAGCATTATTGCGACTGTAATACTGGCGTCAGTCGTATCCATTGCCTTATACGCATCCAGCAACTTCCGGAATTCTACATAAGGTGCCTCTTCATCGTAGGCAATTGATGCGGGAGATTTGTACTCCCGGTCGGTAGTCGCAAAGTCGGGATGATCTACGCTCAGGTCTCCATTGCTCGCCAAGGTCACGTGGATTTGTTGAATGACGATGCTTGTGACGCCTGGTCCAAGGCCGAAATCCATTCCTTCCATTCCCGGCCAAGCTCCTCCTTCCGGAGCAGGTACCGTTTCGATCTTAACCGGATAAAACCACAGCCCCCCTAGGATCAAGAGCGTGACGCCTCCAATAACGATAAAGGTAATAACGAGTTTTTGCACAGCGGGAGAATACTCAGTTCAATTCCCAAGGCCGGAAATAATCCAACAGGATCAGTTCGCTGCTCTGCCCCAGGTCCGCCTTCCGATAGCTGTCCAACACAGTCTCAAAAGCACTGGTGCCGGCGAAGCGGAATCCCTTCTCCAAAGGGATGAAGAAGTTATCCTGGTGACTAGGTAGCACGTAGCGCGGATGAAGCTTCTCCACGGCGGCGACGAACCGGTCCCGACTTCCTGGCAGGGCCACCCCCAGTATCGCCAGGTCCACACCAATGGCTTCGTCCCCCGGGAGATTCTCCGGCATGCCGCCGGAATCCACGTAGATCCGTTGGCCGCCCAACTCGATCACAAACGACAAGGGCACGCCACATACCCATCCCTTGGGGCGCAAGGGCACTTGCTCCGGCGGAGCCTTCAATTCTCCGTCATAAGGAACTCGACCAAAAACCAAGTCATGGGTAGCGGGCAGCACACTGACCTGAACTCCGCCCACACGATGGTGATCCCCAGGTAGAGAGGGCAGGAGCTGGCCTCTTTCTCCTCCATGAGCCGCCACCAGGTGACAGCTGGTTGGCGAGGCGATGACCTTGCCTCCATAACGCCGCTGAAGCTCCGGCACATCCAGCAGGTGATCAAAGTGACCGTGCGTCACCACTATCGCGTCCACTTTGTCCGGCACTCGCGCCGCCGCCAAGGCGTGATTCACACGCGGTTCATCCGACCCAATCTTTGCTCCCAAGGCGATCCGACTGATCGGATATCGGGACAGATAGGGATCCACTAGTACGACATCGTCCCGGGACTCGAGAAGGTAACCATTGGTTCCCAGGTAGGTGATTCGCACCTTTCCCTGAGCGACTCGCTCCGTTCTTCCCAATTCCGCGGGCGGTTCACCCTTCACCAGGGTTTGGTAGCTCCCGAGGTTCTTGGCACAACCCGTCAGCATAGCCATTCCAGACAGCATCAGGCCAAAGCAGAATCGTAGATTGGGATGCAT
>JBHIXE010000193.1:0-7201 GCA_041984905.1 Verrucomicrobiales bacterium | reverse complement strand
GTGCCCTACTTCTTTGCCATGGAAGCTCCTCCGGGGCAACTTCTACAATTCATTCAGCCGAACGGCGACCGAAGTTGCGTAGTCCACAAATCCCAGCCGCTGCCTGTTTGCGCATCCCAGGACTTGCGTTAGGCTCCCCTCAGACCGGTGTCCTCTCGAGTAGGACTATCCTGAAGCGTACGAGATGAAGTTGACCGTCTATCTGGCCGATCAAAATCCTCCCCACGACCGCAGCCTCGGCATCAGCGGCATGACCCGCTGCCTGCTTCAGGAACTCGCCAAGCAGCCCGATCTGGAACTCCACACCCTCACCTCCCTTTCTTCGCTCCGCTTTCAAGCTGAGGAGGTTCACGAGCACCGCCTCTTCTGGCCCACGGCCAATTCTATAGCCCGGCTTCTCACCGATCATCTCCACGGACTGCGACGTGGCGATGGCGTGTGGCTCTATCCCAAAGGGTATCCCGGCCTTGGCCCAAAGTCAGACAAGACGCCCATCGTCACCATCATGCACGATACCATCCTGCAGCACTATGCGGATCACTATCCCAAAGAGCGCAGCCGGGCCAACTACGCTTATTGGATCTGGATGACCAAGTTGGCCTTGCGCCGGGCCACCCGCATTCTCACAGTTTCAGAGACTTCCCGGCGAGAGATCCAGGCATTCGCTCAGCGGCACAAGATCCAGGCGCCACCAATTCACGTGACCTGGCAAGGCAGTCCCTGGGAGACCTATCGGCCCGCGACGGCGTCTGAAAAAGGGGACTACGTGGTGCATCTCGCGTCTCTGGAACCCCACAAGCGCACCGCCTGGCTTCTTGGACTCTGGGCAACCGCCAAGCGACCGCTGCCGAAACTGAAGCTGATCGGCAAAGTCCCTGACACGGCCAAAGAGTCCCTCTCCCTGCTCGATGACCGTGCCGAAGTCCTCCCCTATCTGGAGGGTGAAGAATATGTGGACGCCATCCGCCACGCCCGCGCGCTTCTCCTGCCTTCCGAGATCGAGGGCTTTGGCATTCCCGCGCTGGAAGCCTACTATGTCGGCACCCCTGTGTGCTTCGCCCGTACGACCTCCGTCGAAGAACTGCTCGCACCCGTTACCAGAGCCGGTGGGTTTGACCTCTCGATTGCGGATACCTTGTTTACCGCGCTCGACGAACTGTTGGCCCTCCCTCCTGACGTCATCCACCGCGTTGGCAACGAGCTCCGAGAGCGCTATGCCATGGAGAAGTTTGCTCAGAAGGTTCTCACCGTACTACGAGACCTGGAGCCTTCACTCGTCAGCAGCGACACGGATTGATCCCGTCCCTCTACAGCTTCCGCCCCACACCCAACCAGGCCGGCATCGCGACTTGCATGGCTCCAGGATAGTGGGCCTCCAGCTTCCCGCGAACTCGCTCGGCCACAGGGACGTATGCTTCCTCCCCAAGCCTGTGCCGCAAGAGCACGACGGGCGCAAACGTCTTCTGCAGGCCTGCCCAGAACGAGTCAAAATCTTCAGACTCCAGGGTGTGGCAAGTCTCCTCCATCCGGCACTCGAATCCCACCGCACTCATCTCTTCCCGAAACTCGTCCGGATCTGTCAGCGGACCAATTCCCTCACCTGGCTTCATGTCTGGAAACTCCGCCGCCAAGGCCTCCATCAGCTGGGTGAGAAAGGGAACCTCCCGCATGGGCTTCCAGCTTGCGACCACGGCGCAGCCCCCCGGCTTGAGCACCCGATAGAGCTCGGCAAATCCCTTGGCGCGATCTGGGAAAAACATGAGGCCAAACATCGAGAACCCAGCGTCAAACGCCTCGTCATTGAAGGGCAAGGCCTGTCCGTCTCCAATCGTCGCCTCTACATTGGTGATCCCTCGCGCCAACTTGACCGCTTCCAATTCCCGGATCATCTCCGGAGAGAAGTCGAGCGCCTGAACCTGCCGGACTTTCTCCGCCGCCAAAAAGGTGAGGGATCCCGGACCACAGGCCACATCCACCACGAGTTGGTCCGCCTGTAGGGAGGCCAGCGCCAAGGCATCCGCCGCATACTTGGAGAAATGAGGCACGTTCATCTCCGCATAAGCAGCGGAAACGAGGTTCCAAGGCAAAGGTTGAGAAAGGGGGGAGTCCGGCATGAATGGAACATAATTCAATCTCGAGAGGGTCAATCCAGTTTCCGCAACGATCGATGCAACCCTCTGAAGTTACCCGTATCTAAAACTGAATGATAAGATTTGGCTTGAATTCCTACCTTGAAGTGTACTTTTAGAAAAGTAGTTATGAAGCTTTCCAAGAAGGCAGAATACGCCCTGCGTGCCCTCATCAATATGGGCATCGCTGAAGCCCAGGGGCTCGATTCGATCGCTGGCGCCGAACTGGCCCAGGCGGATCGACTGCCTTTGAAATACCTGGAGCGCATCCTTCAGCAACTCCGATCCGCGGGAATCGTGGATACGAGGCGGGGCAAATTGGGCGGCTATGCACTCGCCATGCCGGCCGCGGACATTGGCATTGGCAACGTGATCCGAATCATGGAGGACCGGGTGGCGCCCATTTCCTGTGCCAGCGAGTGCGCCTACGAGGCCTGCAGTTGTCCCGATGAAGCGCACTGCGGCCTGCGTATGCTCATGGTCGACGTTCGCAATGCCATTGTCTCCATCGTGGATCGCTATTCCCTGGCGGACATCGTCGAGGTGACCCTGCGGAAGTATCGCCGGGAAGGCGTTCTGCCCCCCTTCTCGAAAGACAGCGCCGCCATCCCCGCGGTGGCGGCCGGAGCCCCCTCCAAGGGCAAGGCCGATCCCGCGGAAGGGTTTCTCAGCCTGTTTCGTGAAAGCCCCTCTTATCCCAACGACCAGGACCATGAATGACGAACGACGGACGAGCCTCATGCCCGATTCAAACCCTGGAGTCGCGCCCCCTGCCACGGACCTGCCAGAGTGGGCTCGTCTCGTGATTCGTCAGGTCAGCCAGCTCCAGTACGGCACCATCCATATCACCATTCACGGCGGAAAAGTCACCCAGGTAGAGGCCACGGAAAAGATCCGTCTGGATCAGTGACCCCGCTTCTTGGCGAGCCGACCACGGCCGCCTCGTTATCTCCTAACAACCAACCTTCTCCCGACCGGACAACCGGAGGCAGACGATGAACCCAGTCAACATCTCTCCTTCCCATGTCCGATCTCTCATTTCCCGTCCTGAGGGTTGCCCCCCTACTGGCTCTCGGCCTGAGTGAACCCATCCTTCAGGTTCTGGTCTTCCTGATCCTGGGCCTCGCCTTCCTGCTCTTTGTTCGGGGCAGGATTCCCGCCGACCTGGTGGCCATGGGTGCGTTTGCCCTCTGCATCACCCTGGGCATGCTTAGTACGAAAGACGTCACAACGGTCTTCAGCAATAGCGCGCCCCTCACCATTGGCGCCATGTTCATCCTGAGCGCCGCCCTGGTGCGGACGGGAGTGATCAACTCAATGGCCCAGCTCTTTCAACGCATTGCGGGTCAGAGCGAGTTCCGCGCCATGGCGATTCTGGCACTCCTCGTTCTGCCTCTCTCGGCCTGCATCAATAACACGCCGGTGGTGGTGGTCTTCCTCCCCATCGTGATCAGCTTTGCGCGATCCGCGGAACTCAAGTCGTCACGGCTGCTCATGCCCCTGTCCTTCTTTGCTATCCTGGGCGGAACCATGACCATCTTCGGTACTTCGACGAATATCCTTGTATCGGGCGTTGCCAGGCAGAGCGGTCTGGAACCCTTTGGGGTATTCGAGATCACGCCTTTAGGCCTGATCTATGGGCTCATTGGGGCGGCCTACCTCTTTATCCTGGGACGCAGATGGTTGCCGGATCGCTCCAGCATATCTTCCCTGTTCGCCGCCGATGACACCCGGGACTTCCTCTCCCTGGTGACCGTTCCCGCTGGATCTTCTCTTGCCGGAAAGCCGCTCAGTGAGACGGAGCTCTGGAAGGATCGCTGCTTCCGCATCTTTGATGTGGTGCGGTCAGGATTGCGCGTGGCCGCCCCGTCGCTGGACCAACTCGTCCTTGAGCCCGGCGATACCATTGTGCTGAAAGCCACTCCTCGTGGGGTCGCGACGATCAACGACTCCAATGACCTGACATTCGACACTCCAGAGACCACGGAAGGGCGTCGTACGAAGTTGGTCGAAGCCATGGTCGGCCCCCAGTCGCGTTTCATTGGCCGGACGCTGACCAGTCTCCGCCTCCGTCAACAGCACGGAATCGTGGTTGCCGCTCTGCACCGGAAAGGCACCAATCTCATGCAGAACATCACCCAGATTCCGCTCCAGTTGGGCGACACACTGCTCATTGAAGCACCTGAGGAAAACCTGGACCGCTTCGAGCAGGAAGAGGATCAGGGGCTAATTTTCCTCAACGACGAAATCGATCGCCCCTATCGCAAACGCAAGGCGCCCATCGCCATTGCTGCCATTCTCTCTGTCGTCCTTCTCGCCGCCTTTGGAGTACCGATCCTCTCGGCTGCTTTGGTGGGCGCCGTCGTGGTGTTGCTCCTTGGCTGCGTGGATCCGCGGGAAGCCTACCAAAGCATCGAGTGGCCCATCCTCTTCATCATCTTTGGCATGTTAGGGTTGGGCCAGGCCATGGAGAACACGGGGGCCGCACGCCTCGTTGCGGAAACTGCGGCTGGATGGCTCGCCCCTCTCGGTCCTATTGCGGTTCTATCGCTCGTCTACCTGCTGGCCTCGCTCCTGACGGAAGTTGTCACCAACAACGCCGTCGCCATCCTCCTCACACCAATCGCCATTTCCATCGCACAAGGCATGGGCGTCGATCCCCGGCCTTTTGTCGTTGCGATCATGTTCGGCGCCAGCGCCAGTTTCGCCACGCCCATGGGTTACCAGACGAACACCTATGTCTTTGGCGCGGGAGGCTATCGCTTCACCGACTTCCTGAAGATCGGCCTTCCCTTGAATCTCCTGCTCTGGCTGGCCGCGACACTCTTGATCCCGCTGATCTGGCCCCTGTAATCGCGTTCGCTCCCTCAGGCCCCCAACCCGCTACGTCCGTGGATAAGTCGTCCTCAACCACAGCTCGATCTTGGCGGGATCCTTACCGAACCGCTTGCCGGCGATTTCTTCAAACGCCTGGTTGGCGTGATAGACATGGCCAGGAAGGGAGCTCGTCTTCATCAGGTCCAGCAACTCCCAGAGCCGGGTCCGGTCTCCGCACTCCGCCAGGGTGATCAGGATCCGGCCACGAGCGCGCTCGGAATCGTGAGAGGCGAGTTCTTCTTCCAACTTGGGGACGGCCTTGGAATCGCCTGCGTAGGAAAGCCCGATCCACACCGTATCCTCGATCTCGTCATCATCCGCCATCTCGATGAGCCGGTCGACGGCGGCGTCCGAGCCAATGTGCCCGAGACAGCGCGCCACGGATTCCCGCATCTCGGGATCGCTATCATGAGAAGCCGCGATCAGTTCCGGCACGATCTCCTCGCCCCGCGCAATGACTCGCTCTTTATAGCGCTGAAAGGCCCAGTCTCCAGGGTAAAGCCCGCGCAGTCCTTCGACCACTTCTGCGTCCGGTCGATTGTCCGCACATCCCGCCCCTAAGAACCCGAAAACCAGCAGTGGCAGCATTCCCCAATTCCAACGTAACCCGATCATTACCATCTATTACGACGTCCAGCCTGTTTTGGGAATCCTTTAACGACCGATTGTCTCTTGGTCTTCCCAAGGAGGGAACCCGCTGGCTTTCCTCAAACCTGTCGCATTGCGAAACAATCCCACCATGCCAACGTCGCGCTCGGAAGAAGGCTTCAAAAAGTGTGAATACCATTGCCGAGTATCTTCCGTTAATCTCATGGATGGACTTTCTCTATCGATCAGCGGCTTATCTCATCTGCAGCATCTTTCTGCCGTCGGTTCTCCTCGCCCAAAATGAGCCCGCTCCCGGCAACTCCAAGCAAGACTCACCTCTCAATCCGGTCGAAGTACGAACGGTCGTGGAGGACTCGGATATCGCCAACCGGCTCACCCGCATTCTGACGGCGACCCAATGGTTCGAGAATCCCGAGGTCGATGTGGACGAAGGCGTCGTCTTCCTCTCCGGCTCGACCGACGAGGAATCTCACCGCAAATGGGCTGGCGAACTGGCGAACAAAACTCAAGACGTCGTCGCCGTGGTCAACCGGATCGAGGTCCGGAAACGCGCCTTTTGGGATCTGAGCCCGGCCATGGAAGAGTTGCGACAGTTTGGGGCGGAGATCGCCCTGGGCATTCCCAAGTTCATTGCCGGGGTGTTGTTCTTCATTCTGGCTTGGTTTCTCTCCAAGTTTGCGGCCAAGGGCGCCCGCCGCTTGCTCAGAAACCAGATCGATTCCCAGCTCCTTAGAGAGGTGACCGCCCGGGCAATCGCCGTGCCCTTCTTTCTTCTGGGAATTTATCTCGTACTAAGAGTATCCGGACTTACCCAACTTGCGATGACCGTCCTCGGCGGCACAGGCCTGATCGGACTCATCGTTGGGTTTGCCTTTCGCGATATCGCAGAGAATTTCCTCGCGAGTATCCTCATCAGTCTTCAGCACCCGTTTGCCAAGGGGGATCTGATCGAGGTCGCCGGATTCAAGGGACAGGTCCAGAGCGTCAACACGCGGTCGACACTACTCATGACGCTGGATGGCAACCATGTCCAAGTTCCCAACGCCACGATCTATAAGGATACCATCATCAATTATACTGCCAATCCCAACGCCCGATTCGACTTTAGCGTGGGCATTGGCTACGATGACTCGATCTCGGAAGCGCAATCGATCGCTCTAAAGATACTGAGCGACCACCCCGCCGTCGTTAAGGATCTCGAGCCTTTCGTTCTCGTCGACAGCCTGGGTGCCGCCACGGTCAATCTGAAAGCCTACTTCTGGGTGGACATCGCCAACTTCAGCGGGCTCAAAGTCCGTTCCGCACTCATCCGGCTCACCAAACAGGCCTTCGACGAAGCGGGTATCTCCATGCCGGACGAGGCGCGGGAAGTGGTCTTCCCTTCTGGAGTGCCTGTCACCATGCAAGAAGGCGAGCCCCTACCTTCCCCCACCGTTACAGACACCGCATCCTCAGCCGATGCCGATCGCTTGCCCATGCGAAGTGGTGAGGGCGACCTCTCCAATGAGAACGAAGAACTGGCGGAGCAAGGCCGGAAAGCCCGCAAACCGGAGGAAGGTCCGGACCTTCTGGAATCGTAGCGGGGC
>JBHIXE010000192.1:0-10552 GCA_041984905.1 Verrucomicrobiales bacterium | reverse complement strand
AGGCCGTCTTCCTACCCTTTAGCCATCATGATGCTTGAAACCAAGCGGGCAACCGGAATTTGTGAAAAGTTTCACAAAGTCTTTGGGGGCTGTTTTTTCCCTAACCATGGTCCCATTTTTCCGAGCCGAATGGGCTCTAGCCGACGATGATTCCTTTTGCTTTCCGCTCTGCTTCTTTTTCCAGCAGAGGGATGGTTACTCCGGTCTCCAGGACCGGCACTCCGAGGTCACCGATCTTACCAAGATTGAGTCCGGCGAAAGTCTCGATCTCTTCGGCCATGCTCTTGAAGACATCTTCAATCATGTAGATGCCATTAGAGCCACTGACCCGTTGCGTGAGGTCGCGAATGACCTCCCAGTCGTCCCGGGCTTCGCCAGGTGGCTCGATCGCCTGATTGAGGCGCTGCAGTCGACCGGTCACGTTGATCATGCTGCCGCGCTTCTCCGCCCAACCCGCCGTGGGAAGGACCAGATGTGCGTGGCGCGCGGTTTCATTCGCCAGAAGATGGGCCACCACCAGGAAATCCAGCCCAGCGAGATCCTCAGGAGCGAAGCCAGCGGCTTCCGTCAAATCTTCACCGAACACCAGGAGGCACTTGATGCTGCCTGACTTGATCCCGTCCCGGATCTTGCTCAGGGAAGCCCCTGGTTCATTGAGCCCCAGGATAATCTTGGCTCCGTTCGTGTTCGGATTGCGATCCGCGGAGATCAGATAGCCATCGGACTCCTCCATCCGGGGAACGACATCCACCTTGGAAACTTCCAGGGCCGAGGCCAGACGCTTCAAAAGGAAGAGCTCTTCGTTCGTCATCCGGGCCGAGCCGATGATCGCGATCTGTCCGGCGTCATACTCGTTGACCTTCTCAAAGCGGCTCAGGCACTCCGCCCAATCCGCCATGCGATGGCTGCTGCCGTCTTTGACCAGCGGATCGGTGAGCCGGTCCGGGCCGTCCAGGTAATGGAAATTCAAGCGGTGAGAGTCCGGCATCCAGCAGGAGTTCACCTCGTTGTTTTCCCGGGGCGTGATCCGGTAGATCTTGCCTTCCCGAGTGTGGATGACCGTGTTCACTCCGGTGCCGCAGTTCACATCGATGGAGGGTGTCTCCTTGAGAAACCACACCCGCATGGTGAAGCGAAAATCATTGGAAGTCAGGGCTCCCACCGGGCAGATGTCTGCCGTATTCAGAGAATAGTTGTTGGCCAGCTCCTTGCCAGGGTGCACCGCCAACACCGTATGGCTGCCGCGATCCGTGAAGCCGAGCACATCGTCATCCACGATCTCATCACTGAAGCGGATACAGCGGCTGCACATGATGCATCGCTCGTCATCCAGGGTGATCCGGGGCCCAATCTTGACGTTCTTGGGCTTCTTGACTTTCTGCTCGCGAAATTCGGAGACACCTTTTCCGTGCTCCACACTGAATTCCTGTAGACGACATTCGCCGGCCTGGTCACAGATGGGGCAATCGAGCGGGTGATTGATGAGAAGGAACTCCATAACCCCCTGACGGCATTCCTGGGTCAGCTTGCTTTCCGTCCGAATGCCCATGTTGTCGGCAATCGTGTTGGCGCAGGCAATGGCGGGACGCGGAATCCACTGAATCGGCAGGTGGCCGTCCGCATCCGGCGCGGGCGGATCCTGTCCCGGCATCGGCCGAGGCGGCATCCCCATTTCCACAAGACACATCCGGCAGTTGCCCGGTGAGCTCAACTTGGGGTGATAGCAATAATGCGGAACTTCCTTTCCCACCTGACGGCAGGCCTCGATCATCCTCGTCCCTTTGGGAAACTGGTGCCATTCCCCGTCGATCTGGACGTTCAGCATGGGCACTTCTGGCTTGTCGGAATCAGGCATGGAAGGATCAGGAACTAAGGTTCGCCGCTGCGAGCTTGGTTTCGGGATTCAGGATTTCTTGGGCCTTCTCCTCTTTGGTATCGGCGATCAATTCATCGCGGAATTTCGCCACAAAGCTTTCCGTCGGCCAGGCACAGGCTTCTCCAAAGGCGCAGATGGTGCGGCCATCGATATTGCGAGCCACACGGTCCAACTTGTCGACATCCCCGGGTGAAGCTTCTCCCGCCACAATCCGGTCGGAAATCTTCTTCATCCAGAGCGAACCTTCGCGACAAGGCGTGCACTGTCCGCAGCTCTCGTGAGCATAGAAGGCGTTGATGTTGTTCAGCACCCAGCTGATGGACCGGCTGTCATCGATCACAATCACGCCGCCGGACCCTGCCATGGAACCACAGGCGGCCAGGGTATCGAAGTCCATCGGGATATCGAGGAGCGCGAGTTGCTTGGCGTCATCGCCCTTTCCAATCGTGAAGACTTCGTCTCCACGCAGGACCTTGGCCGAGCTTCCTCCCGGAATGACGGCCTTGATCTTCCGGCCTTCCTTCAGCCCGCCACACATCTCGTTGATGAGTTGCCCCAAAGTGACCTTGCCCACCTGCACTTCGAAGTAGCCGGGCTTCTTCACATCGCCACTCACGCAGAGGATCCGGGTGCCGGTATTGCGCGGCGTGCCCAGCTTGGCGTATTCCTCGCCGCCCATCTCGATGATGTGCTTCACGTGGCAGAGGGTCTCCACGTTATTCACGATCGTGGGACACATGTAGAGGCCCACTGCAGCTGGGAAATAAGGCGGTTTGATGCGCGGATAGGGTCGCTTCCCTTCCAGGCTCTCAATCAATCCGGTTTCCTCACCGCAGATGTAAGCGCCCGCCCCCCGATGGACCCAGATTTCCAGGTCAAAACCCTTCCCCAGGATGTCCTTGCCCACGAAATTCTTCTCCCGGGCCTGCTCGATGGCAGCCTCCAGGATCTGGGCGGCTTCTGGAAATTCCTCACGAATGTAGATGTAGGCCGTATGCGCACCCACCGCGTAAGAAGCGATCACAATCCCCTCGATCAACTGATGGGGATCCTGGTGCATGATGTAGCGATCCTTGAAAGTACCTGGCTCGGACTCGTCCGCGTTGCAGATCAGGTAGACTGGCTTGGTGTTGTTTGGCGGGATGAATCCCCACTTCACACCGGCCGGGAAACCCGCACCGCCACGTCCCCGCACTCCGGCGGTCTTCACTTGCTCCGCCACTTCCTTGGGCTCCATCCCAAAGGCCTTCTCCAATTGCTTGTAGCCGCCCTCCGCCATGTAGGTGGAGATATCCGTATCCCATCCCTCCCGGTCGACATTCCGGAAGATCATGCGGTGCTCCAGTGGATGCGGCTCTTTGCCAGGCTTGTAGGTGATTTCAGGCATCGCGTCTCCTACTCGTATTTGTTCAAGAGATCTTCCACCTTGTCGGGGGTAATCCCTTCATGGAAGTCATCGTTCACCATGCAGACCGGCGCGGTGCCACAACTGGCGAGACATTCCGCGAACTCGATGCTGAACTTCCCGTCTTCCCCGACGGCGATGGGATGATGATGGCTCACGCCGGAACGGTCGATCTTGGCGACTTCACAGATTTTCTCCATGAGCTCGTAGCTGCCCGCCATGGCGCACGAAAGCGTCCGGCAAACCCGGATATGATACTTGCCCGGTTCGCTCTGGCGGAATCCCGGATAAAACGTCACCACCTCCAGCACATTGATTGGCTCCAACTCCAGCTTGCCAGCTGTCCACTCGACAGCTTCCTGAGAGATGTAACCAAAATGATGCTGAAGTGCGTGGAGTGCTGGGAGAACCGCACTGCGCTTATCGGGATAGTGCGTGAGGCGTTTCTCCACCTCCTGTTCGACCTCCGTAGGTACTTCGAATGCCATCCTCCTGCCACTAATGCGTTCAGCGCGAAAACCAGCAAGGGCAATTTGTGAAAAGTTTCACAAAGTCCCCGAAGAGGCCCTAAATCTCTCTATCCGCCTCCGTCTCTCGTCCGTATACTCTCCCGGACCTTCGCCGCCATCCAACTCCCATACCCCTAACCTTCCCCCCGCCCAATGACACCTCTTCGCCGGATTGCGGTTTCCGTAGCTGTGGCTGCAGCGACCTGGCTCGCTGTGGAAGCCCTCTGGGACCGGCAACTCTTCCAACCAGGGTCTCAGGGCCGGATCTGCACGAATCTCGGCAACCATCTTGCCGCCCAGAAAATGACCGAGGAACACCTCCTCATTCTGGATGTCCGCTCCGGCTTGGAGCAAAAGACAGGCTCTTTAGAAGGCTCCATCCATGCCCCATCCGGTTCTCTCGATTTTCAGTCTTTCCTTAAGGAGACGCCAAAAGAGACTCCCGTTCTCGTCTATTGCTCGGGCGGTTTCCGAAGCCGTGCCGCTGTGGCCGACCTGAAGAAGGAGGGTTTTGAGGAAATCTACCATCTCAACCGTGGTTACCTGGGCTGGATCTTGCGAATTCAGCGATAGGCCATCCTCAAAACGCGGCACTCGGGAAAGCTTGAAGAGACCAGAGTGAACAGAGACTCCTCCCAAAGTTCATTTTCCGATTCTTTTCAGTTTTCTTAACCGCACAGGAAGTTTAATTATGACAAATTTTGTGACAATGGAAAAGCCTGGTAATCCAGACAACTCTTCGCTGAGCTTGTTCCGCCGATTTCTCTATGATGTCGGAAGCGGATTTATCGGCGGCGTTCGCCACCATCTTTACATCATGTCGATGCTCTACGAAGCCGCCCTTTTGGCGGTTCAACCCAGTTCCTGGGTGTATCCGGTCCGGGTGCGCATGGCGCGGCAAATTCTCTTCGCCGGAGTGGAAGCCATTCCCATCACCACTGGCCTGGCCCTTCTGGCGGGAGCCTCGGTCTACATGCAGTGCCTCATCTGGCTGCAGTTCACCGGGAACACCCAATTCCTGGGAGACATGGTTGGCACCATCCTCTTTCGCGAGGCCGCACCCTTCCTGGCCACCTTCGTGGTGATTGGGGCCAGCGCTTCCGCCATCACCACGGAACTCGCCAACATGAAGACCTCCGGAGAAGTCGCGCTCCTGGAGTCACAGGGGATCAATATCTTTCAGTATCTGGCCCTCCCCCGAATCCTGGGGCTCGCCTGCTGCGTGCTGGGCTTGAGCCTGATTTTTGTAGCCGTATCGCTGGTGTCCAGCGTTCTGGGATTCGCGCTCTTCAGCCCCAGCGCCCTGGGCGGATCCCCCTTCATGAAATCCATGTGGGAATCCGTGGGTGCCACCGAGTGGATCTCTCTTGTTGCTAAGAGCCTCTTCCCTGGATTGTTCATGGGAGCGATCTGCTGTTACGAAGGCTTGCGAGTCTCAGGCGTGAGCACCGAAGTTCCCCAGGCCGTGAGCCGCTCGATTCTGCACTCCATGAGCTACACGGTAATTATCTGGGGAATCGCCATTCTCATCACCTATCTCGTCTGATTAGGAATGGAACCCGCCAAGTCCAGCTCTCCCGTACTCGCCCTGGAGGAATTCACCCTCGCCACCAAGGGCGGCGGCCCCACCTTTTCCCTGCACCTCAAGAAGGGCGAACTGGCGTTTGTGGAATGCTCTGACCGGGACCCGATCCAGATGCTCTCCGACGCCGCCCTCGGGATACTGCCCTTTTCCCACGGTCGCTCCCTCTTCCAGGGGAAGGAATGGAGCAAGATGGACCCGCATCATGCCGATCTGCAACGGCTCCACATTGGGCGGGTTTTGGATTCCAGCCACAAAGCCGTGTGGATCGAGAACCTGGATGTGGATGAGAACGTAACCCTGGCCCAACTGTTTCATCCCGAGCGGGAACGCATCTCCCTGGTGGAACACGCCAGATCCATTGCCGGACACTGTGGTCTCTCCGCGATTCCCCATACCCGCCCCTCCGCCACGCGCCCCGACCTGCTGCAGCTCTCTCAATGGGTTCGAGCCCTCTTGCCAAACCCGCTGGAGCTGCTCATTTTGGAGAGACCTTTCCGAGGCTTGAGCAAGGAGGCCACCCAGCCTTTGATCAGGGAATTGACCCGCGCTCGCCAAAACGGAACGGCCATCCTCTGGCTGGACAACGTATCCGCCAGTAAACACCTCAAAGACCTGAACCCGACCTACCACTACCAACCCCTGCCCGAGTCCCTCTACTCTTGATGGACTCCTCTGCACTCGCTCACTGGTCCAGCCATGGAGAAACCCTTTAAATTCCGCCGCGCCAACGAACTTGCCGGAGCTTTTGTGATCCTCTCGATCCTCCTGCTGACCTCGGGGATTCTTCTCAGCGGACGAGTGAAGGGTTGGTTCAAACCTCAACGGACTTATGAAATGATCCTTCCTCAGGAAGGCACCCTGGGGATCCGGAAAGGGACGGAAGTTCATATCCTGGGCAGCCGCGCCGGATTCGTGCGGGACGTGATCCTCCGCCACAAGGGCAACCGTCATTTCAATATGAAAGATGTGCCGCTCAATGAGGTCAACATGGTGGCCATCCTTGATGTTCGCAGCGAGCTGGTCGCATTCGTGGGGAAGGAATCCACTGCGGAGCTGAAGTACGATCTGGGTGGTTTCGGCGCTCCCTATCTCGAAATCTCCCGGGGAACGCTTCCCAGGGAAGACGGAGATGTGCAGGTCGCCTTCCGGGACAGCGGCAAAACGGAGATCAACTCCGCCATTGAAGAAGTGCGGGAAGCTCTGATCCCGGCCATCAAAGAAATCGAGACCACGTCTTCCAAGATCCAGCAGTTGGCCGACAGCCTAGGCAGCCCCGAAAGCGAGTTTCAGCAGACCATGGCAGGGGTGAACAAGGTGCTCCAGGATATCAATGCCGGCAAAGGTCCTGCGGGGATGTTCCTCAAAGACGAAACCGCAGCCGATCAATTCCGCAGTTCCCTCACCGCGTTTGAAGCGGCCATGGCCAACCTCAGCACCGCTACCGACGGTATGGAACAGGTGACGGCCCGCTTACCGGACACCATTGATCTCTCCGATACCGCCATCCGTGAGATGACTCAAACGGCGATCGATCTCCAGGACGCCGCGGATGAATACGAGGTGCTGGCGGAGGGCCTGCAACGTCACTGGTTCGTGCGCAAGAGCGTGCAGAAGGTCGAGCAGGAACGGGCGAGTGAAAGCAGCAACTCGGCCAATAGCGCCTCCTCTGACAATAAGGACGACGGTGGCTCCAAAGGCTTCCTCTTCTTCAAAGGAGGCTCCAAGAACAAGGACAACAAAAAGGAAAAGAAGGATCCAGAGCCGGAAAAAGCCCGGATCGAACGAGAGGACAATGGAGGCGGGTGGTTCTCGCCCAGACAGGCAACGAACCGCAAGTAAGGCCACCCGGGCGTCTCGGGATCAGTTGCTCATCTGCACCTTGGACGGCTTGAGATCCAAAAAGTGCCTCCAACTGGTGTGCGCCTTACGCTTGGCCGTCTTTTCCGCCAGGCACATGAAAGGTCTCCAAGTGGGCGCCTTGGGCTCCTTCAGCGGAAACATCCCCGCCTGGTGCGGCAGTTTGTTGGCCTTCTTCGTATTGCAGCGGATGCAGCTGGTGACGATGTTCTCCCAGGAGTTTTTGCCCCCCTTATCGCGGGGAACCACGTGATCCAGGTTCAGCTCTCTCGGCTCGAAGTTCTTGCCGCAATACTGGCAAACGTATTCGTCCCTCTCAAAGATGTTTTGCCGGGTGAACTTGACCTCCTTCTTGGGCAAGCGGTCAAACATCGAGAGCACGATGATTTCCGGAATCCCGAAACTATAAGAGATGGTTTTCACCATCTCCATATCCAGGTCGTTTCGACCTCTGGTAATTGTGACCCAGGATTGTATGTCGTGGGTGTAGAAGTTTGCCTCCTCATCGCTGAAGACCACTTGGGCATGTCCAAGATAGAGTAATGAGAAGGCCCGACGCGCAGTGCAGATATTGACCGGCTGCCACAACCGATTCAAGACCAGCACGGGATTATTGAGAGGGATACTCACGGCGATTTATGGGATCTTGCAATCGCTCTGAAATCTATAGTTCCGGAAGCTGGCCGCAAGCCTTTTCACGCCTGTCGGGCACGGCATCTCGATTCTGCGAATCTTTTCCCATGCCAGAAACTTTTTTGAGGGACTTTTTTTGGAAAATGTGATTCAATTCCGCTTCCAACTTGGATACGCTACCCCGCTCAACCCGACCGAATCTTTCGTGTCTCTAAAAAAACGCCAAAAATTAAACATGCGACCTACCCCCGGGAAGTCTTGGATCTTTTTCGTAACAATCGGCCTGTTCGCTATTGTGTGGGGCGCTATTGCCCAATCTCCGACGGAGGAAGAATCGTTTGGAGCCGAGGACGTGTGGTTGCGCGCCTTCATGATCATGAAGGAAGGTGAAAACCGGGAAACCGATGGCCGCTATCTGGAAGCGCTCGCCAAGTACCGGGAGGCTCAGAAGCTTTTTGATTTCATTGCCCGCACCGAGCCGAGCTGGAAGCCTGACATGATTCAGTTCCGCCGCCGGGCACTCGCCGAACGGGTTGAGCTGGTCAAGGAAAGGCAATCCGCAGAGGCCAGCCACGGTCCCACCCCTTCTCCGGCCCCCAAGCCTCTACCCTCCGCGCCTGCACCCTCCAGCGGGGGAATCATCGCCATCCAACCCAATGGCGATGCCGGTGGCAGTCTGGAATTTCAGCCGGAACCACAGTCAAAGCCCCAGGCGCAACCGCAGCCCCAGAAGACTCAGCCTCAACCTGCCGCCCCTCAGGTTGCTAAGAACTCTCCCATCAGCAACCTGAACCAGGAATTCAGCAATATTCAGGCTGAGCTGGACCGGCTCACCGGTGAGAACCAACGGCTGCAGAAGGGCATCGGTCAGCGCAATCAACAGCTTCAGAACCTGCAGAATCAACTGGCCCAGGCCCAGAACATTGAAATGCAGCTCCAACAGAAGTTGCACGACGCCCTCAACGAACTGGAAACCGCCCGCAAAGGTGGCGGCGCCCAGGTGAAGGAACTGGAGGCCCAGCTCAAGATGGCAACTTCCCAGTTGCGGGATGCCAATGCCAAGAGCAGCCAGATCCTCGCGGAGTTGGAGAAGGCGAAGAGCCAACTGGCGAAGTCTAGCTCCAGCGATCCGAAGGCCGCTGAGGAGAAGAAGGCTCAGATGGAGAAGATCACTTCTCTACTGGCCAAGCTGGAAGAGTCTGAGTCCGCCCTTCAAAAGGCCCTGGAAGAACGCGATGCAGCCCGGGCCGACGCCCAGACCCTCTCCTCTCAGGAGATGCAGGACAAGCTGGCCCGCTCGGAGGCTGAGGTCGAGCAGCTTCGCAAGGGCTTGGGCCAGACCAAGAGCGAGCTTCTGGCTCTCCGAACCCTGGCCGCCAAAGAACGGAACGAGTCCGTGGCCAAGCTTGAAGAAGTGACGGTGGAGAGAAACGACCTCGCGCGGAAACTGGAAGAGGAGATTCTTAAGAGTGGTGAGTTGACCGAGAAGAATCAGGAACTGCTGGATGAGTTGAAGAAGTCCCGCACCGCCATGGCGGCCCTCAACCAGGAGATGCTGACGCTTTCTGATGAGAGGGATCGCCTCAAGGCAGACAACCAGCAGTTGGAACTGAAGTTGGCCAATGTCACTCAGGAACGGGACCAATTGCGACGGGATCTGGATGAGATGGCCATTCTGCTGAATGCCGGCGAGCACATCGATGGCGACATCAAGGACATGTTTGCCGCCAATCAGAAATGGCAGAAAGAACTCCAGGAAGCCAGGGAAGAGATCGAACGCCTCAGCGCCAAAGAAGGCAACTACAAGGTGGAGATCGATGGCCTGAAGCGCCGCATTCAAACAGTCAACCAAGAGAGGGATCAGCTCCTTGCGGATAACGAGAAGTATCAGCAGACCGTGGAAGAGTTGAATTCCAAGATGGCGGAGATGCTCACCCAACTGGAGTCGAACACCAAAAACCTGGATGCGGCCAATCTCAAGATGGAGCGAGTGACTGCCGAGCGGGATCAGGCTCTACGCGATCACGAGACCACCAAACAACAGGTCATCGAATTGGCGAGCTCAGCGGAGGAGAACGATCTGCTACGTGGACTGGTGCGCCGTCAGCTCGTGACGCAGGCCTGGCTCAAGCAAAAGCGGGACCTGGTCTTTGAAGAGTTGAGCAAGGTGGATGTGCAGTCCGAGACGCTCCTGGCCAGCCTGGATGAACTCGCCGGCCAGCCGCTCCAACTCAGCAGCGAGGAGAAAGCGATGCTGCGCAGTCCGGAGGATCAAGAATTGCTTGAGCAACTTGAGACCATGAAGTTTGAGACGGCCAACTCTCTGCCGCCGGTTCTCGCCAAGGAAGAGGCCGCCGAAGGTCAGGAACATGTAATGGTGGTGCAACCGGGCGACGCAGCCATGCTGACTCCAGAGGAAGAGATCATCAAGCTGTCCAAGGCCGCCAACTATGATTTCAGTGAGGGCAACATCAAGGCCGCTGAGAGGGGCTATCTGGAAGTCCTCCAGCTGGATCCACAGAATCAGTTCGCGCTTTGTAACCTCGGCATCATCCGGATTCGTCAGAATAACCTCACCGATGCAGATTCACTCCTGGAACGATCCCTTCAGTTGAATCGTCGCTATGCTCCGGCTCACTACTACCTGGGGGTGGTGAAATACAAGCAACGGGACCTGGACGGCTCTC
>JBHIXE010000191.1:6105-10573 GCA_041984905.1 Verrucomicrobiales bacterium | reverse complement strand
ATTTCGAGCAGTTCCTGGTGACATTCAGCTTCTTCCACTTCGGGGGTGACCACGGTCAATTCCACGTCCAGTTCGCCGAGCACCACGTCCAGGTCTTCGGATTCGTAAAGATCGCAGAGCGCAGCGGAGTCGCCGGTTTCCACATCGCAGACCACGGCGTCATACTTGTCGAGCCACTTGAAGAGCGTGTTGACGTTGTTGTCTTCGACGATGTTCCAGGTGCGATCGTAATTGGCGTCTTGATGGCTCAGTTCTTCGTTGCTGACAACTCCGATGAACTGAGAGTTGAACCCTTGATCCTTCAGGTAGGTATTGAGGGCGGCGCTGAAGCTGGATTTGCCGACCTTGGCGTGATCATTGATGACGAAAATAAGCTTTTTCATGGGAGAAGCGATGTGAATGACTGTGTGGGTTGAAAGTAAAGAATTCCTAAAGAAAAACAAGCTTAAAATAACGGAAATTATAAAGATTATAGATTGAGCCAAGGCTAGACCTCTCCTGTCGGGGGGATTGGGGGAAACCGGTTGCTGGCGTGATGGATCTGCGAGAGTTTGAGACACCCTCTACATGGCGGAAGAATCGAAGGAAGCGGATGCAGTGCGACTGGACCTCTGGCTCTGGTCAGTGCGTATTTTCAAAACCCGCAGTCTGGCTTCTCAGGCTTGCCGGAAGGGAGCGGTCACGGTGCGAGGCGCAGAATGCAAGCCCTCACGGCTGGTGCGGGAAGGAGACGAGATCCAGGTGCAGAAGCGCCACATCAAGGTGACCCTCAAGGTGCTCCAGCTGCTGACAAAGCGGGTGGGAGCCAAGCTGGTCTCCGACTACTACGAGGATCTCACGCCGGAAGAAGAGATCGCGGCCGCTCGAATCAAGGCGCGAGCGCAATGGGAAGCCCCGCAACGAGAGAGCGGAACCGGTCGTCCCACCAAGAAAGACCGGCGAGAACTCGATCAGATGGATGCCGGCGAGTTTCCCGAGGGTCTGCCGGAGGAAGAAGATCGCAGGGAAGAGCTGTTCGAGAAGTGGTTTCGGGAGGCGGACCTTTGAGCGGGGAGTCTCGCGCAGAGACGCGGAGGCGCAGAGGTTTGAACAAACGGATCTCTCGGAGATATGGCTTAATTCCTTACGATCAATCCAGCGAATTCCTCTTTTCGGAAACTCTGCGGCTCTGCGCCTCTGCGCGAGGCCAAGAGCAGTCCGGCCTGAATACGGTGTCCGTTCTTTTCATTCCATTGGGTTCAGGTGGATAGAGAGGAGTTGGAGAACAGAACCTCACCAGCGGAGATGAGGCTCCGTTCTCCATATCGCGTCTCGTAAAAAGACTTCCGTCAGGGCATCACTCGACGGTCTTGGCCTTGGCCCAATCTTCGGGCGAGGCGAAAACCACGGTGTTGCCGTAGGCCTGAGTTGCTGCTCCCAGAGCGTCGAGGTAGCGCAGCTGGAGCAACTGAGGGTGGCTTTCGAAGAGCCGGGCCGCGTTCGCGAGGGTGCGCAGCTGAGCCGCTTCACCCCGGGCCTTTTCCAGGCCGGCGAGCGCTTCCTTGCGCGACTGCACCACGGCCGCGTAGGCCTTCTTGAGTTCGCCACCGAGGATGAGGTCCCGGATTGCCAGCGAGACGAGCTCGAGGCCCATCTGTTCGGCGATTGGCCGGACCTTATCCGCAAGTGGCGCGGCGAGGTCGGTGCGACCTTCGATGATCGCGTCGATTTCCTGGATGGAAACGACTTCACGCAAGGCCATCTGGATGGCGCTGTAGAGCGACTTGTCCCGGGCGCCGGTCACGGAGTGCAGCTTCACCGCATCCACGATGCGATAGGTCGCCAGGGCGGTGAGCTTAAGGGTGACCTTATCGGCAGTGAGCATTTCCTGGCCATTCACGACAAGTTCCTGCATTCGATTGTCAAAGTGCAGCACGCTGTAGCCCTTGCCGTAGAAACGATGCCGACCGGGTTCCAGGGTCTTGAGGAGCTTGCCATGCTGGAAGAGCAGGGCGGTATCGTAGTCCCAGATGGAGACTTCGTACATGTGCTGGCGCACCACCCGAGCCACCCAGAAGAGCGGAACGAGAACGGCTGCCAGGACCACCAGGGCCATGAGAAAGGGTTCTGTCATTGGGTAATTGGGTTGTTAGAGGTGGATGGGGGTAAATTGATGGGTTGGGGATGTTGAGGAACCAAAGTGGCGACCGCCGCGGATCACACCGCGGAAGTGGGACACCGTGGGATATCCCGGCACGACGACCGGAACAGGGCCAGGCATCACAAGACCTCGTTGGGGCTTGTCCTGCGAAGGACGGATCCAGCGACGGGCACCGGTGTGGTCTGGGAGTTGAACCCAGTTGGTTCCAACCTGATTAAGAGTCAGGGGCCCGATGATGGATCAGGCAGTAAGACGCCGGGATCGCACCAAGATGCGGAACCGGTCCGGGAAAACCCTTACGGCCGCGGGGATGGATCCGGGCGGGAAAATCCGAATTTCGAAAACCGAAACCCGAAGAGAGGCGTGTCGGAGCGCGAACGGCCCGCTCGCTACTGCGTTGTCCACGGCCAAGGGTCTAAGCTGGAGAAGAGAAAGGACCACTTGGTCCATAAATCTCTCCCAGACCAACATGCCGGGATTCTCCGCAGTGGCGAGCGAGCCGCTCGCGCTCCGACAGAGGCCTGCCGGGATTCGGTTTTCGGATTTACTAAGCCAACGGCTCAGTTCACCAGGAACGGTTCCCAATCCGTGATGCCGTGGACGTTTTCCAGCAGCAACGTGACTGGGAGTGTCTTGGGAGTCTGGGGCTCGTTGAGGAGCTTCAGACCTGCTTCCTGCGGGGTGCGGTTGGCCTTCTTGGTGTTGACCACCTTGGAAGCCAGGACGCAGTTGTCCCAAGACGTCGCCCCACCGCGAGAGCGGGGGATGATGTGATCGATATTGCCTTCGTCAGGCTTCAGTTCCTGGCCGGTGTACTGGCAGCGACCGCCGTCCCGGGCCCAGATCGCCCGGGCGCAGAACTTGGGACGCTTCAGGGGCACCTTGGAGAACCGGGCACAGACAATTACCGTGGGAACGCGAACGCGTCCCTGCGGGGTGCCGACCGATTGATCTTCTTCCCGGATGGGGAGGCTGATCCAATCGCTCCATCGGGTGGGGACCATGCTTTCCTGGCCTTGGATGTCCAGGGCAGTGGCCACGTCCGTTGCCATCTGAGAGAAGGCGTTGGCAGGGGTGGTGATATTGACCGCCTGCCAGTTCCGGTTGAGGACCAGAACCGTATTCTTAGTCAGGATACTCATTGGAGTTGGGATGGAACCGAGGCGGTCATCTCGCCTCTTAATATGTTGATATATTGGGTTTCAGCAAAGGAAAACTGGCCTGACGCCACCACATGGTGGGGTTGTCAGGGGCGCGACGGATGGGTCGCGAAGCCGTCTTCCACTTGCTCCAGCAAGGCCAGATCCTCAGTTGATAAGACGAGGTTACCGGCCTGAAAATTCTCTTCCAGGTGAGCGGGATTGCTGGTGCGGGGCAGCACCGCGAAGCCTTTTGCCAGTCCCCAGGCGAGTAAGACCTGGGCCGGCGTGGCATCGTGTTCCAGACCCACCCGGATCAGCATGGGGTGATTCAACCGGCGGGCCTTGGTCAGAGAGGAATGCGCGATCACCCCGATGTGACGTCGGCGGCAGTAGTCTGCCAGGTCTCGTCTCGGCCAGAACGGAGTGATTTCGATCTGGTTGTAGGCGGGTAAATGAGGCGCCAGAGCTTCGAGAAAGGTGATGTTGAAGTTGCTCACGCCAATCTCCCGAATTGCAGGAGCGTTGACCTCCCGGAGGGCAGACCAGGCCTGCACGGCATTGGGAGTCGGAGCGTGAAGCAGCAGGAGATCGATCTGTCCAAAGATGTCCAGAGCCCGTTGCGCGGCATCGGCGACCTGGCCCAGTACGATGTCCCGGACATGGATCTTGGTGGTGACGAAGATCTCCGAACGAGGGATCCCGGACTCCTCAATGGCCGCCGCCACGGCAGCCTCATTGCGATAGAGGTTGGCCGTATCGATATGGCGATAGCCGAGCTCCAGCGCCCGCAGGCACATCTCCTGGGTGGTATCACCCAGTTGGTAAGTCCCGAACCCAAGTTGGAACGGGCCTTCGCAGAGACGCCTGCGGGCGGGAGTGTTGTCACTCATCAGATGTGAATCACATGAATCACATCGCGTTGCGATAGATGCTATCGATGTGCTGAATGCTCTTGGTGTGTTTGATGTGACGAATCTGGGTCTTCACAGGCTCGTCGGAGCCTTTGAACTCCAGATTGCGACGTAGGGCGGCCAAGAGACGTTGCCTGGACTTTGGTTCTGGAGAGCGACCCAACTGAGAGCAGGAGATCGTTAGGATATGGGGATTGGCTTCCACCGCTTCCACGATGTAGCGCGACAAATCGTTGTCTTGCAGTGCCAGATATACTTTCGACATCACTTTCTCC
>JBHIXE010000191.1:385-6095 GCA_041984905.1 Verrucomicrobiales bacterium | reverse complement strand
GTCCAGGACGCGTACCGACCGATTGAAACGGATGAAGTCCGCAATCAGGTCGGCGCCCTCTCCATCGAAGTAATTGGGGAGTTCCCCGAGGTCCGTAGTCGACTTGTAGAATCCGACTCCGAGGTAGGCCAGCTTGGGCAACGTCTGGGCTGAATCCAGAACCGCCTTGAGTCCGGCGTTCTGGATTCGGTCTGAGGCCAGGTCCAGGCGAACCAGATGGGGATAGTTGCGGAGCGCCTGAGCGAGAAGGATGGCACCTTCATCACCCAAGCGGTTCATCCCCAGGAACAGTCCGGTGAGCCCGATTCGCTTTTCCCGTTTCAGGAACTCGAAGTAGTCGGCAATCGCCCGTACGCCTTCCGCCGTGATGCCATTGGCATCCAGGTAAAGCGTTCGCAGCGTGGTGTTCTTTCGCAGGCTCTTGAAGAGCGCTTGGACGCCTTCATCCAGGGCTGCCGTGTTCACGAGGTCCAGGGTTTTGATCGTCTGGTTCTCTTCCAGCATTTCCGCGATCTGCCGTACGCCGAGCGCCCGAAGCGGATTGCGTTTCAGCCACAGGGACTTCACGGTGTCATTGCATTGGAGGGCACAGCTGAGGACGGCGACGCCTTGAGCCGTGATGCAATTGCCCGCCAGGTAGAGCGTTTCCAGCTTGGGGCTTCCTTCTGGCGCATTGACCATCGCCGCGATGTGTTCCGCGCCTTCGTCCCCCACAATATTATTCCCAATGAGGAAATGCTGAATGTGGGAGTTGGCATGAACGGAGCAGACCAGGTTCTTGATGTATTGGGGGCCGACGACCTGTTTGCACATGTCAATGCGGCCATCGCTGTAGACTGCGCCACGAGGAAAGACGACGCATTGGGCTTCCGCCGGACGTCCTTGCTCGAGGCGCTGCAAGACAGGTTGGAGATCTTCAAAGGGCGCGATCTCCACGGGCATTGGAGTCGGATTCGCGATGGAATCGGAAAGAGGCGCCTCCAAGAGGGCTTCAAAGATATGGCGATTGCCCGGGATCCGCGCCAGCTTGTAAGGATCGGGATCGAAGGCGCTGAGTGCTTCCTGGGCCTGTTGCTCCTTATAAGCACGCGTCAGGCTGGAAAGCAGTTGGCCATACTGGATGTAGCTGGCGACTTTCTCGGTGTCGTCATTGGGGAAAAGGGTGCGGGCGAGACGATGGGCGATCCCGGTCTTTTTGTCGAGAGAACCGCGCAAGCGCGGCGCATGCAGGCCGATATCCGAGACGGGTTGACCCGTCTGGAGCTGTTTCTGAGCCTGTTTCAACTGGGTGGTAAGCGATGACAGGTCGGTATCATCGGTGGTGGGAGCATTCATGACATCATTAAAGAAATCGGTTGGGATGAAAAAAGGGATGCCTCGCGGACGCCGAAGCGCCCACGAGGGTTCAGTTTTGAAATAAGGGTTCTGCGCCAGTTAGTCGATCACTTCCGCGATCTGACCGGCGCCAACAGTGAGGCCGCCTTCACGAATGGCGAATTCCAGCCGGGGTTCAAGCGCCAAGGGAGACTTCAAAGTCACCTCCAGAGTGACTAGCCAGAGTGGAAGGCGGAAAATGCGGATGCAGAGGCGCGAAGCGCTGTGTTCTTCAATAGCCGGGGTTGAGCGAAGCGAGGCCCCGGAAAGCGTGACCAACGACGAGGCGCGAAGCGCTGGCACAACACGCGCTATGCCAAGTATTTCTCGTCATACCGAATCCCAGCTTCTTCAAGCAACTTTCTGTATTCATCCAGGAAGGAGATCTGCTTATGATGTTCAGCTTGGTTTTTGATATATTCAATCACGCTTTCTCTGTCAGCCCAACGAAGGGAGAACGCTCCGTATCCATCCTGCCATCCTGGCCAATTCCGGATCGGACCTTCCCGGCGAAGCCAGTTCGATGATCCAGATTTAATCTTTTCGACGTATTTCGAGACATTGAGTGATGGCGGCAGAGAAACCAGAATGTGTACGTGATCTGCCATGCCACCAATACGGACCAGCTTGCAGGACAGGTCTTTGGTGATCCCCCAAATGTAAGCGTATAGATGATCCCTGGCAGAATCAGGGGTGATCATTGGCTTCCGATCCTTTGTGGAAAACACAAGATGGTATAACAACTGTGTATAGGTAGTCGCCATGTGTGTTACGACTCTATACAGTGCCACCGCTTCGCGGCTAGTCGAATTTCTCGCTTACCGGGGCCTCGCTTCGCTCAACCCCGGCTATTGAAGAACGCACCGCTTCGCGGCTTCGCATTCGCAGCGAGACGGGTGGACGGTCCCGGTGAGACGACCACTCTGGGCTTGCTAAGGACCGGAATACAGATGGTGCGCGGGCAATGAGGTCCAGTTGATACGGCACACGGAGTGTGCCTACTACTATCAATACCGCTGGGGAATGATCATGTGCTCGGGAACGGGAACGCGATTGTAATTCATATGGCGCACGCGCTCCGGCAACTCGACTTCCTGATGCTCCACTTCTTCGTAGGGCACGAGATCCAGGAAGTGGCTCATGCAATTCAACCGCGCCTTCTTCTTGTTATCGGCGGGCACGACATGCCAGGGGGCTTCCGGAATGCTGGTGCGATCCAGCATGATCTCCTTGGCCTTGGTGTAATCTTCCCAACGGCGCCGGGATTCCAGATCCATGGGGCTGAGCTTCCAACGCTTCAAAGGATCGTTGATCCGGCAATGGAACCGGAATTGCTGCTCCTCATCACTGATGCTGAACCAGTATTTCACCAATTGGATCCCGGAACCAATGAGCATGCGCTCGAATCCGGGAACGGTCTGAAAGAACTCTTCGTATTCTTCATCCGTGCAGAAGCCCATGACACGTTCCACCCCAGCACGATTGTACCAACTACGATCAAATAGTACGATCTCGCCCGCTGCCGGAAGGTAGGGAACATAGCGCTGGAAGTACCATTGCGATTTTTCCCGGTCACTGGGAGCAGGGAGCGCAGCGACTCGGCACACCCGCGGATTGAGACGCTGGGTGAAACGGGTGATGACGCCTCCCTTGCCAGCAGAGTCCCGCCCTTCGAAGACAACGACAATCTTCTTCTTCGTGGCAACGACCCAGTCCTGCAATTTGACGAGCTCGACCTGTAGACGACGGAGTTCGCGGAAATACATCCGGCGAAAGGCAGCGGCATCATCATCGGACTCGGTGCGGGTACCTTTCTCCTCCAGGAAATCCTGGAGTTCCATCTCCATTTCCTCATCAAAGCTATCAAGAAACTCGTCGCGAATTCTGGCAAAGTCCTCCGTATTCATGGGCGTTGGGCTGATGGTTCTCCCTAGCGAATTCTAGGCAGGCGGCAAACGTTCTGTCGTGGATTCTTCGTGTCGATTCTGACACACAGCGAGTTGAAATCCGAAACTCGAATTCCGAAATCCGAGGCCTGGCAAAGGGCTGTTACGATCGCACCCGGGTTTTGAGGGCGGAGCGCACCATGATGAGTTCGCCCAGATTCTCGGTCGTGAGCATTCCCGTAATGGGGCCATCTTCAAAGGCAACGACGGGAAGGACGGAGGACTTCCGGGCGTTGAGCTGGATGGTGGCGTCTTCCAGCGCTTCAGTCTCCAGGACCGGCTCGCCCGGGTCGGCCATGACATACTCGACGAATCCATCTGGACCATGTTTGCGCAGCCCGGCGATGAGGTTTGAGCGCGTGAGCATTCCGACGAGCGCTCCTTCCTGGATGACCGGGAAGTCGCTCTGCGCGCCAAGGAGCAGAGCATCGGCGGCCTCGCCCAGTGTGGTGCGCGGGGAAAGAGTCTGAAAGCGACGCACCATGGCGTCGGAAACGTTCATGCCTCGGAGGGTTTCGCGAGAGCGAGCGGCATTGGCTTCCTGCCCGGCGCCCAGGAAGATGAAGATTGCGATGAGTAGGGGGAAGGGATTGCCCGTGGAGGTGAGTTCCTGAAGGGCCAGAAAGCCACCGAGAAAGGCGAGGAACTGTCCCGTTCCCGCGGCAATAGCGGTCGCAGTTACATAGGGTAGCACGATGGCCAGAAGGGCGCGGAAGACCCGGCCGCCATCCATGGGAAAGGCCGGGATCATGTTGAAGAGCACCAGGACAATGTTCGTGACCAGCAGGATCAGGAGGAGCTGGTAGAGCGTGGTGGGGACGTGGAACACTTGGGTCTCAGAGTGGGCTGCTGATTCGACCGTTGACTCCAATTGTGCCCACTCACTTTGGAAAATCTGGGACATGCCCTCCAGAGAGAAGCCGCCGGCGACGAAGAAGGAGAGGACGATTGCTCCCGCGATGACCACATTGACGAAAGGCCCCGCTAAAGCGACCACCAGTTCCTGAGCGGGTTTCCGTGGCATGCGCTCCAATCGGGCGAGGCCACCAATCGGTAGCATGGTGATGGAGACGGTGCGGATCCCGAATCCTCGCGCGGAAAGCGCGTGACCGTACTCGTGCAGCAGCACGCAGAGAAACAACAGGAGAATGAAGGCCACCCCAAAGGCAGCGCCATACCACTGCGCCTGTTGATACCCCATCCAGCCGAACCAGGCAGGCATGAGGAAAAAGGTCACATGAATGCGCACCTGGATTCCCAGGAGCCGCGCAATGGGGAAGGAGAGGGGCATGGTTGAGGCAAGTAGAGCACCTATTGACGGACTGGGCATCGCGAAAATTGCGATTCTGATTCCGATTTCGCCCGCTCCTACGTGGCAAATCCACCGTGGGGACGTCGAAAGGGCACCTGACTGAAGCCCTGAAGAGATGGAGGGGGCGGTCTCCCGCCCGGAAAGCTAAACGTTAGGAACGGGCCCGGCCTTCAACCAGGCGTTCTTTACGTCCGCCCTCCGAGCGGGGAGCCGCTTGATAGTCCAATAGGTCTTTCATTGGGCCTCGGAGTTTGGGTTAATCCCGTTCTCTTCATGGAGGTAGACGCATGAAGTGAGGGCATCCATTCAAAATTCTCAAAGAAAGTGCCGGAATAGCCTCAAATTGAGCAAATTGGCGTGGGAGCGCGGAATTGCACCGCGACCTGCGGATTCAGAATCCACCGTCCTGCTAATTAGACCACTCCCATCTTACAAAAGCTGACACGTGGGTGGGGACTTTCTTGGATCAAGAGGCACTTGCAGGATGCCTAGGTCTTTTGTCCCCGGACCATGCAAGCTGCCTGACATGTTTCTCGTTTCTCTGATCCACAGAAAGGGGCGATCCCCTATGTCCACCGGGGCGGCGTGGGTTCTCGACGCCTGATTGGCATTCAACCTGCCATGGAGGTTGGCTCAACTGTCACAAGGGCGACTTCGCATTTCCAGCATTTCCTTACCTCAAGGAACACTCATACGGCGGTGTCGCGGATGCAGAACCTCAACCCAAGCTATCAACCTACCCATGAATCCTCTTACTCAAACCTGCTTCGGACTCCTGCTTCTGACTGGCCTCCTTCTGCCAGCTGCAGCGCAGGATTCGATTGGCGATGTCGACATCTACCAGTATCGCGGACCGGTGGAACCGGAACGCGGCGTCAATCCCGGTATCGCCTCCGGCGCTCACTCCGGGATCTATATCCGTTTCGGTCAGGATATCAGCGATATGTGCCAACATTTTGGCGAGACCTCGGCCGGCGGCTTGGGGCCGATTCGAGTCAACGTGTTCACCACGCATGGCAGCTTTGATAGCATCAAGCGGCTTCGGACGGAGGACGAGGTGCAACTGGCCATCGTGCAG
>JBHIXE010000191.1:0-375 GCA_041984905.1 Verrucomicrobiales bacterium | reverse complement strand
AACACATGCGAGAGTTTTATCCAGACCAGCTCGACTCCGAGATCATGGAGGCCTGGGCAGATATCAAGGAAGACATCAATATGATCATCCCGCTTTATACCGAGGCGATCCACGTCCTTGTCCGCGGCGATGCGGCTGACCAGTACAAGGATCTGATGAGTCTGGTCACCAGCGGCGCGACGGTGAACGTGGGGGTCGAAGGCTCCGGAACCGCCATCACGACCACCCTCCTTGAGCAAATGCTGATCGCGGATCCTTCCATTGAGG
Organism: Verrucomicrobiales bacterium; assembly: GCA_041984905.1. Classification (GTDB taxonomy): domain Bacteria; phylum Verrucomicrobiota; class Verrucomicrobiia; order Verrucomicrobiales; family DEV007; genus JBHIXE01. The sequence goes on along the minus strand of JBHIXE010000191.1, from coordinate 108 downwards.
TGAACTGGATCAAACGCCACTATCACACGGACCATGCTCTGGATCTAGTGGCCCAGGATCGCAAGAACCAACCGAACAACGATGATCAGTTGGATGCGGTTATTCTCG
>JBHIXE010000190.1:0-10592 GCA_041984905.1 Verrucomicrobiales bacterium | reverse complement strand
TGATTCTTTTCAGCAATGAGGTCGAGATGGTCTTGCCGCCGAAGAAAGGGGCTGGGCATGTCTTGCGGGTCATTCGCGAGATTCTCTGGAACAATCCTTCCGGAGTGGAAACCAATCCCAGCGAGGCCATGCGGACGCTTACCAATGTGACCTCACGCCGTTGCCTCGCCTTCCTCATCAGTGATTTCATGTTCAATCCCACCAGTGAGGCAATCCACTCCGCCAGCGCCAAGCATGACCTCGTAGCGGTTCAGATCAGCGACCCGGCGGAAATCCAACTTCCTGCAGCGGGAGTGCTCCGCCTCCAGGACCCGGAAACGGGCCGGCATGTGGAGGTGAACACTTCCAGCCCTGCGGTGCGAGAGCTCTACGCCAAGGAACGAGCGCACTGGCAGAGTGAACTGAACGCCTTTTTCCGCAAGCACTCCATCGATGTCATCCGCCTGACCACCGCTGCGAACGAAGACTACATCCCAGCGCTCCGCGCCTTCTTTGACCGACGCCAGCGGGTGCAGATCTAGACACCGGCCCATTTACCGACTCCTGACGCTTTGAATCCTCCCGATTTACCAGAGCCTATTGCGGACCCGGCAAACTTCATGTCGCTGTTGCCCATCCTTATTGTGGTGGTCTTCTTCATGATTGTCGCAGCCGGAGTCCTCTGGGTGGTCCTGCGGGCCATTCGGAAAGAAGCGGAAGTCATGCCGAGACAGGCGCCCCCTGCGCCACCAAGGGAGGAAGCCTTGCGGGCTCTCGGGAAATTGGAACAGGGCCTGGGAGGTATGGAGTCCCGCCAGGTTGCCCTGAATGTGACCGAGATCATCAAGCGCTACCTGGAGCGTCAGTATCAGGTCGATCTCAAGAGCCACACCACGGACGAGTATTACACGGCAGTGTCTCAGGGGAGCGCGCGGATGCCCTATGAACTGGCGCAAGGATTGGCAGACCTGTTCACCTACTGCGATGCCATGAAGTTCCAGGCTCCCGAGGAATCGGACGCTCACAAGCAACAGATCGTGGAGCAGGCGGTTTACATCGTTCAGGCAGAAGTGCACCCTCATCCCGAAAACCCCGTTGGATAACTCGAATCTCAGCTTCGCTTTTCAACAGCCATGGTGGTTTGTCCCCATGGTTTTGATCGTTGCTGCCCTGGGATTGCTGCGAGGTCGCTGGGGAGGGCAGTCTTCCATCTCTTTCTCGTCGCTCCACATTCTCGGCCGGCTTGGGCGGAAGATACGAACCAAGTCCGGTGGATACACCTTTCCCGTCCTGCTGGGAATGATTGTGCTGCTGGGATTCATTGCCCTGGCCCGTCCGCAAAGTCTGCGGAGCCACAAGCTGGTGAAGGAGAGCGGGATCGAGATGATCCTCGCGATTGATGTGTCCCGATCCATGCTGGTTCAGGACATGCTGCTGCTGAATTCGCGGGTGAATCGGCTTACCGCCGCCAAGAGCGTGATTCGGGATTTCATCCGTCGGCGTCCCATGGACCGGATCGGGCTGGTGGCCTTTGCTGGCCGTCCCTACCTGACGAGCCCGATTACCCTGGATCACAATTGGGTGGAGAGCCGTCTGGAGAAGGTGCGGGTTGGCTTGGTCGAGGATGGAACGGCGATCGGTTCGGCCATCGCCGCTGCCGCGCAACGCCTCGATAAGCGGGAGGCCAAGAGCAAGGTCATCGTGCTGCTCACGGACGGCGCCAACAACGCGGGAAACCTCTCACCGGTGACGGCTGCGGAACTTGCCAACACGCTGGGGGTCAAGATCTACACCATTGCCGTGGGCACTCCAGGTCGTCATACCATTCCCACACCGAACGGCCCGCTTCCCCTGGAGCAGGAGTTTGATTCTGAGACGCTCAAAGGCATCGCGTCGGCGGCAGGCGGGCGCTATTTCCGCGCTGAGGACACCCAGAACCTGGAGCAGATCTTCGCGGAGATCGACTCGCTGGAAAAAACCGAGAGAGCGGCTCGGGTCCGGCTTGACGCCAAAGACTTCTTTCCCTGGGCGGTTCATGCCATGTTTGTGCTGGCCTTATGCCGGCTCGTTGCCCACGAAACCTTCCTTCGCCGTTATCCCTGAACCCTGATCGATGGATTTCTCCTCGCTAGACTTCGCATCTCCTCATTGGTTGGTCCTGACCTTGATCCTGCCGTTCCTGGTGGTGCTCAAAGTTTGGTCGCGCCAACGGGCCTCGCGGGATGTGGGGAACTTCGTCTCCAGGAGACTGCAGGAGAATCTGGTGAACCGGCATAGCGTCACGACGGACTGGTGGATTTATTCGCTGCAATTGCTGGGCTTGCTTGCGCTGGTGGTGACGCTGGCTCGCCCGCAATGGGGGTATCGAGAAATCGAATCGCTCACGGAAGGCCGGAACGTGATTATAGGCATCGATACGTCACGGAGTATGTTGGCGGAGGACTTGAAGCCTAACCGCCTCACCCGAGCCAAACTGGCAGCGGAAGATCTGGTGCGGAGCCTTCCCTATGACCGGATCGGCGTTCTCGCCTTTGCAGGGAAAGCATTCACGCTTGCTCCTCTAACGGTCGATCACTCGGCGGTTCTGGAGACCATTCAGCAAACGGATACGGAGATCATTCCCCGTGGTGGATCCAACATGGTGCCTGCCGTTGAATTGGCCCTGGAAACCATGGCCCAATCGGAATCTCGATTGGCCGCCTTGGTGTTGTTCAGTGATGGGGAAGATCACGAAGGGGAGGGAAGTTACGCGGACTTGTTTTCCAAGGTCCGGAATTCGAAACTGATGATCATCACAATCGGGGTCGGCAGCGAAGCTGGAGCCATCATTCCCGATCCCAATGCGGATCAAGCCGGGGTGTTCATCAAGGACAATGAGGGGAACATCGTACGGTCGCGCCTGGAAACCATGCGCATGAGGGCCCTGGCCGATATCTCGGACGGAGTTCATCTGGATATGACGGACAATTCGTCCGTTTCGGATGTGGTCCGCCAGGCCCTGCGCAAGATCGATACGCAAACCATGCTCGCAGGCAATCGAAGGGAAGCGATCGATCGCTATCCGTTGCCACTGATCGTCGCGATTCTCTGTTTTGTGCTATCCTATGCCTGGCCCATGCTGGTTCCTCTCAAGATGAAGAAGCCCTCCTCCTCGGTTGCTCTGAAGAAAGCGGCCGCAGTCCTCTTGCTGGGTGGCGTTTTCGCCTTGATGACGGATCGCTCGGAGGCTGCGGAGGATCCGCTCAAGAGTTACCAGGAAGGGGACTACGACACGGCTGAGAAGCAGTATCGGGAGCTTCTGGAAGAAGCGAAGCGCGAGCAGACCCGGGCGCAACTGAGCTTCGGTCAAGGTGCGGCCGCATATCAGAAGGGGGATTACGAAACCGCCATGGAGGCTTTTGGGCAATCGCTGGCACTCGGTGACCGGCAACTCCAGGAATTGTCCCATTACAATCTGGGGAACACGCTCTACCAGGCTGGGCGGGTTGAAATCAAGGATCCAGATGCGACCAAGGAGCAGTGGAATTCAGCCATTGACCATTACAAAGCTGCCCTGGAACTGAACCGGAATAATGGGCGTGCCTCGCGAAATCTCGAGTTTGTCGAAGAGATGCTCGAATTGCTCGAGAATCCGCCGCCGGACGAGAACAACGACAACAATCAGGATCAGGACGAGCAACAAGATCAGCAGGATCAGAATCAACAGCAGCAGCAGAATCAAGATCAGCAGGGACAACAGGATCAGCAGAACGACCAGAACGATCCTTCCAACCAGGATCCCAAGCAGAATCCAGAGAATCAGGAGCAAGAACCTCCGCAACCGGACGACTCAAAGGACCAGGAAAATGAGGGGGACAAGGATCAGGAACCCCCAAAACCTGACGAACAGGATCCCCGGAATGGACAACCACCGCCCGGCCAACCGCAGCCTCGGGAGTGGACTCCCTCGGAGGCCCGTCAAATCCTGGAGAACAACTCCGACGAACACAAAGATCTGCAGGTCATTGAAATGGAAACCGCAGTTGGATATTTCAAGAATTGGTAATTCATGGGAGCGCAATCCAGACCATTCATGATTCGTGCGGCCCTCATCCTGGCAATCGGGCTGGGAGCGGGCGCTCATCTCAAAGCACAGGAGGACGAGAAGATTACCGTGAAGGCGATCCTGGAGGAAAGCCAATCGCCGGTCGGCGTCTCGACTCTCCTCAAAGTCAAAGTTGAAGGCGGAGAAGGAGTCTTCCCGACGATCTTCGAAGCGCCCGGTCTCGAGGTGGAAAACTATGGGGTGAACCGCAAGGTCATGGTCGTGAATGGCAACCGTATCGCCCAGTCCGACGCCTTTTATGGAATTACCGGCCATGAAACCGGTACCTTCCAGATCCCGGCGATTTCGGTCACGGTGCGAGGCAAGGAATACCTGACCGAACCACTCACGATCGAGATCATCCAGATGTCTGGAGACGCACAGAGGCTCGACTCCACCCGTCCCCAGTTTCTCAACTTTAACGTGGGCAAGATGGAAGCCTATGTGAACGAACTGATCCCCGTAGAGTGCAATCTCTATGTGCGGGGCAGCAACTCGATTGGGCGCGCGAGTTTCCCCAAGTTCGACAACAGCGAGAAGTTTGTGGTCCGGCCTTTCCCGAATAAATACACCAACAAAGTGGAACTGATCGACGGGATTCCCTACACGACCGTCCGGTTCCCAACCTCCATTGCGGCTCTGTCCCCCGGCGAGCATCAGATCGGTCCTGCGGTCATCACCGCCAAAGTGACGAGCCAGGTCAACAGCGGCATTCCCAGCCCGTTGATCCAGCTATCCCAGCCCAAGACCGTGACTTCCAATTCCCAGACCTTGACCATCAAACCTCTGCCCCTGGCAGGAAAGCCGGAGAGTTTTACGGGAGCCGTGGGCCGCTTTGAGATTTCCACCCAGGCGACTCCCACCGAACTGAAGATTGGGGACCCGATTTCACTGAGCATCCAGGTGAGTGGCGTCGGAAACTTTGACAGCCTGAGTCAACCGAGCCTCCCATCGGGCAAGGGTTGGAAGGTGTATCCCTCGAATCGGGTGGAGGAGGATGAGCGGAGTGATCTGGAGCAAATGGTCCGCTTCTCCCAGGTGGTCATTCCTACGGAGGAACAGACCGAGTTGCCACCACTGGAGCTGGCATACTTCGACCCTGCCGCGGAGGAGTATCGCGTCGTCCAATCGGCACCCATCACGCTGTCGATCGAGCCCGATCCGTTGGCTGCTGCTGCCGCCGCCCAGGCGACCCTGGAACAGATTGGGATTCGCGGAGAGCAGCTGAGCGACATTCTCTTCATCGAGAGTGGTCCAGCCCGCTGGCAAAATCCCCATGGGTCGATCCTGGACCGGCCGCTTTTCTGGATTCTCCAACTCGTTCCCGCGCTGGGAATGCTCGCCATCCTCCTGTTGGCGTATCGTCAATGGTCGCAGGAAGCGGCGGCGCGTAAGGCGGCCCAGAAGCATCCGTCCCCGGGAGAGCTTCGCAGCCGCCTGGGTCATGAGCGGGTCAACCGGGGAGTCTTCTACACAATGCTGCTGGATTGTTTCGAGCGCGCGAAAGGGGAATATGGCGATATCCTGAGCCGGTTTGACCAGCAGGGCAGAGCTGCCTGGGATCGCCTCTACCGGCAGGGGAACTCAATCCTCTATTCTGGAACCGATGCGGCGACCCAGCCGGTCAGCCGTGAAGAACGAAGCGACGCCATGCTGGCGCTCAAAGAACTGGAAGCCATCGCTGAAGCTGCGTGAAATCTCTATCCCCAATCGTCGTCTCCTGTTTGCTCCTGCTCACCTTTGCAGCCGCGCCTCTCCATGCCCAGGACCGCAACGACCGGTTCTTCAAAGCCAATGCTCACTATGAGGCAGGGGAGTATGAGAAGGCTCTGGATATCTATGAGACACTCGCCCAGGAGCAACTTTCCAGTGAAGTCTTCTACAACCTGGCCAATACCTGCTTCCGCATGGGGCGAGTCGGAGAAGCCAGTCTCTGGTACCGGCGGGCGCTCTTCATGGATCCCGGGATGATCGAAAGCGCCCAGAACCTTCGGCTGCTCCGGGCCAAGCTCGGTTACCTTCAGTTTGATCTCTCCGGCATGGACAAGATGGTGGCGAAGTTGTCGCCCTCGAGTTGGTTCCTCCTGATGACCACGGGAGCATGGATCCTGATTCTCGGACTCGCCGCGTTGTTCATGCTCAAGTTTCGCGCACCATGGAATGCGGTGATTCTTGCCCTCACCATCTGTGGCGGAATCGTCGTGGGACTGGCTGGTACTGGGGTCTATTTCCATCGCACCAATCTGGATCCCGCCAAGGTCGCGATCGTGGTGGAGTCCGACGTCTCGGCACTCTCCGCGCCCGTTCCGGATGGCAAGCCTGTCGTAGGTTTGCCGGCGGGCAGCGAAGTCCGCATCCGCAAGGACCGGCAGAACTGGTTGTTCGTGGAGGCCCCCGGAGAATCCGCAGGCTGGGTGAAGGCACAGCAGATCGTGCCTCTCTGGCCTTACTCGGCGCGCCCCTGACCTGCTTGGCTCACCTTAGGAATGGGGTGATCCGGTCCCATTCTTCCCGATCGAACCAGGTTTCAACGGAGCTCCAGGACTGGAGTCAATCAGGCTTGGATAGCCCGCAGGCGAAGCGCATGCACTCCTTGGATTCCAGAGAATCTGGAAAACCCGGATGCGACAGCTATTTAAAATGTTTATTTTCTTATTGCCAATTATTTCAGGAAATCTTAAACTTTTATAGAATGAAACCTTTACATGTTCTGTTGGTTGGAGTTGCTTGGGGAGGTTTGACCCTGCCCGCGATAGCACAGCAATACGGCGACGTGAGCGTTACGGCTCAAGTGGATCGCCTGGTCAGTGGGCACCTCGCCTTAGAGGGGGAGCGTATCCAGTCCCTGGAAAACCGGATTGAGCTTCTGGAATCCCAGATGCAAGCCATGCAGGTCGGCGGAATGGCGCCTGCCGAGCAGTGGACTGGTTCGACCATGACCTACAAGCCTGCTTCCCGCAAAGTGCGGGGTCACGAAACGCTGACCGGGATTGCGGCTGAATACGGCATGTCCGTGAAGGAACTCGCTGCCGCGAACAACCTGGATGAGAGTGCGCACCTGCAGAAGGATCAGTGGTTGCTCATTCCATGCCGCGCCACCAAGACGCACACCGAACCAGCGCCCAAGAAGGAGTCCAAGCCGGTGGAAACCGCTTCAAATGGAACCTACAGAGTTCAAAAGGGTGACACGCTTTCTTCTATCGCCACGCGTCATCGCGTGACTTTGAACGGCCTGATGTCGGCGAACAATCTCCGCAACCCTGACATGCTCAAGGTGGGCCAGGTTCTGACCATTCCTTCTGGAGCGACTGCTGTGGCGCCTCAGCCTCGCCGTGAAGACGTGCAATACATCAACGGGATTCCCACGACTTCTCTGAGCTACTACCAGGTCGAGCCCGGCGACACTCTGCATTCAATCGCACAGATGTTCTTCACCAGCATCGATCAGATCATTGGGCTCAACCAACTGGGCCCGGATCAGGTCATCCGGAGCGGAGAACTGCTCATGGTGCCAACCGATCGCTACTACGAAGTCTACGGCCGGGACTCGCAAAATCCGACCTGATTTCCAACCGACTTTTTATTCCGGAAATATCCAAGTGATATCGAAAGGGCCGGGTGATTAGGGCCACCCGGTCCTTTCTCTTTTTACCCAAGAGCAAGTTGGCGTCTCGAACGCATCTCCACCGCTCTATCCGCCTTCTTCTTCGATCTTGACCACTGCCTTCACGTGGTGCTTCTGAGCGGCGGCTTGAATGAGACTGCGAATGGCGCTGATGGTGAATCCATTTCGCCCAATGATCTTGCCCACATCCTCCTGATCCAGGTGAAGGTGGTAGATGTGGCGCCCATTGTCTTCCGAATGAGAGACACTGGCGCGTTCCGGGTGGTCGACCAGTTGTCCGACCACAAACTGCAAAAACTCCTGGAGAGCAAGACCAGGTTCCATAACCGGACAGTTTAGAGGAGTCGCTGGTCTGATGTCAAAGCAGCAGTGCGCAAGAGGAGTCCGGCCGGTAAGGCTGACGGTTCACTTCTCTCGCACGACCCGAAATCCGGCGTAGCACATCCCGTCTCCGGCTTCGGCAAAGGCGCGCATGGCGGAGCGAGTGCTGATGGGACCGGTATACCAGGAACCACCTCGCAGGACTCGCCAATTGCCGTGCTTCTGCTGTTCGGTGGTTTCGGGGCCTTTGGGATCGGTAATGCGCACCCTTTCCTTCTCTTCTCGCTCGTAATCCTGAAGAAGGATCTCGTAGTAATCTTCCTGCCAGATGTCCTCGCACCATTCCCAGACATTGCCGTGCATGTCGTGCAGCTCCCAGGGATTCGGCTTGAGACTGCCGACTGGAGCCGTAAAGACAAACCCATCGCTGCAGCCGTCCGAATCCAATCCGTAGGAGCGCTGATAGTAGGTCGTTTCCGGGAAAGCACGCTCCAGGCTGGAATCGGCGACATTCGCGAACTGGTAGGCGTCATCGGGACGATCTCCCCAGGAATACCAGGTTTGGGTTCCGGCACGCGCGGCATACTCCCACTCAGCTTCGGTAGGAAGCCGGTAGGTGCGGGACTCCTTTTCGCTGCGCCACTTGCAATAAGCCTGAGCATCGTTCCAACTTACGCAGACCACCGGGTGGTTCTCCTCCTGCTCAAAGCCCGGGTTCTGCCAATCGAAGCGTTCGTCGATCACCATCCATTTCGGGGCCGTGCCGCCGGCGGCGTCGAAGCCGGTGCCGTTGCCATTCTTTTCCGCATCGGTGACATAGCCGGTTGCCTTCACAAAGGTTCGAAACTCGCCGAGGGTGACCTCTGTGACGCCGATTTCGAATCCCTGAGTCAGCTTGACCCAGTGCTTCGGCTTTTCTGCCCAGGTTTCGTTCCCCTTGATTTTGACACTGTAAGGATGATCGTGATTGATCTCCTTCATGTCGCTCTCACCCTGTTGGAACTCACCGGGCTCGATGGCAACGAACCGCGGCCCGCGATTCAGGAAGAACAGAAACGCGGCCACGGACAAGGTCAGGAATATGGGGATCGTGCGAATCATGAGACGAGCTCACTAAGGCTTCCGGGGCTGTCCTGGAATTGCGTGCCGGGATCCGCCTGGCAGCGCTCCACCATGGTTTGCCAAACGGAACTCAGTGGGGTGGGGCGATTCAGAACGAGGTGCCCCTGGTGGCGGACACCCAATCCGCTTCCTCCAGAGACAACGGTGGGGAGACGATCCTTGCTGTGACCAATGCCCATGCCACTGGAGAAGCCAAGCACCGTGTGATCCAGCAGCGTGCCATTGCCTTCCTGAATACTCCGCAGCCGATTGAGGAAGTGTGCCCAGTGGCTCATGTAGATGGTGTCGACCTTGGCCAACTCATCCAGGTTCTGGGGATCGTTCCCATGGTGGGAGAGCGAGTGATACCCCTTGGACACCCCAAATTCGGGATACACACCGCCGGAGAGTTCCCGGCGCACCACATAACTCACAACCCGGGTGGAGTCGGTCTGAAAAGCCAGCGCAATCAGGTCGTACATGAGCTTGGCGTAGGTCTCATACCGAAAGTCCGGCGCATCATCCGTCAGGGATTCGGAGTAGTCGCCGTAGGTCTTCAAATCCGGTTCCGGCTTGGGTTGATCCGACCAGGAGACATCCCGCTCCAGCTGCTTCTCCATCTCGCGAACGGAATTGAAATACTGATCGAGTTGTTCGCGATCGGCCTTCCCCAGTTTGCGTTGCATGCCTTTGGCCTGATCGTTGACGAGATCCAGCACACTGGTGCGTTGGCGGAACTCGTGTTTGCGATTCGCCTTCTGTTCGGCGCTATCCGGGCGGAAAAGGCGGTCGAAAAGAACCTTGGGATCGTTCTCGGCGGCAAGGGGCACTCCCTGTTCGTTCCAGGAAATCGTGGCCAGCGCCTGGCTGCCGAAACCAGTGCCATTCGCGACCGACATCTGCAGGGATGGAAAGCGCGTGTCCTTGCCCTGGGCCATGGCGACGATCTGATCCGGGGAGATCTTCTGCTTGTCGCCCCGGGCGATGGAGGTGGCGAAGGGATAAGCGCCGTCATGTCCTCCGCCGTGTTCCAGGTAAGTATTGGAAAGCACCGTGAATTGACCTCTCAACTCCGCCAGCGGCTGAAGACTGCGGCTCAAGGTGAAGTCCGGGCCGGAATCGGTGGGCTCGAACTCCCGCATGTTCATGCCCGTGCCAAAGTAGAACATGCCAAAGCGCGGCGCGGGACCTGAGGAACCGTTCGCCATGCATTCGAGCCAGGGCAAGGCCATGGTCGCGCCGACACCGCGCAGGAGGGCGCGGCGACTGAGCCGAAAGGGTTTGGAATAGTTCATTGCGATGGACGGATTGGGCTTACTTCTCCAGGAACTGCCTGCTGGTCACGAGCTCCTTCAACAGGGTGCGAAAGGTTGGAGATTCCTCCTTCAGCTTCGCGGAAATGGATTCGACCAGACTATGATCGGTGGGGAGATGGGGACGGCCCAGGGCATACACGAGAAGCTTCTCGGTGAGCCATTGAAA
>JBHIXE010000189.1:0-10696 GCA_041984905.1 Verrucomicrobiales bacterium | reverse complement strand
AGAAGCCGCTCCGCCAACTGCTGCATCTGAAGATTCAGTGCGAGCACTACCGTACTGCCCGGCACTGGGGAGGTGACTACTTGTTGTTGCTTTGTTCCATCCTCGCGGTAGATCACGCTGAGGAGTCCGTCCGTCCCCCGCAACTGCGCGTCGAAGGATTCTTCAAGTCCTGCCCGCCCTTTTACAAGGGGCCACAAGGGCTCGCGGGAATGAATGGGGCCCGACAGATGGTTTGTCTCCCGGGACACATAGCCAATCAGATGGGCGGCGGAGGATCCATGCGGATAAGAGCGGCGGTAGATTTTCTCCGTATCAAAGTACTGCAATTGCGACTCGGCAGTCCAACTGGCGTTGATGGCGTAGGGAAGATTGCGGCGATGTTCCCAGTGGGCTTTGAGTTGCTCGGTGAGGCCGATTTGGAGTTCCGGGTGAAGTTTGGAAATCTTGAGCAGAGCTTCCTCGACGCTCTTGGCCTGAAGAGCGGACAGCCGAATCGAAGCCTGCTCGTGCACTTCGTTCGTCGCCAGAGGTTCTCCGGCACGATCTACGATGAGTCCCCGAGGTGCGGGAATTGTGAACAGGTAACTCTCAGCCTCCGTGTTGGTCAGAACGGGAGCTTGGTTGGGCGCAGCAGAGGTTGCTCCTGCCGCCAGGACAAGACTTAACATTGCTACAAACCAAGCTCGCTTCATGCCTGCCTGATTTGCAGTTCCCATGCCACAGGCTGTTTTACTGGTTTCCTCTAGGGCGGGCTAAGCATCTCTCCAGACCCGGATTGATCGGGCTAATTCCCCGTAGGCATTCAGAGCGCAACAAACGGTCAAGGCAGGTGACGGACGCCACTTATGCCTCTTTGACTCGTCGAGGAAATGCGTCACGAACATGCGAATTGCGGACATGAAATTCAGGAGATTTGCATCTTGCACTGCATCATTTTGCTTGGAAATCCGGTCTGAATTCCGATCTACTGGAACTCCCCTCCTCCAATGCCTGATCCATGAAATCTGTCCGATTCTTTCTCGCTCTTGTTATGATCCTTCCCAGCCTCGCCCTGAGCGAAGACGAGGCCTCCGTGATCGCACTCTTTGAGCAAGCCGGAGCACGTGTGACCAAAGACCAGAACGGTCATGCGGTGAAGCTGTTCTCTGGAGGAAACCCTCCTCATCCCGTGGCGGACCTGCAGAAACTCGCGGTCCTGAAGCACCTGGAGGAGATTGCGCTGAATGCCCCGCAAGCTGGCAACGAGGATTGGGGGTTTCTCGAGGAGCTTCCCAACCTTCGCAAACTCACCATCTGGCACTGCAAAACCATCCGTTCCCTGAAGCCCTTCACCGGCCTGAAGATTGAAGGTCTCACTGTCGGCGGATCCATGGGCATCCGGGATCTCAACAAGGACACCCCGGAAGATCAATTCAACGTCGTCCTCACACTGCAGGATCTTCCCAACCTCACCTACCTCAATCTCTACCACTGCCCTACCGTTCCCACCGACGCTCACCTGGCGCACATCGTGGAGCACTTCCCCAAGCTGGAGGAGCTGAAGCTGGACTTCGCCGCCCCGCGAGGGTTTGAGACCGCTATTACTCCGGAAGGTTTGGGACAGTTGAAGAAACTCCCTCTGAGGAAGCTCCACCTTGAGCACCTCGAAACCTTCACCCCGGACCACATGAAAGTCATCGCGGAGATCGAGCCCCTGGAAGGCGTCGTGCTCGATGCGAGGAAGAGTCAGAGCGATCCCACTGAATTGGCCGCGGTTCTGCAGACTGCTCGGCCTGAGCTGGAGGTTGTGGTCGGTAAACCTGGCGACAAAGCGCCGCCACAGCTCGGCAGGAAGAAGTAGGCCTCCTTAGGAGCTGACCACCCCAAGACTCTTGATCACCTCAAGCAGCTCTTTGGGCTGCCAGGTTTCATCGGTGTAGAGCTCTCGCAAGACTCCATCCGCGTCCAGCACTGCGGTACGGAGATTGTGCTGAAGAGATCCCCCGCTCTCGCCAAACTTGAGGCCCACGTTTCCCGCGATCTGCTGGATGGTCTCTCCGCCATCGTTGGTGGTGAGGAGATGCCAGTGAGCATCCTCCACATTGTATTGCTTCCCGTAAGCCTTCATGACTTCGGGAGTGTCGAAACCGGAATCAAAGGAAATGGTCAGAAGGTTCCACGCCTCAGGAGCGCCTTCGTCCTCCTTGAGCGCCATATCGACCGCCAGAAACTTGTGCATCATGGCCGGGCAATACTCCGGCACAGGGCACCGGGTAAACACGAAGGTGAAGACCAGCGGGGCACCTCGAAAGTCGCTCAGCTTCACCGTTTCGCCCTTGGTATTGAGAAAAGCGTAGTCTGGAAAGAGCTCTCCGACTTTGATGCGAGAGGTGCCGCCAGTCGGTTCCGCGGGTTCGGCTTTCACCTCGCCAGCCCCCTTCTCCAACACGGTGATGTTCTCAATCCAGGAGGAACGGTCCAGATCATCGACCTTGTAATCGAACTCGATCTTGTCCCCTGGTTCGAGCCCCTTTGCTTCACTGGCTTCCTTGGTGAAGAAAGGCATGATCATCTGTGGCATGTAGTCCGGGATTTCCTCGTGGTCGATCACCAGCACCTCCCCTTCCGCCTTCACCTTCTGCACCACGCCTTTCACTCGGTAGCTCTGCAAAGTGTCGACAGGCATAGCGGATTCTCCGCTGGGCGAACAACCAACCAGCAGAATCAAGGGTAGGAAAAGGATAAGGGGCGCTTTCATGGGGAGTTAGCTGGAAACGAATCGTCCGTCGTAGCACTTCGAAATTCGCTTTTTCAACGTAACTGAATTCGACGGCACTCACTAAATGGGTACCGTCCCGTTTCCCAAATCCCTCACCCAAGTTCCCCAAATGGTCCAGAACATCCTCAAAGGCATCGTGGCCGCCGTCGTGGTTTTCACGATGGTCTACCTGCTTTCCAACCTGGCTCCCAAGAAGCCCAAAGCCCCGGAAGTCGCTCTCGGCAACTACAGCCAGGTCGCGGACTTCGACCTTATCAATCAGAATGGCGAGCCGGTCACCAAAGCGGATGTCGACGGCAAAGTCTGGTTGGCCAACTTCATTTTCACCTCCTGCGCCACGGAATGCCCGACTCTAAGCATGCGGGTTTCCGCCATTCAGAAGCGGCTCCAGGAAAGCGGCGACGACGTCAAATTCATCTCTTTCAGCGTGGATCCGCAAACGGACACTCCAGAAAGGCTTGCCAGTTACGCCAAAACCTTTGGAGCACGACCAGGCTGGGAGTTCCTCACCGGGGATCCAGACGAGTTGGACAAGGTGATCAAGGAGAGCTTCCTGCTTCCCCTTGCAGAGACGGCAGAAGAAAAAGCTCAGGTCTCCAATACCCAGTTCATCCACACCAACCGCTTTGCCGTGGTCGATCAACAGGGCGTGGTGCGCTACTACCAGGACGGCATGCAGCCCAAGTCCATCGAGCGAACCATCGAGGCGATTCGGCTGGTGCAGAAAGAGGGTTAAGTGCCGGAGCGCGAGAGTCCCGAGAGCACCCCCAATCGCGAGCAAGCAGCGCCAAAGGCGCAATTCATATTAGCCTAGGGCAACGCCCTAGGGATAAGGGGTATACAGCTATAAGCGCCACCGGCGCGAATCATCCAGGTTGAGTCGCGCCGATAGCGCTCTTAAGGCATAACCATCTCATTCCTAGGGCGTTGCCCTAGGCTAATATGAATTGCGCCTTTGGCGCTGGGAATCGTACTTTTTATCTTCTCGACCTACCCCACGCTCACCTTCATCCCCTTCTCCGCCGAGATCATCCCGGCCTCCAGGACCTTGAGGATGCGCACACCGTCCTTGAAATTTGGTTCGATCGCGCTGCCGCTACCGATGGCCTTGATGAAGTCCGCCACGGCATGCACAAAGGCGTGCTCGTAACCGATGATGTGCCCGGGCGGCCACCAGCTGGCATAGGGATGGATGCGTTCCGTCGCCAGGATATTGTGCCAGCCCGCGATATGCGGCTCGTCATCCTGGGAGTAGTAATGAAGGCGATTCATGTCTTCAAGATCCCAGGCCAAGGCGCCTTTGCTGCCGTAGATCTCGAAGGTGTGATGATTGCGACGGCCAGTCGCGAACCTCGTTGCCTCGAAAGTGCCCAACGCTCCATTCGCGAACTCGACCATCATCAGCGCGGCGTCTTCCACTTCCACCTCGCCCATCTTGGAGGGATCCTCCGCTAGAGGCCGCTCCTTGATGAAGTTCTTCATGAAACAGCTCACCGCTGAGATGTCGCCCACCAGGTAATGCGCCATATCCACGCTGTGCGAGTTCAGATCCCATTGTGGTCCCGCGTGGGCCGTGGCCTTCTTCAGCTTCCAATCGATGGGCGTGTCCGGATTTACGAGCCAGCTTTGCTGATAGGCGCCGCGCCAGTGGTAGATGTCCCCAATGCGGCCTTCATCGATCAATTGCCGTGCCAGGGTCGCCGCAGGGCACCGCCGGTAGTTGTGATTCAGGTAGTGCACCACCCCAGCCGACTCCGCGGCTTCCAGCATTTCCGCAGCTTGCTCGGAAGTGATCGCGAGAGGCTTCTCACAGAAGATGTGCTTGCCTGCCTTCGCTGCCGCCAGCGCGGCCTCGTAGTGAAGGTGTTGGGGCAGAGAGATATCGACCGCGTCGATGTCATCCCGCTCCACGGCCTCGCGCCAGTCCGTGACGCACTCTTCCCAGCCCCAGTTGTCGGCGAATTCCTTGAGGGCCTCCTGATCCCGGCCCGCGGCGACTTTCAGCACCGGCTTAAATGGCAGATCGAAGAACATGGGAGCCTTGTTCCAGGCATTGGAGTGGGCCCGCCCCATAAAGCGGTGCCCCAGAATGGCGACGTTGAGAGGTTTTGCTGGCATGATTTCGAGAGGCTCACCCAAGCAGCCGAACCGCCTCTAGTGCAAACACAAAAACTCGGGGTCGGTGCGGAGCGCGGATGTCCGCCGTCCGTCTCAGAGTTTGGGATTTGATCGCCACGCAGCAGATGAGGCAGGTTCCTCCACATAGTTCATGCCCGCGATTGCCCAGATCGAAGCAGAAGTGATCGTGACTCCTGGAGATGACGTCCAGATTGTCCACGCACCCGGCGAGCACGAGATCGCACACGACAGATCCCCCTTCTCGGTAAGGGTCGCAGGAGTTTTGGAAGAGAGAAGGATGATTATCGGTGTCTTCGGAGAGGTGGTATCAGGTCATGATAGATATCGAGGACAGACAGTGACCCTCCTGGTCCGTCTGGTCGGTTCGGACTGGCGACGGGACAACCGTTCAGCGGCCAGTTTCAAGGTTGGCCAGAGTGTAGCCCGTCCGAACGGCAAACATCCCTTCTATCACCCGGAAGGCACTGATATCGAGGGCTTCCCGTTCATCGTTCGGTATGGCTCTCTAAACTCACAATGTGAGGGTGAGCCCGAGGTGAACTCAGCTCAGAAGTAGAATCACGGTCCCGCCTGTTGCTGATTCCGGCGAGCTACCACGATCAACTTCAACGGCACTCCGATCACCACGGTGAGAAACATGAAGCCAAATATTCCTTCCGGGGTCACTGCGTAAGCCAAAAAGTCCCGAAGATCTCTCTTCACATTTCCAAACCTCGGCATCTTCGGAGGCTTCGTGGAGCTCCGATAGTCTCTCCAGAACTCGATATGGGTATCCGGATGCATCCCCTGCTCCAGTCGCTCCATGAGATAAGCCGTACGTTCCTCGTGCCAACGGTTGGCTTCGGCACGCGTCACTTTGAAGTAGCTCGGGGCCGTGGTCTGTTCGAGTGAGGTATTGGATACCGGTTCGTAACCTGGGATGATGGATTCTTTCCCCTCTGCCATCAGCTCCTCCATGCTGAGGATCGCCAGCTTCGCGAAGTGGCTGCGTCCATCCAATTGAAGCGCATAGGCCAAGGCATAGTGGACATCCACACTCTCCCAGGCTGCTCCCAGCACAATCAAACCACTGACGCCCTTAACCATGTCCCGATACCGGGGCGAAGACTCATCGACCACGTGAGGCCACACGCCCAATGGATCCTCAACAGGAAGAAAGGTTCTCACATATTTGTCCTCCTCCTTCCGCGGATCATCCCGGATCCATTCCAGCGCCATGAGTTGGTATTTCTCCCGGCCAAAATGGGCGTTCGGATTGATCTCGATCGCCTTGGCGATCAGCTCGCAAGCCCTCTCGATATCGGCCATATCCTCCCAGTTCTTGCCGTTCTTGAGCCAGCGATGCGCGTGGAAGGTCCCAAGATTGGCGAAGTAGCGATACTCATGCTCCTTGTCAGGAGCCAGGTCCAATTGCGCCCGTTTCCGCTCCATCCAGGCAATGGCCCGGTCGCTTTGCCCCAACCGGTCATAGGCCACTGCCAGATCGTCATAGAGCGCCAAGTCCTTGGCCTGCTGCAGAATCGCCGACTTCAACCGTTCCACCCGCATTTGGTAGTAGAGATCGGGATACCGCTCAAAGCGTCCGACAATCACTTCCAAAGTTTCCGGAAAGCCCTTCACCTCAGAGGCCAAGGTATCCCGATCCCAGAGACAGGCCCCGCTGATACCCGGTAGCCCCAACCACAGAAGAAGAACGATCCACATCCCCTTCCACCATTCCCACCCTTGGCTTGCGCTCATACCCTTGAGTATGCCGGATTCGAATCGCCTCACCAATCCTGAAAACGCGTCCGACTGACAAAAAACCCGCTTGCGCCCGTAGCGATCTGCGAGCCATGCTTGCGCCATGCCCTTGCCTGACTACTCCGAACTCCTGATTCAACTCTCCCTGGAACTCATCGATCAACGCCAGGCTAAGATCCTGGTCCCACCACAGAAGGCCTCGACTGGCTTCTGGTTTGGCGGCGGCAAGGTGGTCCAGGCGCCGGACGGAAGCCTGCTCATCGTCGGTCGTTACCGGAACTTCGGCGATTCCCGCACGGGCGTCGGTGCTGGCGAACGCGGTCTGGAGCTGGCCATCTTTCGCGCGGAATCCGTCGCGGCTCCCTGGGAAAAGGTGCTCAGCTGGTCCAAGGCTGACCTGCAGTGCGGCGACAAGGAAGTGGTATCGATCGAAGGTGCCTCCCTGCTTCTCACCGACGATGGCGTGGAGCTCTACGTCTCCACCGAAAAGAAAATCGCGTATCCCGAGGATCTAGCTGACTTCCAAAAAGGCGGCACCGGAGTGTGGTCCATCGATCTCTTGTCCGCCCCGGAACTCCTCAGTCTCAAGGGCGCGGAAGTGAAAGAACTTATCGTCGGCACGGAACCGGCCCATCTTCACGTCAAGGATCCGACCGCCACGACCCTGCCCAATGGCGACACTGGACTGATCTACTGCAATCACCCCTACACCTGGTCGAGCTCCAACACGAGCCTCGCGGTGCGCAAGGCGGGCAGCTCCACTTTCGAGCACGTGACGCACGAGATGCTCTCTCGCGGTCCGGTCTGGGACATTGCAGTCACACGCGTGACCGATCAAATGCCGGTGCCCAAGGTGGGACGATTCGCGGACTTGCCGGACATGAGTCTCTACGCCTATTGCGGAGCGGAATCCCTGCGCCAGGTCGATGACAATCCCCAGGCCGTGAAGCGTCCCCGGGGCTGGTCCTGTGAGGAGATCGGCGGAATGGCCTTTGGGTTGAACGAAGACTTCCCCAAAATCGAGCGCCTATCCATCGATCGCCCCTTCTTCACCTCGCCCTATGGCACGGGCTGCAGCCGCTATGTGAGCACCGTCGTTCTGGACGAAGGCATCTTCGCCACCTGGCAGCAATCGCAGGACGACCTGTCGCAACCGCTTGTGGGACACTTCCTGCCCATGGCCAAGGTGGAGTCGATCTTGGGATAGTTAACAAAAGCGATGTAGCGGAATCAGTGAGGATTTCGATTGAACTGGCTTGGGCTCCGCCTCGAAAAGCTCACGCTTTCCGCTACATTCTAGAGCCGTCGCAGCAATGCCACCGGCGGAAACAACGGAGCGTTTCCCTCCTCTTCCGCCACCTCATTCGGGTTCCAGCAGGCGCATCTCTCGCGTTGCGGTTTCGATCAGATTGAACTTGTCGTCTTCAATCCCGCCCTATTTAGCCATCGCCCTCACATTCACCTCAGGCAACCATTTCCGGTGCTCTTCCAGCACTGCGGTGTATTCCGGGTTGGGGGCGAGATTGCTCCACTCGTTCGGATCCTTCTGATGATCATAGAGTTCCTCCGATCCGTCCGCGTATTGGATAAAGCGCCAACGCTCGCTGCGCACGCCATGGTTCCCTTGCTCGTAGGTGGTGATGGCAGGGCGTTCCCAATCCATTTCCGGGTTCTTTAGCAAAGGGACGATGCTCACTCCTTCCAGCTCCTCCCGAGTTGGAAGGCCACACAGCTCGATCAAGGTCGGATACACACTTAGCAGATCCATGGGACGCGAACACCGCGCATTGGTCGCGAACCCTTCCGCGTTCTTGGGCGGCACCACGATCATGGGCACCTTGGTGGCGCGTTCCCAGATCGATTGCTTGGCCCAGCGATCCTTCTCCCCCAGGAAGAAGCCGTGATCCGAGAACAGCACGATCCAGGTGTTGTCCGCATAAGCGCTCGCATCGAGAGCGTCCATGACCACGCCCAGGCAATGATCCATGAAATAGGTGGAGGCCAGGTAAGCAGCGACGGCGGGTTTCCATTGCTCCTTCTCCACAAACCAGGCATGCGGCGGCGGTAAGGGATTGGTATGGAGCTTCACGCCGAACTCCGGGATGTCGTCCAGATCCCCCTCCATCACGGGAGGCAAGACCGTGTCCTCCGGCTTGAACGCGTTGAACCATTTGGGCGGTGCATAGAGCGGAACGTGCGGCCGATAGAATCCCACTCCCAGGAAGAAGGGCTTCTCCTGTTCCTGTCCCAATTGCTCCGCCGCCCAGCGCGCATCCATCAAGTCGTGAGCCGCCGATTCGTCTTCCGGGTAGGCGCCGAAATCCCAGAGTTTGCTGCTGGAGATCTCCTTGGGGATGCTGATCTTTTGCTTGGGAGAGGGCCCCTGACCTTCCGCTGGCCCATAGACCTGGAACTCTTCCTGCGATCTCGATCCATGGAACAGCTTTCCCGTGGCCATGGTGAGGTAACCATTCTGGGCGAAGTGCTGAGGCATCGTCACCGCATCTTTGAGGACGGGACTCAGGCGGAATCGATGAGAGTTGACGTAGATCCCGGAAGTCGAAGGCCGGATTCCCGTCATGAAGCTGACGCGAGACGGATTGCAGATGGGCGCGTTGCAATGGGCGTTGGTAAAGAGCACCCCTCGTTCCGCCAGCCGGTCGAGATTCGGAGTCCGCGCCTGGGGATGTCCGCCGAGACAACCCACCCAATCGTTCAAATCGTCGACGGTGATGAGCAGCACGTTAGGCTTGTCCTGCGCTTGAGATACCAAAGGTAAGGCGAGAATCCAGAGCGCCAGAAGAGAGAGAGCTTTCATAATTCTGTGATTGGGATGATTGAATTCCAGGCTGCCTACTTCCCGCTCGTACCGGCCTCGCGGTAGAACCAGTCCGGGAAAGGAGCGCCTTTGCTGCCACCTTCCTTGCGGTGATAGAACTTGGTGCCTTTATCCGGCAAGAGCGGCATCTCCTCGCCATGACTTTGCTGCAGCATCTCGAACATCCGGGCGTTCATGGATTCGATGGTCTCCGCGTACTCGGGGTCGTTGATCAGATTGATGCGTTCCTGAGGATCTTCCTCCAAGTCGTAGAGCTCATCCGTGTCCCAGACACCATGATAGCGGATGTATTTGTAGCGCCCCGCCCGAAGCGAGTGAGTGGTGGGCGTCTGGGGATAGTTGCGCTCCCAGTAGTATTCGTAGAGCAACTCGTTTGCCCACTCGACGTCTTTCTCCCCTTTCGCCAGCGGCAGGAAGCTGGTGCCGTCCATGTTCTCAGGGACCGGCAACCCGGCGAATTCCAGGATGGTGGGAGCCACATCAATGTTGGCCACGGTTTCACTGACCGTGATCCCCTTGGGTGAGATGGCCGGGCAATGCCAGATCATGGGAATCCGGATCGACTCCTCATAGGCGCAACGTTTGTCGATCAAGCCGTGCTCTCCGAAGAGGAACCCATTGTCGCCCAGGTAAAGGATCAGCGTCTCCTCGGTATCGCCGGTCCGGTCGAGCCAACCCAGCAGACGACCCAGGCTCTCATCGACGGCCAGGATGGTTTCGCAGTAGCGCTTGTAGTAGTCGGTCAGGTTCAGATTGGTGTAGTAAGCGAATTCGACGCCGTGCCGGCTATTGCGCTGGTTCTGCACCCACATGGGGACATCCCGGAATTCCTCAGGCGCGTCGGCCCAGGTCAGCGGCGCCGGCACTTCCTCTCCTTCATAGCGATAGGCAAACCGATTGGGCGGCAGGAAGTCCGCATGCACGGCCTTGTGAGAGAGGTAGAGGCAATAGGGCTTGTCCGTGCTCCGCGTATTGAGCCAATCCATGGCGTAATCCGTCAGTTCATCCGTGATGTAGCCCTTTTGATCGACCCGCTCGCCATTGACGTTGATTCCGGACTTGGTCGCCTGGGGCACGTAACGGCCCGTAACCTTGAGTCCTTCTTCATGCGGCCAATAGATCCCCTGGCCTTTGAAACTGACCCAGTGATCGAAGCCGCGCTGGGGATCATCCACCTCTCCGCCCATGTGCCATTTGCCAATAAAGGCGGTCTCATA
>JBHIXE010000188.1:0-10795 GCA_041984905.1 Verrucomicrobiales bacterium | reverse complement strand
TCTAATTACAACTTGCCGATCCTGCCCCACCCCCGCTAACTCATCTTGAGCTACATCTTGATTGGCAGCAGCAGATTCGAGCAAACTCATTGCAGCAGCATCTTGCCCGAATTCATGAAAGTCCTGAGCGTGCCTTACATAGTTTAAGAATTGATCTGAACGAACGCCCACAGCAATCTCATCATTCTCCTTTCGGGAAAACGCCAAGCCATCTTGAAGGGCTTGATTGACGGCCTGAAGGTCTATCTGAACAGATGAAGAGCCAGTAGAGAATGTGTGATGGGTCAAGAGATCAAATCCAGCAAAGACACCAGTAGTCTCATGCAACCCCATCAAAACGGTAAATCCACTAGGATTTAGCCTAAGCGGTGAACTAACCGACGTGAGTTGAATTCGAAGTTCGTTAGGAAGAGACACACGTCCTCCATGAGTTAGCGTCCATATATACACCCAGATTGTATAGGAGTTCCCCTGGTAGTCGACTCCGAAGATTCGCGGATGGGCTTGGACATTGTCTGAGAGATAGGTGGGGACCCCACCTGAATCCAATATAGCATTACCAATCCTGTCGACGATCTCACGGGAATGAATCGCTGGCATAACCTCTTATCTCTTTGTTGTCGAGACGTCCTCTATGTGAACTGCCTCGAAGTTGCGCCAATGCTTCAACAGTGCCGCTCCAATGTGTTTTGCCAATAGCGGAGGTACCGCATTGCCAATCTGGCGCCATTGCTGCTCAACAGTCCCCTCTAAGATCCAATCGTCAGGGAAAGTTTGGAGACGTTTTACTTCTGCTATGCGCAGTATTCTATTTCTCCAATGAAACGGCCCCATATTGTTTGACCTTCGGGCCTGAATTGTCCAAGAAGGCATCTCATGACTTAACTTAAGAAGAAATGACCAGTATCGCGAACGCCATTTGAATACTGGATCAGGATATCCTCGCTCCTTCGTAAAGTAGAGATAATTCTCGCCCTCCGGGAGCTCACACAACAAATGGTGGTACTTTCCTCCAGCGAAGTGGCCAGCATCGTCTGCATTTTCTTCTGTATCCAAGTCTTCTAGGACCATTCCGGCGGTTACCCAGCTTGGCATACTCTCACTGAAGAGCTCGACACCCTTCCCAGGATCCCGATGTGTGGGAGAAGGAAACTCGAATGCTTTTCTCCTGGTTCCTACCACAAAGCAACGTTCCCGTAGTTGTGGAACTCCATAGTTTGCTGCGTTTAAGACTTTGCAGTTTACAATGTACCCAAGATCTGCCGCCGACCTGATAATGTAGTCAAGTGCCTCGTGATGAACGCGATACGCCAATCCAGCAACATTCTCTAATAGAAACATTTCTGGGGTTAGGCTCTCCAGTATTCGGAGGTAGCTGGCAATCGTTAGTTCTCCGTTTGGATCATCGAGAGCCCGTTTTTTTTCCTTGCGATAGAATCGACTTTTGGAGAAGGGAGGACAAGGTGGTCCCCCCGCCAGAAGAGTGATGTTACTGAGACTGCCGATCAAACCGCAATCAACGTCTTTGACATTACCTTGCCAGAAAGGAACCTCAGGGAGGTTAGCTTCATAAGACAGTTTGCATTGAGTGTCTTGATCGGTTGCAAACACCGTTTCGAAACCTGCTTGGTGCAATCCGAGGTCCAGCCCACCACAACCTGAAAACAGGCTCACCATTTTTGGCTG
Organism: Verrucomicrobiales bacterium; assembly: GCA_041984905.1. GTDB lineage: Bacteria > Verrucomicrobiota > Verrucomicrobiia > Verrucomicrobiales > DEV007 > JBHIXE01. The sequence goes on along the minus strand of JBHIXE010000188.1, from coordinate 9,109 downwards.
AAGGTCCATACTAACTTGATAAAACTGCTTCTACCACGGCCTTTGCCAATGGTGCAGGCATTGCATTACCAATTTGCTTTACTTTTTCTCTCCGCGCCCCCTCAAATTTATACCCTCGAGGAAATCCCTGTATAGCTGCAAGTTCTGGCACACGTAATCTCCGATTATCCCAGTGAAACGGACCGGTCCATGGCCCGGGCGATGCGGCAATTGTCCATGAGGGCCTATTTGGATGAAGCTTAAGAAGAAAGTTCCAGAACCTTGTCTCAGCTTCAAATGAAGGGCTTGGGTGTCCTGCCCACGCTGTCAGCGCTTTGTAATTCTTACCCGGAGGAATCTCTCGCAGTTGATGTTCCCAACGTCCCGATATCGACTCTCCTTGCTCTATGTATCGCGCTCCTCCGAACCCTCTTATTGCCTCCTTTACAGTGGGAGTTGGCAGCAAATGTAAATCGTTCGCTTCTTTGGCTGAATGACTGGGCGTTGGAAGCTTAGGCACAAATCTTTTCGCTCCCACCAGGACGAGCCTGTATCGATTCTGCGGAACACCAAAATCGGTGGCATTTAGAACCTGATATCGAAGTTGAAATCCTAGGAACTCGGCATGATCGCAGAAGCGATGAAATGTCTTTTTGTTACGAGGGTGAAGGATGCTGGGGACATTTTCAAATATAAAAGCTTCCGCTTTAGATTCGACTACTATTCGGAGAAATTCTCCGAGCAAGTCTCTCCGAGAATCAACCTTCGGAGTCACAATAGGATTTGGCTTTGTCGATTTCTCGCCTCGTGACCGCGCTCTTCGATATTCCGCGTCTTCTCCAGGGTCCGTCCAATATGCGTTCTTTGAAAACGGTTGGCATGGGGGCCCCCCAACGACAAGAAGTGGATCTGTCTTTCCTAGCCCAGCCAATTTTCGAATCTCTTGGCCAGGTAAAAGGGACACATCTGCCTCAATCACTTCAGAGTTGTGAAAGGAATGAGACTTTCGCAATGTCTTGCAAGCAGCAGGATCCAATTCAACGCTGAGTCTCAAGTCCAACCCAGACTGATGGCAACCTACGGACATTCCCCCAGCTCCCGCAAAAAGATCAATCGCTGCAAACTCTCTCATGCTTTGGGTATATGTTAGGAAGATTTGAAAGTCAAAAAACTTTGGACAGATTCAGAATCTGTTCATTTGAACATTCAACTCTAACAGTCCTTTCTCAACCGAATTCCTTCAGAAAGATCCCATCGATTGATGCCATGTACGGACAACTAGAAGAATTTGGCTCGGTGATACACAGCAAACCGCACTAGAGTGATTGCTAAGTGTGGCGGATCTAAACACACCAATCCCCCAAACTTTGGTGTAGAGCCCCAATCCAAAGGCGGCGTGGACTTGCCGGGTGAAGGTCCCATCGAAGTGTCCGCCCCAATCAGTCTCGGGCCGGAATTGCGTCCTACCGCAGTCTCCGAGGGAGGTGAAGCCTGGTAGGGTGAACAGCCCTTAGGTCCACCAACTCAAGCCACTCATTCAGAAAGAGTTATGAGTGGCTACCCCGCAAGGATTCGAACCTTGACAAACTGAACCAAAATCAGTTGTGCTACCGTTACACCACGGGGTATTTGGGGAAGGGTAATAAATGGTAATTCGCCCCAAATGCAAGAGCACTTTTGGGGTCTTTAGGCATTGTCCGTGCGACGCAGCAGACTTCCTCCGGTCATGGCCTCGGGCTGGGGCACGCCGAGCATGTCCAGCAAGGTCGGGGAAATGTCCGCGAGCCGCCCGTTTTCCAGCCAGAACTCCTTGGGGTTGTTCGAGACGTAGAGCAAATGCACGTCGAATACCGTGTGGGCCGTGTTCGGGGATCCATCGGCGTTGCGCATGAACTCGCAGTTACCGTGATCGGCGGTGATGAGGAGCTTGCCATCCAGCTCCAGCACCTTATCGACGACTTGCTTCACACAGCCATCGATGGTCTCGACGGCTTTGATGGCGGCTTCGACGTCGCCGGTGTGTCCGACCATGTCGGGGTTGGCAAAGTTGAGGATGACCAGGTCGTAGTCCTCGATCTTGCTGAGCAGCGTGGAGGTGACCTCGGCGGCGCTCATTTCTGGCTTCTCATCGTAGGTCTTGACGTCCTTGGGTGAGGGAATGAGCGCCCGGTCCTCTCCTTCAAAGGCTTTCTCGACGCCGCCATTGAAGAAGTAAGAGACGTGCGGGTACTTCTCGGTCTCGGCAATGCGCAGCTGCTTGAGGCCAGCTCGACTGACCACTTCGCCAAGCACGTCCTTGAGTTCCTCAGGCGGAAACGCGACCTCGCAGGGATACTCGGCGTCGTATTCGGTGAAGGTGACGTAGTGGACCTTCGGAGTGGCTTCGCGGTCGAACCCGTCAAAGTCCGGGTAAAGGAAAGCGTTGGAGAGTTGCCGGGCACGGTCGGCGCGGAAGTTGAAGAAGATGATAACGTCCCCATCGCGAACGCGTTGCTCACCCGCTCCTTCGAAGACCATGGGCAGGAGGAATTCGTCCGTGGTATCGCCTTCATAGCACTTGGCGACGGCATCGCTCGGTTTGCAGGTCTCAATCTGCCCCTTGCCAAGCACGATGGCATCCCAACCAATCTTGGTGCGATCCCAACGTTTATCCCGGTCCATGGCGTAGTAGCGGCCGACTACCGTGGCGATCTTGGCGCCGCTGGGCTCGAGCTTTTCCTCGCAGTATTTCAGGTAGCCCTTGCCACCCGTTGGAGAGGTATCGCGCCCATCGGTAATCGCATGAACCCAGATGTCGTCGGCGCCGGCGGCTTTCGCAGCATCGGCGAGAGCGATGAGGTGATCCTGGTGACTATGCACCCCACCATCCGAGACGAGACCGATGAGGTGGAGGCGTTTGCCCTGCGCTTTCTGGAAGGCTTCTTTCAGAGCGGGTTGATCGGCGAGTTCACCATTCCGGATGGCCAGGTTGATCCGGGTGAGATCCTGGTAGACAACGCGGCCCGCGCCGAGGTTGAGGTGCCCCACTTCGGAATTCCCCATTTGACCTGCGGGCAGACCCACGTCTTCCCCACAGGTGACGACCATGCCCATGGGATAGGTCTCGTAGAGGTGATCGTGAAAGGGAGTCTTGGCCAGCAGCGAAGCATTGGCGTCCTGCTCCGCGGTTTTCTCGCCGCCAGGGTTCTTTCCCCATCCATCACGAATGATCAATACAACAGGTTTCTTGGGCATAATGAGAGGTGGACTGAGATTGGAATGATCGGGACGGGGGTCCGTGGGGCGAACCTTTCTCAATTGAGGGGGAAATCAAGCGAAAGGTAATGCCTTGCCAGGGCCCCTGCATTCGGTGAAACGTAGGGGCGACATGCTGAATTACATCTGGCTGGCCCTGATTGCCATTGGGATTGTCGTTGGTGGATTGCTGGGCCGGTTTGGGGGAGAAGACTCTGGCGTGGTCGGCAGCATGTTCGAGTATGCCAAGCTGGCGGTGGAGATCGCCATTGGTCTGGGCGGCTTGATGATGATGTGGCTGGGCGTGCTGCGCCTTGCGGAACGCGCCGGGATGATTCAGATGCTGGCTCGCGCTCTGCGGCCCATCATGACCCGGTTGTTCCCCGAGGTCCCTGCAGATCACCCTGCCATGGGCTCCATGATCATGAATATGGCGGCCAACATGCTGGGCCTCGGCAATGCCGCCACTCCCCTCGGCCTGAAGGCGATGGAACAGTTGGAAAAGCTGAACCCGCACAAGGGCGTCGCAACCAACTCGATGTGCACCTTCCTCGCGATCAACACGAGTTCGGTCACCCTGATCCCCGTAACGGCCATCGCGATTCTGAGCTCCGCGGGCGTGTCCAATCCCTACCAGGTCATCGCCCCGGCGATCCTGGCGACGCTGTGCTCCACCTGCGTGGCGATCCTGGCCGTGAAGACCTTTCAGGGCATGCCGATGTTTCGCATTTCCAAGGGCGATATTCAGGATGCGGCTGTGGCTGAGGGAAACGGTGAGGAGAAGCCGGGCGAGGCGTCCAAATCTCTGATGCCGCTTCGAGCAGGACACAAAATTCTGCTGGGAGTCATCGCCCTGTTGTTTGTGGGCTTCCTGGCCCTGGAAACCATGCCAGAAGCAGATCAGCGGGCCTTTCGGGAGTCGATCGGCATTGCCCAGTTGGCGGACGAATTGAATGGAGTTGCCGCACCGCAGGATGATTCCGCGGAGGAAACCGAAGCGACCGACGCTACCGCAGCGGCCACACCTGCCGAAGAGACCGCTGAAGAGACGGAAGAGGCAGCCCCCGCCCAGGAGCCATTATTCTTGAGAGGGATGTTCGGGCTCTCCGCGGTCGCGGTGCCCTTTATCTTTCTCTTCTTCACCCTTTATGCGGCGCTTCGCGGAGTGCGGGTCTATGAGGAGTTCGTGGAAGGCGCCAAGGAGGGCTGGAATGTGGTGGTGCGCATCATGCCATATCTCGTGGCCATGCTGGTGGCGCTGGGGATCTTCCGAAGTTCGGGGGCCCTCGGCATCTTCCAGATGTTGCTGCGGCCGATCCTGCAACCACTGGGATTCCCGACGGAAGTCTTGCCTATGGCACTGATGCGTCCTCTTAGCGGCAGCGGCAGTAGCGGCGTGCTGACGGACATTGTGACAACGCCAGGAGTCAGCGATACGGTTCAGTTCACCGCTGCGACCATGTTCGGCAGCACGGAAACCACCTTCTATGTGCTGGCGGTCTACTTTGGATCCGTGGCCATTCGCAAGACCCGCCACGCCTTGGCCGCAGGTCTTTGCGCGGACCTGGCCGGAATGATCGCCGCCGTGGTCATTTGTAAGGTGATGTTCGGGTAGTTCTCCCAAGTCTCCAGAGGTGAGCGATGCCATTTGCTAAGTGGCCTAGATTCTGCTGAAGTCTTGGCATGAGACTACCCCTGGTCTTAGTCCTCTTATTTTGCCTGTCCCCATGGCTTCACGCTCAGGAAGCCAAAGAGGAAGCGCCGCCGCCCTGGCCGATTCTCAAACCCGCCGCGGAGCCCACCCCGCTCCCCAATACCGCCCCCCTGGACTGGGAAGGTGACCTCGCGTCTCGAATGATCACAGGGATCGACGGATTTCTCTTGAGCCAGATCGAAGCCTCCATTCCCGCCAGAGCCAATTACTGGAAGCGGGACCTCGCCAATCACGAGGCCTATATCAAGTCGATCGAAAAGAATCGGAAGCGATTCCAGGACATCATCGGCCTCAACAAAGACAAGCGCTTTGAGGATCCGCGCTTCGAGATCATCCAACGCCAGGAGCGGATCGACGTCCGGGGGGAGGAGTTTGTGATGTACAATGTGCGCTGGCGCGCGTTCGGGGACGTCTGGGGAGAAGGCCTGCTCTTTGTGCCTACTAAGGAACCCGTGGCAGATGTGATCGTCCTGCCCGACGCCAGCCAAGCCCCTGAGGAATTGGCGGGACTCCCGGCGAACGCCCGAGTTCCAGTCACTTCCAACTATGTCCTCACCTTGGTTCGAGCCCATTGCCGGGTCCTGGTACCGACGGTCATCGACCGGACCGAGAACGAATACAAGATGTCCAACCGGGAATGGCTCCACCGCCCCGCCTTTGAGCTGGGCCGCACGTTGGTGGGATACGAGGTCCAGAAGGTTCTTAGCGCCGTCGATGCTTTCCTGGCTTCCCAGCGGGAGACGCAACGCCCCGTGGGTGTGGTTGGCTGGGGTGAAGGTGGCCGGATCGCTCTCTACGCCGCCGCATCGGATACCCGGATCGCCTGCGCCGGAGTCAGCGGGTACTTTGGATCCCGGAAACAGGTTTGGGATGAGCCCGCGGATCGTAACGTCTTTCGGCTCCTGCGCGAGTTTGGAGACGCGGAAGTCGCCAGCCTCATCGCTCCCCGCGGCGTGGTCGTGGAACACAGCAAGTATCCGGAATATGTGTTTCGACCCGATGAAAATGGCGCGCCGCAAGTCTCGGTCACGTCCGCCAACAAGAACGGCAAACCTGGCCGGCTTCTAACACCGGACGTGGAAACCGTTCAGGCCGAGATCGCCCGCTTCAACCAGCTGCTGGAAGGACTGACTCCATCCACCGGGATCGACTTCATCAAAGCCTCCGATCCGGTCTCGGACGATACCCTTCGCGCGCTTCTGCGGCATCTTGGTGTGAACGGCAATCTGGATGCGGCCTTTGCACCCAAGGAACTGGGCGACATCTACCAGGAAGTGATGGATCGGCGCAATGGCGTGGACCTCATCCAGCGCCGCCTCACCCAGCAAATAGAAGAGATCGAGCGACACAACCAGTGGGCGCTGCTGGACGCCGAGCGAGTTCGGAAGGAATACTTTGCCAAGCTGAAACCGGAAAACCTGGGGACCTTCACCGAGACCATCAAGCCCTATCGGCAAGCCTTTCAGGATGAGGTGATCGGAAGCCTGGGCCAGCCCTTCCTTCCGCCCAAGCCCCGCTCACGCAAGTATCAGGAGGGCGAGAAGACGGTGAGCTATGAAGTGGTGCTGGATGTGTTTCCGGAGGTGTTTGCCTATGGCATCCTGACCGTGCCGAAAAACCTGGATCTGTCCGGCAAGGAGAAACGCCCCGTGGTGGTGTGTCAGCATGGTCTCGAAGGCCGGCCTCAGGACGTCATTAGCGAGGCGAAGTTCAATGCCTACAAGGCTTTCGCCACCCGCCTCGCGGAACGAGGGTTCATCACCTTCGCACCCCAGAATCCCTACATCTTCCACGACCGCTTTCGCACCCTGCAGTTCAAGGCGAATGCCATTGGCTGCACCCTGTTCTCGGTGATCGTGCCGCAGCATCAACAGATCACGGGCTGGCTCGCTACTCAGCCTTTCGTGGATCCGGAACGAATCGCTTTCTACGGACTCAGCTACGGTGGCAAGTCCGCGATGCGCATTCCGCCCCTCGTGGATGGCTATTGCCTCTCCATCTGTTCCGCCGACTTCAATGACTGGATCTGGAAGAACGCAGCCACGGATCCCCTCTCCCTACGCTACAGCTACGCCAACAAGCGAGAGTACGAGATCTTCGAGTTCAACCTTGGCAACACCTTCAACTACTCGGAAATGGCCGCCCTCATCGCGCCGCGTCCCTTCATGGTGGAGCGAGGCCACTTCGATGGTGTGGCGCCGGATTCCCGGGTGGCCTATGAATTCGCCAAAGTGCGTCACCTCTACGGAGCTCGCCTTGGTCTGGATGAGAAGGTGAACATCGAGTGGTTCGTGGGCCCACACTCCATCAATGGGGAAGGCAGCTACGACTTCCTGCACGAGCATCTGAACTGGCCCAAGCCCAAGTCGTGAACCTACTCCATTTCGAAAGGTCTTATTTGCTCTGGAAACCTGGCCTCGAAGTGACGTATCAGACCGTATCGGACTAGGGTCTTAAAATCAGTTGCCCCCCAAGAGATTGACTCCCTCTCAATTTCTCTAAGTCTCCCTACAGTCTCTTCCGATGCAACGATGACTTTCCAGATGCGCCTTCCAAAGTTGTATTTGTTTTCATTCACAGCGAGGGCAGCTTGTTTCTCTTGAATGTAAACTGTATCGAGAATCGTTCGGCAGTAGTCTTTATTCAAAACTTCGCTATTTACTTTGGTCTTCTCCAGGAGCCTCCAGAGATGTTCTCCGCCTGCGAATGAAAAGTGGTCGGCGGTTCGCTTCACAAGAGGCCTGTTCACTTCGGCAAAAATGTCGTGCCATATTTCGTCTAGATTCAGTCTCAGAGGATTAGTTTTGTTAAACTCGCTGGCTTTGGCAAGCAGCACAGAGGCCAAATGATTGATGGTGCAACCCTCCGCTGCATCTCCCAGTTCGACGAGCCATTGACCTAAGTTAGTAGTTACGCGGTCTTCTGGATCTTCCAATGTCCTGGTTCTCTCAACCCGGGTTTCCCTTGCCTCTTGAAGCAACTCGCTCAATTCCGGCACACGTTCCCGATTCTCAAATAAATACTCAAGTGTGGCGTAGGTTCGCTTCGCTTCTGTGTAACAGGCTTCGTACCAATCCCTCAGTAGTTTCTCCTTCTTTGTCGTTGGGTTCAGGAGAAAGCGACGATTGACCCGAGTGATTTCAATTCGTTCTCCCTCCATCGTTTCATTCCAATACTTCAGGTCTGACTTCGACCATCCGATTAATTTAGATTGGAGAGTAGATGGTAGCTTCAAAGACATTTCGCGAGAAAACCCGAGTGGTCAGAAAATGAGCAAAGTCTGACAAAATGGCGCAAAACGGCTCATGTGAAACCATTTTTTACATTAAATTTGAGCCTCGAAAGGTTCAATTAAAGGCACTTAGGCAGCATATGCGTTACCGAGATCCGCAAATAGCCAAATACATCCAAAATGTGACAAAATCCTTCAAAATATGAAATAACGCATCAAAATTCCTTAGTCCTTCAGTAATTCTGGCTAGCTAGGATGTGTCAACACGAAGCGAGAGAATCTTCAGTCTTCCTCCCCAGACAATTTAACTGGGCGAAGGCTCAACGGACTTGTGGATGGCCGCCGCACATTCTCAATCGCGGGCAAGGTGAGAGGTTGAAATGTAAGGCTTTGCTTATCTACGCCCGCTAGCAGTCTGCCGTCTGCGGCCTGTTCAGTAGCCCAACGCCAGAGGGTTATCATATTGTTAAACAATTCTCGTCGTGACTTGAGACTTGATTGCTCAAGGAATGAATCCAGTTCATCCAACTGGTCTTTACTGACGTCGATCTGAAGGCGAACCCGGCCGCCGCCATCCCGTCTCTCTTGGGGTGCTTGCATGGTTCCGCATCCATATATGGCTGACTTCCGACTTGGCAAGTGTGTTTTGTCTCAAAATGAACCATTTTGTCTCAAAAACTTACACCAATGCGACTCCACAACGATTTTGCTGCACACCCCGCAAGTTTTGCCCCAATGCCAGCATAACTTCGGCTTATACCAGTGAGTTACGATCTAACAGAGTTACGAAAATGATACCAATCCGGTACTGCAACACCTCCAGAATGGAGACAAAATTTCTCCAATCTAACTCATCCACTGAGATCCCCCTCATCCAATTGACTTGCCGCCAGGCTTCAAGTTCTCACCAACCAAAAATGTCAAGATTCACCACTATGAAACCAAAACAT
>JBHIXE010000187.1:0-10868 GCA_041984905.1 Verrucomicrobiales bacterium | reverse complement strand
ATGTCGGAGCGCGAGCGGCTCGCTCGCCAGCGTCGGTCCTGACTGTTTACTGTCGCACTGTCTACGGAACTTCTGACCTACTGAACCTCACCCTCGATACCGCTCGAGCATGAGCATCATCATCACGCCCATGAGGACGCGCATCTCATGCGCGGGCTCGATATCCGTGAGTTTGTTCAACTCGAAGAGACCTTCGAAGAAGGCAGGTCTCTTGCGGATCAGAAAGCGTTCCTCGTTCGACTTGGGATCTTTCACGACGAAGGTGGGCTGAAAGACGTACTGAGCGGCGAGGCCGATGATGGGGATATCACCAAGGACGCCGTCCATCACCTTGATCCAGGGATTCACCTCATCGATCTCCAACACGTGATTCTGGTGCTCATCGAAGATGGAGTAGTTGGCCTGCCAGAGGGAGCGCATGCCTTTGCGGCTGATGGAGCCGAACTCCTTCCCGTTGGGGTCGGTGAAGGTATAGGTCGCGGAAAAGTCCAGCATCCGGTCTGCCTTGATGTCGCAGAGCTCTTCCTTCATCTCCCGATCACCGAAGACGGTGACGTGTTCCTTGAGCCGGAACTTCTTCTTTTTCACGAAACAGATCAGCTCGCCACTGGCGTCAGTGACTTCGATCTTCTCGGAGAGGGTGACGATCTGGAAGCGGAAGTTGAGGGGATAGTTCACAGGGGGAAAGGATGGTGCTCCCGTTAGACCGAAAACCCCGAAAAGCAATTCATGATCTGTAAAACTGGTAGCCTACTCCGCGTCCGGCTCCCGAGTTTGCCTGAGGGCTTCCTCGATGGAGATGGCGGTGTGAGGGGTGATCCGGCCGGGTCCCAGGTAGGGCTGTTCCTTCGTGCGGATAATCGTTGGCATGATCGCGCCATCGGCTTCTTTCAGCGCTGCGTCGGCCAGGGTGAGGAGTCGCTTCACCACTTCCGGGTGTTGCTCGGCCACATCCGTTTGTTCTCCGGGGTCTGCTTCCATGTCGAAGAGCAGTCCGGCTTTGGAGGCCACGGTCTCCTTGGTATCGGCGGGGCTGGGATATGCCCAGGGTTGCGATTGCTCGAAGGGAGCGATGATGGTCGAGCCGTCGGGACCACGCGGATCATCCCAGAATTCGTCTTTGGATCCGCGAGGCCGGGCGCGGGGGGCAATGGTATGCAGCTTCCACTTGCCTTCCCGGACGTTGAGCAAAGCTTTGCCGTTCCAGGTGTAAACCGCGCGGTCTGGAGCGGGACCGGAGCCATCGATCAAGGGCATGATGTCGTGACCGTCCACCTTGAGCGGAGCGGCATCGATCCCAACGAGGCCGCAAATAGTGGGCACCATATCCACCGTGGCGCAGGGAGTGGTGATGACCTTGCCGGCCGGGACTTTCCCGGGCCAACGGATGATGCCTGGAACGCGAGTGCCGCCGTCCCAACCGGATCCTTTCATACCGCGTAATCCACCGGTGCTGCCGCCAAACCAGGGACCGTTATCAGAGGAAAAGAGCACGAAAGTGTTCTCTTCCAGGCCCAGCTCTTTGAGCTTGGCCAGGACTTCGCCCACGGAGGCGTCCAGTTCCCGAACGACATCGGAGTAGAGATCCTCCCGAGTCTTTGGCGTGTAGAATTCTTCTGAGGCCGCCAGCGGTTTGTGAGGCATGGCGTGGGGGAAATACAGGAAGAAAGGTTGGTCCTGGTTCTCCTCCAGAAACTGGATGGCCTCCGCAGTGTAACGCTGGGTCAGGTAAGATTGGACCACCGGATACTCCACGGCTTCTTCATCCCGCACCAGCATCACGGGGCGCATGTCGTTGGAGTAGAGAATGCCGAAGTACGAGTCGAACCCATGCCTGGTGGGGTAGTAATCCGGCAGGTGTCCGAGGTGCCACTTGCCGACGATCTTGGTGGCGTAGCCTTCGCCCTTGAGGAGTTCTGCCAGGGTCGTTTCATCGGCATTGATGCCATGATCCGCGCCGCCGTCAGGGGCGGGATTGCTGGGAACGCCTGTGCGAAACGGAAACCGGCCGGTCAGCAGCGCGACGCGGGAAGGGGCGCAACTTGGGGTTGCCACATAGAAGTCCGTGAAGCGCACGCCCTCGCTGGCCATTTTGTCGAGGTTCGGTGTTTGGTGCTGGGTATTGCCGTAGCAGGAGAGATCGCCCCAGCCGAGGTCATCGGCGTAGATGATGACGACGTTCGGTGGGGCCGCCAGAACGTGGCTCAAGGCGATGGCGAGGGATGCGAGAAGGAGGGTGAGGGATTTCATGGGTAGTGAACGTTAAGGTGAGGGATGGGACCGGATCAAGTCGAGGGAGAATTGGGTGGATAACACTTCCGGAACGAAGCAAAAGCTCGCTCTGCCAGCTTGGACCGGTAGAATTCCTGCCATGAGTGCAGTTGAGGTTTGCCCTTCCAATCCATTCAATCCAGCCGGGCCGCTCCTTTTTGCCTATTCATTCCCAGTGCGGTCTTTGGATCGACATCGAGAGGCTTGGGGGACTTGGACACGGTCGTTGTTGGGCCTGGGTGCGGCTGCCGTCGAGGCTCGATGCAGGCAGCACTGGCTTGGCGCAGCACATCCTGACCTGCAGCCATTCGTTGATTTTTTGGGAACTCTGGATCCTTGCCAGTTGCGGATCGAGGATCCCGAGTCCGCCGTGGGGCTTTCACCTCGGGAAGAGCGGGAGAAACGGGAAGAGGAGGAGCTTGCCCGCCAGTACGCTGGTGATGCGAAGGGATATACCAATGCTTTGACAAAGCGGATGATTGAGAAAATGACGGGGGGCGGACAAGTCCCGGAAGAGCCAGATGACGAAACCTTCTACCAGCAAGCTTATCAGCAAAAGTTGGAAGAGTGGGCGACCTTGCCTTCCCCACTCGAACCCATTGGGGGAACCTGTTCACTCCTTTTGCGACACCTCGATTCACCATGGGGTATTGTGATCGAGGATTACGGGTCCGAGCCTGTGCCGTTGGAAGAGCTTCATCCAGATTTTCCCTGGGAGCAGCATCCCGTCCTGCGGAGTTTTCTGACACTGTTCCCGGGTTTGGAGATCGTTCATGGGAGTAACGCCGATCACATGGGGTTTGTCGCCAATCGGCCACTCGATGTGGTCTCCAAGTCCGGACCCATCGATTGGGGGAACTTTGAACCTAAGTGGGACCAGAGTTTATCCGTCTATGCTGTTTGTAACGGAGATGCGATTGTTTGTTCTCGCGAGGGCAAAATCGGTTACTTCAGTCACGATATCGGCTGGGAGACGGACGACTCTTCCATCAAGGAACTGGAGGTAGCTGGGTTTCAGGGAGTCGTGGACGAATTCATCCGTCTCGCAACGGATCCAGAAAGATACAGGGATTCCTTCCTCTGGTAAGCAAGGTCGTCCTGCTACATCTGTGATCAGCAGGACCCTCGAGATATCCAGGGGCTCAATCAGCTACAGCACATCCTGACCGGGTGGAAGAACGATGTGCGATTGGATATCGTGACCTATGATCAGGAAGCGGGCTTTGATTTGCTGATGGTCGTTATCGGGTCTGGTGGGAGGATCTATACAGAGCGTCAGTTGAGAGACGCGCTGAAGGAGGGGCCTATGGAGGGACTTTAGCTGGGGACCTGGCCCATTGAAACCGCTACTCCCTTTTGAGCCGTATTGGCTCCAGAACCATGACTTCAGAAAAGGAAGAACAGAGGCTCTATGTGGTCTACGTCGATGGCGCAGAAGAAGATCCCATGCCGGACTTGGGCGAAGAAACGGCTCGAGCTTTAAACGAGCACCTCTTTCTGGTGCTCAGTTCGAAGACCCAGTCCCGCCTCTATCATGATATCAAGTATCGGGTGGAACCGGGTGGCCTGTTTGTGGCAGCGCTTTCGGATGATCCCAAGTTCAAAGGGATGGATGAAGGCGCGCTGAAGTGGTTGCGTGGGCTTTAGGCTCAGTCAGGAAACGGACCTGAAGACGCGTGTGCTCAGTTGTTGCGCCAGCAATCCGCACACCACCAGTTCGACAAGACTTAGTGGAAGAGCCATTCCCGCGATAGCAGCCGTGGCGAGCCCCATGTTCCACATGCCAAGCCAGAACAGGACGAAGAAGCCCAGCCATACATAGACACCAGCCTTCACAGCGATTCGCAAGGTGGCGCCGAACTTCTGGCTCAGGAGCCAGTAGGTATAGACCGTGACGGCCGTGAGAAGCGTGTCCCAAATGCCCCAGATCAGAAATACCCCAAGATTCATCGGCGGGATCTGATCTCCCAAAGGCGAGAGATGATCGCGGAGTTTGGGCAGCAGGAGCACCAGGTAGCGGAAGGTCTCGGAGATGTGAATCCAGACGCTGCAGAGAAGCGTGATCCAGAGGAATTGGCGGAGGGGAAAGGGGCTCGCGTTCATGGCTGCTTCTCCCAGCAACGAGGTCTGGAAGAGAATCGCAACGGAGATTCGGTGAACAAAGTGGTTCATTCGATCGGTGGTATGGGAGAATACCCAGCCGACTTCTCCAAGCCTCATGCCTTCCGTTCACGACTTGAATCGCCGTAAGTTCCTCAAAGCCGCAGGAGTGAGCCTGGCATTGCCCATGCTGGAGTCCATGCCAGTGATGGCGGCTGGCAAGATCGGCGCTCCTGCCCAACGCCTGGTCTGTATCGGGACCTACTTGGGCTTTCACCAGCAATCCTTCTATCCTCAGCAGGCGGGAACTGGCTATGAACTTTCGCCTCTGCTGGAACCTTTGGCCGCCCATCGACAAGACTTCACGGTGTTTTCCGGGCTCGATCACCGGGCAGGCAATGGACACAATAACTGGTCCAACTACCTCTGCGGTAATCAGGTCGGATCGATTTCCCTGGACCAGATCGTAGCGGAACAGATTGGCCAGGAGTCCCGCTTCCCTTCGCTCCAACTCACGGCCGGCAAGGCGAGCCGCTCCATGAATTATACCAAACACGGAGTGGCGCTCCCCATGATCCAGCGGCCCAGCGTGCTATACAGCAAGCTCTTCGCCTCTGCGGAAGACCGGGCCCACAGTGAGTATTTGCTCAAGAGCGGTCGGAGTTCCCTCGATCTCGTGCTGGAAGATGCCAAGCGGTTGCAGGGCAATGTCAGCAGCCGGGATAAGGAGAAACTCGACGAGTATTTCCAATCCGTGCGGGATGTGGAGAAGCAGATGAACCGGCAACTCAAGGGCATCGACGATCCGATTCCCGAGACGGATTACCAGTTGCCCGGCTACGATCCGATCGCGCCGAACCTGATGCTGGAAGCGGAGACGCTCATGTATGATCTCATGGCTCTGGCGCTGGAGACCGATTCCACGCGGGTGGCGACCATGTTCCTGGCGGGTCTCGGTCAGGTCTTCACGATCGAAGGGGAGACGCTTCAAGCCGGTTATCACGCGCTTTCTCATCACGGCAATGACCCCGAGAAGATCCGCGATCTGGTGAAGGTGGAAGTGGAGCACATGCGTCGCTTCGGACGATTCCTCGATCAGCTGAAGACCAAGAAGGACGCGGAAGGCCGCCCCTTGCTGGATTCGACGGTGGTTCTGCTCGGCACGGGGATGGGCGATGCGAGCCGTCATGCCAACAGTGATCTGCCTACGCTGGTGGCGGGTGGTGGCTTCCAGCACGGCCAGCACATTGCCACGGATCGCAACGCGCCTGATGCGCCCTTGCTCGGTGATCTCTACATCACTCTTATGCAGCAACTGGGCCTGGAGGTGGACCGCTTCTCCAATGCGAGCCGTAATATGAATCAGGTGTTCAGCTAGGATGGTGAGAGCACTGGCGATAGGATGGCTGGGAACACTGGCTTGGTTTAGTACGGCGCTTGCAGGAGAAGCGATTCCCGAGCAGCCGACGGACTTTCTCATCAACTATTGCCTGGACTGTCATGATGCAGACTCGGCCAAGGGAGAGGTGAACCTGGACTTCCTGGAGATCTCCTGGGAAGAAGCGGAGGCCCGGCATCACTGGGAGCGCGTGCTCAAAGTGTTGGAGTCCGGGGAAATGCCGCCCGAAGACAAGGACCAACCCGCCGCGAAAGAGCGGGAAACCATGGTTGCCTGGCTGGATGAATCCCTCACCAAACACTCACCCATTGGCGGCACGGTCGCCCGCCGTCTAAATCAGGAAGAATACCGGAACACGGTTCGTGCGCTCTTCAATATCCCCTTCGACCTCCCTCCCGGTTTCCCTCAGGACGAGATCTTTCCGCCGGTTCAGCCTCCCGCCCAATCGAGCGTTCGGGAAGTGCTGCCGACAGACATGGTCATCAGTTACTCCTCCAGTAGCGTGCGGGATGGCGCCATGCGCCTGGTATCCAAGAGCGAGCCGATGTCCCGAAGCTGCACCTGGCCCAGCAAGGTGGAGATTCAGGCTTCTGGCGTGTATCGGATTCAGCTTCAGGCGTCCGCATTTCAGCCGGTCAACGACGAGCCCATGATCCTGGAAGTGCTCGCAAGAGATGCCTCGGGTCAGGATAGCCTTGGCGTCAGCCGGCAACGGTCGTTGGGCCGCTTTGAGGTTTCGACGCCAAATCCCCAGCCGATCGAACTGGAGACGGAACTCTACGAGGGGGAGACGATCGTATTCTATTACGCCAATGCGCCGCTGGATAGTGACAAGGGCGACCAGGACGAGTTTGAAGCGTTGTTGCGGAAGAAGTTCGCGGAAGATCCAAGAGAACTGGCGGCCTGGCAACAGATCGAGCACGGTCGCGGGATTCGCGGCGGGCTCGGTTGGGAGCGGGTCAAGGCACTCATGGAGGATGAAACCCTGGACCTAAGCAAGGCGACCCTGGACCATCCGGAAACGGAAAAACTCCTCAAGCTGATGACGAGAGATCTAGTCGCGTATGTCGAGACGATCTCGTACGATCACTTCGAGAATGGGCCAGGCCTGGACGTGCATGAGGCGTTGATCGAAGGTCCGCTCCGCATCGTGGATGGACCGGCGGACAAGGCTCGCAAACGGATTCAGAGCAAGTTCCTGGGTGAGCAGGGCAAGCGCACGGAAGAGGAGTGGACTCGCGCCATCCTCCAGCGGTTCCTGACCGATGCCTATCGGCGCCCCGTGGAGGAGAGCGCTGTGGATGGCTTTGCGGAACTCGTCCAGCAACACCGGGCTGAGGGTTACAGTTTCGAGCAAGGCATGCATCTAGCCATCCGCACGGCCCTGATTTCTCCGCGCTTCCTCTATCGCGCGCTGCATCCGGGTCCATTGGATGACTACGACCTGGCGAGCCGACTCTCTTATTTCCTAACGAGTCGCCCCCCGGATGCAACGCTCTTATCCAAGGCGGAGCAGGGCAAATTGACCGATCCCCAAGTGCTGGAATTTCAGGCCCTGCGGCTCTTGCGGGAAGCGGGGCACAAGAACTTCGTGGAGAGCTTCACGGGACAATGGCTGGATACGCGATTGCTGCCGGAGATCATGCCGGATCCACGGCTCAAGTTCAACGAGCAGGACCAGCGTGCCGCCGAGACGGAGGTGGAGATGTTCTTCACCGAGATGCTGCAGGAGAACCGGCCCATGACGGACTTCATCGACCCAGACTTCACCTTCACTACCAGGGATATTGCGGAGAACGTCTACGGCTTGCAGCAAGGGTTCGATAAGAAGAACAAGAACGTGCAGCGCGTCTCCTTGCCGAGAGGAGGTCGCTATGGCGGGATTCTTGGCCAGTCCGGCGTTCTCATGGCGACCGCCAATGGAGTCGATACGCAACCTGTCGTACGAGGCGTATGGGTATTGGAGAACGTTCTGGGCATGCCGCCACCGCCGCCGCCCAAGGCCGTGCCCGCCATCACACCGGATACCACCGGCGCCAAGACGCCAAGAGATCTTCTCGCAGCTCACGCTTCGGAGGCAAGCTGTGCCGGGTGCCATCGCAAGATCGATCCCATTGGCTTTGCATTGGAGAATTACGATCCCGTGGGTCGGTGGCGCGATACTTATCCCATCTACACCACGGATGAGAAGGGGAAACCTGTCACCGAGCAGGGTGCGGAGATTGATGCCAGTGGAACCTTGCCGGACGGAACGCGTATCGAAGACGCCGTAGCGTTGAAGCAATGGATCGTGGAGAACATCGATTTGTTCTCCGCATGCATTTCAGAAAAGCTCCTCACCTACGCCACCGGTCGCGTCCCCAATTATGTCGAGCGCAAGGAGATCGCCCAGATCGTCGAGGCCAATCACGAGAAGGGCAACGGCTTCCGCGACCTCATGCTGGCGCTCATCCAGAGCGAGACGTTTCGTACGAAGTAGGGCGGAGGTTAACGGTGGCGAACGTAGGTAATGGGAGGCGAGCAGAGATTCGTCCCCCCAACGACGACCATGGTGCGGGCCCAAGCGTCGGCAGCGCAATCCACCGTTGAAAACGGGACTCATAGTAGCCTAGGGCAACGCCCTAGGTTTCAGGTGATCTAAGAACCAGCGCTGAAAGCGCGACTCATCTTGAACCCGGATGACTCGCACCTTCGGCGCTTGTTTCCACTTTGCCAATTTCCCTAGGGCGTTGCCCTAGGCTACTATCAATCGCGCTTGTCAGCGCTGTATGAAACGGCAACGCGTTTCTCCCGTAGGCGCCATATTTCTCCAATTCGGTTCGAATTGCATCCTGGCGGCTGGTAGTCCAACCTGTTTTCTCATGGCAACCATCTACAGGTGCCCGGTGTTTCTCTGGAAGAGCCACCAGGGCAATTACTCCGCACGCATCATCGATGATACCGAGTTCGGGATCGCGGTGGGCAACTCCAAGAAGGAGGTGCTGGAGCAATTGCGCGATTATCTGGTTTATCGGTCGAAGATGGACGAGCTCTTCTGGATCGAGTCTGACCTCGCCGAACCGGAGATCCGGCAGGTGAAGGTCAAGATCGTCCCCGAATACAAGCTGGAGTCCCGGCGCTTTCCCTGTCAGGAGCCGATCCACCTCAAGCTGCCCTGCGTCATCGGGCAACGCCGCAGCGGCCTCTTCGCGGCCTGTTTCCCGACCCTCGACCTGTATTTCGACTTCTACTCCAAGGACCAGTTCTCCGAGTTGAGCCAGCATTACGCCAAGCAACACCTGAGCGAGATGACTCCGCGTCAGCTCTCCCGCTTCTTGCCCGTGGCGGATTGTGAGTTCGAGGAGATGACGGTCACCATCAAGAGCCAGGCCCAGGCCAGCTTTCAGGGGGACGAATTCCCCAGCCTGTCCCAGATCGCCGACCCCATTGGCAAGCGCACCCTGGGCCGAGTCAATCGCGCCTGGGAACGGGAACGCGAGGTGGGTGAGTTGGCGCGAGCGCTTCAGGAAGAAGGCGTCAGCGTCTGTCTCGTGGCCGAGTCCGGCTCTGGCAAGACCAGCGTGCTCGTGGAAGCGGTCCGCAAGATTGAGCGGGAACGGCAGGAGAGTCGCAATCAGCCTCGCTTCTGGATGAGCAGCGCTTCCCGGATGATCTCCGGCATGCGTTATCTCGGCCAATGGGAGGAACGCTGCGAGCAGGCCATTCGCGAACTGCGCAATCTGCGGGGCGTGCTCTGTTTCGAGAACCTGCTCGACCTCGTTCAGGTCGGTGGAACCGGAGTGGAGGCCAGCCTCGCCGCCTTCCTCATTCCATACCTGCGAAATGACGAGCTGCGAATCGTGGCGGAGGCAACGCCGGATGAAATCGCCGCCTGCGATCGACTCTTGCCCGGCCTGATCGATGAGATGCAGATCCTCAAGATCGAGGCTTTCGATGAGAAGGCCGCCGTCACGGTGCTTGGTCACGCCGCGGACTATTTCACCCAGAACGACCGGGTCAATTTCCCGCGATCGGCTTCGGACGAGGTCTATCACCTGTTCCGGCGCTTCCAGCCTTACGTGGCCTTCCCGGGCAAGGCGATCGGACTCATGAGCTCGATCGTGGATCGCAACCTGCAAGACAGCGAGATCATCGCCAAGGGCGTCAGTGCCAACGACGTTCGCGATGAATTCGGCATGCAGACGGGCTTGCCGGACTTGTTCCTTCGGGAAGAAATCCCGCTCTCCTTTGACGATCTCGTGGAGAAGTTCTCCGCCAAGTTGCTGGGTCAGGAAGACGCCGTGAAGCAGGTCTGCCGCACCATCTCCAAGTTTAAGGCGGGCCTCAACGATCCCAACCGGCCCGTCGGCGTCATGCTCTTTGCCGGCCCTACTGGGGTGGGCAAGACCCAGCTCGTGAAGCTGCTTGGCGATTTCCTCTTCTCCAACAAGCCGGAGAAAGACCGGCTCATCCGCCTGGACATGAGCGAATACAGCGGTCACGACGCTGCGGAGCGATTGCTCGGGAATGTCTACGGCCGGCCCAGCGAACTCATTCAGAAGGTGCGAGCCAACCCGTTTTCCGTGGTGTTGCTGGATGAGATCGAGAAAGCCAGCGCGGACGTGTTCGACGTGCTCATGAACGTCTTTGAAGAAGGGCGGCTCATGGATCCGCTAGGGCGGGTCACCGCTTTCAACAGCACCATCCTGGTGATGACCTCGAACCTGGGCACCACGAGCTCCGCATCGCTCGGGTTCAGCAAGGACAACAAGAACGAGGAAGCCCCACCGGTCACCGTCGATCCCGGTGTGGTGCGCACCTTCTTCCGCCCGGAATTCTTCAACCGGATCGATCACGTCGTCTTCTTCAAGTCGCTCGGCAAATCCACGATTCGCTCCATCACGCGCCTGGAGTTGGACCGGGTCAGCAAGCTGGAAGGCATCGCCGACCGGAATATCGAGTTGGAATACAGCGACTCTCTGGTGAACGCGGTATCGGATGCGGGCTTCGATCCCGTCTACGGTGCGAGACCCCTGCAACGCGCCATCGAGGAGCAAGTTGTCATGCCCCTGGCAAGGATGTTAGTCGAGCGCTCGATCCGGGACTGCACCGTGAAGCT
>JBHIXE010000186.1:10634-10926 GCA_041984905.1 Verrucomicrobiales bacterium | reverse complement strand
AGACGGAGATACCTGGTACGCCTTTGTCCCCAAAGCCAAAGAAGGCCAAGGCTATATGTACCATATCCGCAATGGAGAGAACGAGTTTCTTCGCCCAGATCCTCGTGCCCGGCTCATGGAGAATTCTGCCTCCCACTCTATCCTCTGGAAACCGCGCCCTCGCTTGGCGGGTCCCCGTTTCAAGCCACCGACTCTCGATAAGTTGGTCATTTACGAGATGCACATTGGTTCCTTTCACGTACCGGATGACCACCAGGTCGGGACCTTCTATACAGCGATCGACAAACTTCCC
>JBHIXE010000186.1:0-10624 GCA_041984905.1 Verrucomicrobiales bacterium | reverse complement strand
GAGCCTCGGCATCAACGCCATCGAAATCATGCCCGTGGCGGAGTTTGCCGGCGACCTCTCCTGGGGATACAACCCCGCCTGCCCTTTTGCCGTCGAATCAGCCTACGGCGGCCCCAAGGGGTTGCTCGCCTTTGTCAAAGCGGCGCATCAACACGGCATGGCCGTCATCGTGGACGTGGTCTACAACCACTTTGGCCCCTCTGACCTCATCCTCTGGCAGTTCGATGGCTGGTCCGAGAATGGCAAGGGCGGCATCTACTTCTTCAACGATCATCGTTCCAAGACTCCCTGGGGCGATACCCGGCCCGACTATGGACGCGGCGAAGTGCGCACCTACATCCGGGATAACGCCATGATGTGGCTGGAAGAATATGGCGTGGATGGCTTGCGCTGGGACATGACCCTGTTCGTGCGAACCTGCAACGGCTGCCCCCACGATGCCAACGACGTCATTGCCGAAGGCTGGGGCCTGACTCAATGGGTCAACCAGGAAGTCCACGCCAAGTATCCTCGCGCCATCACCATCGCCGAAGATCTCCGGGATGAAGAATGGCTCGTCAAGGATAGCGGCATTGGCGGCGCGGGCTTCAACTCCCAGTGGAGCGCGGCCTTCGTTCATCCCGTGCGTGATGTGATGATCCGCACCGAGGATCACCATCGCGATCTCGGCGCCATCTACGATGCGGTCTCTCAACGTTTCGATGGCGACGCTTTCAAGCGCGTCATCTACAGCGAGTCCCACGATGAAGTCGCCAATGGCAAGGCGCGCCTGCCCCAGGAAATCTCGCCGGAAGACCCAGCTGCGCTTCCCGCCCGGCAACGCTCCAACCTCGCCGCCGTCCTCGTCCACACCGCTCCTGGAATCCCCATGATCTTCCAGGGTCAGGAATTCCTCACTGATGAATGGTTCCGCGACGATGTCCCTCTCGATTGGGATCGCCCCAACGAATTCAAAGGCGTCGTGGCGCTCTATCGGGACCTCATCAAGCTGCGGCTCAACCGGGAAGGCAATACCCGCGGTCTCATGGGACAGCATCTCCACATCATGCACTTCGAGGACCAGCGAAAGGTCTTCGGTTTCCGCCGCTGGCGAAACGGCGGTCCTGGCGATGACACCATCGTCATCCTCAATCTAGGCCATCTCCCCGCCGAACACGTCCGCGTCGGAGTCCCTGCCTCCGGCCTCTGGAAAGTGCGTCTCCACACCGACGCCCAAGTCTACGGCCGAAAGCTCCAAGGGTTCCCCTGTCTGGACGTCGAAGCTGTGGAAGGCGATTGGGACGGTCATCCCTACAGCATCAGCTTTGCGCTAGGGTCGTATGCGGCGGCGGTGTTCTCGCAGGACGTGGAGGCGAAGCGTGCTCCGAAACTGGATACTAAGGATTGAATTTGCCATAAGTCCGCGATCTCGCCACGTTAGATAGCATGTATTTAGCTTACCTCCAGTACTCAACTAACGTTTGATTCTCCAATATTGCTTCCATATCCGACCGCACTTTTCCCCACTAAAATTGCATCTGCTCTAATCAAGATCGGAACCACCCTAGGATCCCTGAAAACTACGTTCTTAAAACTCCAGAACCCGGTGTGAACAAATTGCCCTTCACCCTCCGGAGACGCTACCACACTAGGTTCTCCTGCGCCGGTGTAAATAAGCAGCCAGTCCCCCTCCGCCAAAAATGCATCCCCAAGCCACGCAGCACGGTTGAAGAGAGGAATGGCGCCCTCGCCACTAGCATTTGAAGCTCCCAAGAAAATAAAAAAACCGCCTAACTCCACGTCACTATTTGCGCGAAAAACAATACGTTCTTTGTTAGGAATACCTCTGTCGTATACCCCCAGCATAGAAAGCTCGTGAATGTCTTCAAGTATCATTGCTTACTGTGTATGGATGGTAAGAACCACGCGCCCGCGACAATGACGCCTCCAAAAAACGCAAGCAGGGCTCCAAGAAGGTTATTTCCTTCCAATATCAGACTGATTCCGATATTCAGGATCGAAGTTCCCAATAGAATAAAGAAATTAAGAGCGTGGCGTGTTGACGTTAGTGACCTTATCCTCTCTTCTTGAACTGCAGTGCGGGTCTTTTCGTCTGCGAACTTTTCGCGAAACTGAATATTGTCTTTTCGTTCAGACTCGAGTCGCGCTTTGGTTTCGCTAAGTTCTTGCTCTAGTTGGGTTAGAAAGCCGAATAACAAATTGACGGTGGCGATACTCCCAAACAACTTGGGATTCGACTTCATTTCTCCCATTTCGGCAGTTAATGAGTTCGATGTGGCAGTTAGACCACCCGCCTGTTCCACTGTGGGCGCAAGCTCTACCGTTTCGAGCAAGTCTTGCTGTGTCCCGGCACTACCTGCGGACAAATTGTCAGGAGGATCTGGCATTCCAATACTTGAGCCAAATTGGTCGGGCTGGCGGGATTCGAACCCACGACCTCTGCAACCCCATTGCAGCGCGCTACCAAACTGCGCCACAGCCCGATGAAAAGGGTCCGCCATTGCAGCGGGCAGTATCCATGCCCCGATTCTGAGGCTTTTGCAAGTGGAAGTGGCGACTTCGCACTTTCGGGGCGGTTGAGGGGGAACGCGTCCCTCGGCGAATACCGCCCTTCCCCTAGAGCACTCCTGCGATCTTGCGGCCGACCCAGAAGGTGGTGAGGAGGCCGAGGAGCATCGCGCCCCAGGCCCAGTGACTCCAGATCTGCATGCGGCGAATGGTGGGCTCGGGCTCGGGAAGACCGCCGATGGCGTCGAGGATCTCCTTGGCATCGGGGGATTCCAGGACTTCACCCCCAGTGACTTGCGCGATTTCCTTGAGCACTTCCATGCGCACAGGTTTGCCGATGGTTTCCTGGACGCTGCCCTGCACGCTGAGGGTGGTCTCGAGCATGGCGCCGTTCTCTTTGCAGGTGAGGATGACCTGGTATTCGCCGGGCTCAGGCGGGGTATAGCGACCGGTGAAGAGGCCCCAGGAATCCTCGCCGGCGGGACTGAGCCGCACGCTCTGGGGTTTGCCGCTGGGGCTGACGAGTTGGACGATGACGGTGGCGTTCTGGAGCGGTTCGCCCCCACTGCTCATGGCGTTGGCGTTGAGGGTGAGCACCTCGCCGGTCTGCGGCCGGTCGGGGGAATAGAAGAGGCGCATGAGCTCGCCCTGAGCCATGTTTCGCTGGTAGGCCATCCAACGCGCGACCTGCCCCCAGAACCGGTAGTGATAACGGTCTTCCACCCCTTCCCGCCAACGCCAGGCGCCGTCGGTGCCCATGAAGAGGATCTTGCCCGCGCCAAAGGTCTTGGTGACGATGAGAGGCACGCGTCCGTATTGGGTCGATTCCGAGCCGTGACTGGCGAGCACTTCGGTGCCAGCCTTGGACCGCACCACGGGCGCATACCATTGGAAGCCGGGGAGCGATTCCCAGACGTCCAGGTTCTCCGCTTCGGTCTCGGCGAGCTTGGTGAGCAGACTGCGGCTGCCGCGTTCCGTGAGCTGGAATTGGCCTGGCAAAAGCGATCCCCAACCACGCGGCTGCGCCTGGTCCAATACCACCGGATACAAATCCTCGAGTTCCGTCTCCAGCAGGCTGAATTGCTTGCCACGCAGGCCGGGCAGGAAGACGAGGCCGCTGGCCTGATTCCGTACCAGCTTCACGAGATGATTGCATTGCTCCACCGTGAGTTGTCCGGGCGCGACGCCCACATCGCCCAGGAAGACGACGTCATAAGTGACGAGCTCTTCGTCCTCCGGGAAGGCCTTGATGTAGCCTCGCCCACCACCCGTGGCTTCCAGGTCCGGATGAAAGAGCAGGCAGGAGACCTCGACGCCAGGATCCCGCTCCAGGGCGTTGCGCAGGTAGCGATATTCCCAGCGCGGGTAGGACTCGATCAGCAGGATCTTGAGCCGTTCCTTGCGGATGGAAATCGGCGCGGTGCGAGTGTTGTTCTCCACCAGCAACTCGTTGTCCGTTGGCGCGACCTTGAGAGTCAGCTCCACTTCGCCCGGCTCGATGGGCGTCCAGGAGAAGGTGTCGTCAGTCTGGGACATGGCCGGGAGCATGATCGACTCCGTGAAGGTCTCGCCCGTGGAAGTGGTGAGCTCGACCTCAGCCTGGTAATCGCGAGGGAGCGAAGACTCGATCGAGTAAGGAATCCGCAAGGGCTTGCCTGTGACAGCGTAGGTGGGCACATCCAGACTGCGCAGCTCGATATCCGGGAAGCGCGCCTCACTCCCTACCGGCACCACAAAAACTGGCACATTCCGAATGCCCAGCTTACTGGCAGCGCGAATGGGCGGCAGGCCCTCGTTCCAATCGCCGTCGCTGAAGACCACGACCGCACGCAGCAAGGGATGCTGGCGAAGGGTGCGCTCCAGAGCCGCGTTGATATCGGTGCCGGCGACGGGATCGTCCAACTCGGAGGAGAAAGGCTCGATGACGGTGCGCACGTTGTTGCCAAGCGGCCACCACACGGTCTCCTCCGTGAAAGGCTTGATGAACTCCTCGCGAGTGATGGCCTGGTTGTCGCCACTATCCGTTTCTTTCACCACGTCCTTGGTCTCCATACTCTTGGACTGGTCCCATAGTACGGCGACGACCGGTTTTCGATCCGGCGTCTGCAGCTCTTCCAGCTCCGGCTGGTTCAAAGTGACGGCCACGAGAACGACGATGATTACCCGGAGCAACTCCAGCATTCCCGTGATGCGCGACCAGCCACTGCGCTTCCAGGCCCAGATGCTGAACACGAGGGTGACGAGCACGAGCAGAATGCCGAAGACGAGGGTCCCTGTGGACCCCGCAAATACCAGCGAACGCTCGACGTTGTTCTCCATAGGTCAGGCAGTCAGGGCATCTACGAGGTTTGCCGTTCGCGAGTCAGGTTGGCGGTGTTGCGAGTGGGCGGCAGGCAGAGAATCGCCTCCGCGATCAGAGCCAGCGCCATGAGAATGAGCAGGACGCGCCAGACTTCATGGGCCAGTGCGGTGGAAGTGCCGGCCTGATCCTGAATGAACTCGAAGTTCATCTCGCCCAGCAGCGCTTCGATCGAGGCCTGGTCGAGCTTGGCGGGTTCATCTTCTTCCAGGGGCCGATTGAGCGCCATGAGCCGATTCTCTTTCTGGAACGCGCCAGCATGCAGAAACTGCTGGGAGATGAGTCCCTCTTGATTCGGCGCAAGGCGCTTCCACTCGCCCACGGAAGGATCGAATGTGCCGGCTTCGACTTGTCGCGCGTTGGAAAGGCTGTCCGTTCCAGCCGCAAGAGCACGCTGCAGCATCACGTAGAAGACCACCCCTTCCCGAGCCAGGTTCGAGTGGCTGGACTGCGGCAGCATCCCACAAAAATAAGCGGCGCCGGTATCCGTGATGGCTCGCCCGAGGACCGCGCGTTGCTCCTCGACCCGAGCCAAGGGGGTGAATCGGCCGCTCAAGGGCGCGTAACGATTCAGCTTCAGGCTTCCGACCGGGAGGGCCTTGCCGCTAAGCGAATTCTGGAGCAGGTCCGAGTCGGGCCGCCACCAGGCGAGTTCCGCGGCGTCGGGATCCGGGTGCATCTGCCAATCGCCCCAGCTCACACCGAAGATCTCCCGGTCCGCGGGATTCGCGGGAGGGAAGAACATGACGACTCGCCCAGACTCGACGAAGGACTCGAGGTGCGCCTTGGCCACTCCTGTGGGCAGATCCCCATGCCAGAGAATCAGCGCTGCGGAATCCCAGGGGATCTCCTCGCTATTGCCTGGAGAGAAGACTTCCGCCTCATAGTCGAAACCGGAATCGACCGGTGCCGAGGTCGCGGCCTTGAGCGGTGCGGCCAGGGAACTGTCATCCGTGACGATCACAGTCTTGCGCGGCGGAGCTTCGCCAAAGACGAAGTAAGCGGAGTTGTCCTGAGGATTGGCGTCATTCGGCAGATCGATCCGGCCCCAGCCCTGTCGCGTCTTCTTGTCGACCGGAATGCCATGCCCCTGAAGGACGACCTCGCTCTGGTCCATATCCACGTCGATCACCGTACGGGCGCCATTGACCGTGATCCCAACCGGCACGGGAGCCTGCGGTTTGCCTCCAGAAGGATTTCGCAGGTTGATATCCAGCACCAGGGTATCCCGCTCGGTTCCGGCCTGGCGAACCACGGGCGTTGCCGACACCGCGAGGTTCTCCCCCGTGTTCTCCGGATAGGCCAGGATGTAAAGTCGCAGAGCGTCCATTTCCTGGGCCGCTTCCCGGATACCTTCCCAACGCCCGCTTTCCGGCGTCCAATCGCTGACGCGCAGGTCGGACAGCAGCCAGATATCCGTGCGTCCGGAGATGTTGTCCTTCAAGTAATCGAGGCTCCGCTGCACCATTGCGGCGATGTCCGCCGTGGTCGCGGTCGCCTGGGTGGATGGCAGCTCCAAGAGGCTGGAGGGAGACTCGAGTTCCTGGGGAGATAATCCCGCGCTATCGATCAGCACAATACGCCCCGCACTTCCCCGCTTCTCCAGCAATCCCGCGACCTTCTGCAGAGCAGTCTCGCGCTTGCTCATGCCGGTCCGGGGATCCCGCTGCTCCATGCTGGCGCTTCGATCCAGAAGAATGATGCTGGTATCCGCAGATCCGCCCATAGTCACGCCGACCCAGCCGCTGGCCAAGGGACGACTCAGCGCCACGATCAAGCCCAGCACAGCCAGGACTCGCAGGCTCAGGATGATGATCTGCCGGATCCGGGCCATCCCGCGATTCATCCGCTTGGCGCTGAGCAGGAACTGCATGGCGCCCCACTGCACGGTGCGGTGCCGGTACTGGTTGATCAGGTGAATGACCCAACAGAAAGCGCGCCAGAACCGCATCGTAGGGTTCTTCGATACTGATGCGGTGGTAGTCGATTGCGGCGTCCTGCACAATACTGGTCACGTCCTCAAGATACTGCGCCAGGGCCTTGCGATACTGACGGCCAATCACGTCCGGGTCCACCATGACCGAAGACCCACCCTCCATATCCACGAACCGGGTCGGCCGTTCGAAGTCGAACTCGATCTCATGCTTCTCCAACAGGTGGAAGATGGTGACGTCATGCTTGCGGAAGCGCAGGTGCTGAAAGGCGGACTTCAGTTCTTCCGGTTCCACAAACAGATCGGAGATGATCACGACCATGGCGCGCTGGGGAATCTTCTCCGCCGCTTCGTGTAGGGAGGAGACCAGGCCGGTCTCGCCCGTCGCCTTCACCTCGCCCAGTTCGTCGAGCACCACCCGCAGGTGAGCCGCGGAACGTTTCGGCGGGATCTCTTTCTGAAACTGGTCACTGGCGCAGTAGAGCCCAATGGCATCGCCCTGCCGCGCGGCCAGAAAAGCCAAGGTGCCCGCAAGCTTGCGCGCGTAATTGATCTTGGAATTGCCCTTCGGCCCATAATTCATCGAACCGCTGGTATCCACGACCAGACAGAGGCGCAGGTTGGTATCCGCCTCAAACTCCTTGATGTAGAAGCGGTCGGAACGTCCCCAGGCCCGCCAATCAAGGCGGCGGGTGTCATCGCCCGGGACGTACTTGCGGTACTGCGCGAACTCCAGACTGGATCCTTTGATGGGACTGCGGTGCCGGCCCGAGACATTCCCCAGCATCGGCATCCGCGCGAACAGCGGCAGATTGGCAAGGCGAGACAACACCTTGGGATCCAGGAAATCGTGTTGTGTGGGTACAGCCACTTCGGTTTCTCGGTCGCCTCAGGAACGGGTTAACGCTCTTCACTCAACTCACGCACGAGCCGGGCCACGACTTCGCGGCTGGTGATGCCTTCCGACTCCGCGGCAAAGGTGGTGAGCACGCGGTGGATCATGACCGGCTCCGCCACGGCCTCGACGTCTTCCTGACGCACCATGTAGCTTCCCTGAAGGGCCGCGCGAGCCCGAGCACCGAGGATCAGGCATTGCACGGCGCGAGGTCCGGCTCCCCAACCGACCAGCGGCTTGAGCCATTCTGGCGAGGAGTCGCCTTTCGGCCGAGTCCGTCGCACCAAGTCCACGGCAAATTCAAAGATGTGATCCGGCACGGGAACACGTCGCACGAGTTCCTGATACCGAATGACCTGCTCCGCATTGAGAACGTGGCTGAGAGGCGGCTGGCTCGCTCCCGTCGTGGAGCGTGCGATCTCGATCTCTTCATCGCGATCCGGGTAGTCCACCTCAATCATGAACATGAACCGGTCGAGCTGGGCTTCCGGCAGCGGATAGG
Organism: Verrucomicrobiales bacterium; assembly: GCA_041984905.1. Taxonomy (GTDB): domain Bacteria; phylum Verrucomicrobiota; class Verrucomicrobiia; order Verrucomicrobiales; family DEV007; genus JBHIXE01. The sequence goes on along the minus strand of JBHIXE010000186.1, from coordinate 2,427 downwards.
TCCCCTCTTGCTCGATCGGGTTCTGGGTCGCGAGCACGAAGTAGGGAGCGTCCAGAACGTAGCTGTGCCCCTTGTAGGTCACGCGATGCTCCTGCATGGCTTCCAGCATGGCGGACTGGGTTTTGGAAGGCGCCCGGTTGATCTCGTCCGCCAGGACGATGTTCGCGAAGATCGGCCCCTTGATGAACTCGAACTCCCGCCGGCCACTGACTTCCTGAATGATGTCCGTGCCGGTGATGTCCATGGGCATCAGGTCCGGCGTGAACTGAATCCGGCTGAACCTCAGGTTCATGGTCTCCGCGAGGCGGCGCACCAGAAGTGTCTTGGCCAGCCCGGGAACCCCCATCAAGAGTGCGTGTCCCTGGGCAAACAGGCAGATGGCCAACTGGTCGATGACCCTCTCTTGGCCGACGATGATCTTGCCAATTTCCGACTTCAGTTGGGCGTATGATCCACGGAGTTGATCGATTGCCGCGACATCATCGGCGCCCAGGTCGGTGGTGGGTGGAGGAGGGGGATTGACCATGATCCTAGATTTTCAGGAGGAAACATCTCATACACGAGCAGGCGAAGCGAATGCAAACTTCACGCGCCCAATCCCTAAGAAAGACGGGAAACTCCCCTGCCCGATTCAATGGTCCACCGGTGAACCGGGCCGTCTCATTCTAGAAAGAACCCGTCTGCAGCAGCACCAGGGTGCAGGCCTCTTCACACTCGATTCCGGCGGCTTCCAGGAGTGTTTGCAGTGCCGGAGCTTCGGCTCCTGGATTGAAAATAACCCGGCGCGGTGCGAGCTGGAGAAAGTCGTCGGCCATGGGCTCGGACACGCTCGCATTGACATACATGGTGACGGTATCGACGGGGCCTTCCACGGAATTGAGATTCGGTGACACCGCCACACCTTCGATCTCCGGGATGATGGGATGGACCGGAAGCACCTCGTGGCCGTGCTCCCGCAGCATGCGCAGCGCTTTGTAGGAATAACGGTCCGGCTTATTGCTGGCCCCCAGGATGACCACCCGTTCTTTGGTATCACTCATGTTGCAGTCTTGGACGAAGGTTTGCTATCCGGCCTGACGGTCCGGTTCTTCTCCCCGGACGACCGCTTCCAGTTCCTTGGAGATGGCTTCCCACCCCGCCCTCCGATTGGGCTGGTTCTCGTAGGAGCGCGCCGGACAAATCGTGAGCTCGATCTTCCCCGCTTTGGGCCACTTGGCGTCCGGGGGCCAGGCCTCGAAACAGCCCTTCAAATGGCAGGGAATGACTGGAACAGAGGTACCGGCCACGATCATGCCGATGCCAGGCTTGAACTCCGCCATCTCGCCCGAGCGGCTGCGGGTGCCTTCCGGAAATACGATGTAGCCGCAGCGCCCATGTTCCAGCCGTTGCCGCAGGTGCTTGAGCGCATGGGTCGAAGGCTTGCCTCGCCAGACGGGAAGCGCGTTCACCATCTGGGTCGCGACCAGGGATTTGGTGGGCGAATCAAAGAAGAAGTCTCCCGCGGCCAGAGCAAAGACACGCCCCAGGAAATGCCCCTCCGCAAAAAGAGAGCCCAGCACCATGGCGTCCAGGTGACTGATGTGATTGGCGACCAGGACAAAGGGCGTGTCCCGCGGCAGATGTTCCTTGCCGGTGATGGTCAAAGGATGACGCCACTTCAGATAGGCGAAGATGGCTCTCCGCCAGAGCATGTGACCAAGAGCGCCGACCAGCCCCACTTCCCGCAGTTCGCTGGAGGAACGCCTACCAAGAGGGATCTCCTCATCGCCCGCAGGATCATAGACCCAATCTTCCTCTTTGGAATCGCCCTCCTTCATCCGCCTCCCGTAAAGATGCGCACTGGCAACTCCTTGCCCGGCCCGTGAAAGTAGTTCACGAAATGGAAGTAGACCGGCCCCGCAATGAGCAGGCTATCGAAGCGGTCCAGCAATCCGCCATGTCCAGGTAAGATGGTTCCGGTGTCCTTGCGCCCCAGGTCTCGCTTGACGGAAGACATCACCAGGTCCCCCATCTGACCGGATACGCTGACGATCATGCCGAGCAGATAACCGTAGGCTGCGTGTGGCAGGATCTCGCCAAACACCACCGGGCTCAAGGCTCCCACCAGGATGGAGGTGCAGACCATGGCGCCGAGCGCGCCTGCGTAGGTCTTGCCGGGACTGGTATTCGGGCAAAGCCGGGCATCCAGTCGACGTCCCCGGATCTTGAGCCTGCTGAGCAGGTTGCCCGCCAGGTAGGCGAAGATGTCGTTCAGTTCCACAGCCAGGAACAACAGGATGATCATGGCGCGGTAATTCATGTCATTGGCCAGGTAAGCCACGTGCCCGATTCCCACGCCGAAGAACAGGAAGGACAGCACGCCTAAGGCAATCCGCTGGAGATACCCTTTGGGCTCATCCACATAGATGCCGGCCCCGGCGATGAGAA
>JBHIXE010000185.1:3682-10964 GCA_041984905.1 Verrucomicrobiales bacterium | reverse complement strand
CTTGTCCCCCGCTTTGACGCGAGAACGCTTGATCCGTTCTCCGTTTACATGCGTTCCGTTATAAGACCCCTGATCGACCACTTCAAATTCATCATTATCCAGCCGCTGAAACTCCGCATGATGCCCCGAGACACAACGATCCGGCAGCACAATGTCGTTATCCAACCGGCGACCGATGCGCAGAACCAACTCGTTCAGCGGGTGAATGTAGCGGCTCCCGTCCACATTCTTGATCATAATCTCCATCCCACTTGAAACCGGGGCTTTCACCGCAATCGGCGCCGTTGGCAACAATGAGTCCTTGGACATTGCAGGTGCTTCTTTCCGGTTGGGAAGCAATGGAGAGATGTTGGAGCGAGAGGTTGGCTGGGCGCTCATCTATTATTGGTCGAATTCTCGGTTTGGGTGCGGGACGATCTTAGACTGTGGCATCGCAAATAGGAAGCGAGTTTGCAAAATTTTTAGTCACGTTCAAGAAATTGTGAACAAGGTGTTTGCGATTTTTTGGTCGCCCTCCCATTGCCACCTACTGCTAAGCCCCTTTCTCCCCCGGTCGAATCGTTTCCCGCAAAGTTTTTGAAACCTAGCGGAATTCGAATCCAGACAGGCCATCCTGCTACTTGGACTCCTCGTCCTCAGGCGGCGGAGATGCTTTTTTCGGGGGGCCAAAAGTCAGTCCGCTTGCCCCCATGTGAATGATCTTGGATTCGGCGGAATCCTCCGATTTCTGAGCGACGTCAGGAGCGGGAATGACCTGGTGTCCGCGAGTTTCCTCCAAGCGCTGGCGTTCCTCCCGCATGGCGCTCAGCCGTTCCCGGATCGAGTCCATCCCTCCTTTTAGCACGATGGGACCCGTGGCTTCGGAAGGCCTGGGCTGCTCAGGGGCCTGAGCAGGTTCCGCTGCTCGGGGAGGTTCCGGCGGCGCGGGAGGTCCTGGTTTCAGTTCCTTTTCCGCGACCTGGAAATGGCTGGAGACTGCCAGCTTAGGGGCACTGGGAAATGGCATCGGAGCGTCCGCTTCTCCCTTGAGCAGCGCCTGCTTCCGGCGTTCGATAAGAGTCGCTTCCTGGCGTGTCTTGGTCAGTTTGGCCAGGAGCGCTTCCAGCTTTTGATTTTCGATCTCCTTCTGAGCGCGAACCCGTTCCAGTTCGCCCTGCTCCTGCTTGAGGTGAAACATGACCTCCGTGGCGAGTTCTTCAGCCCGGGTTCGTTCTTTGTGTAGCCGCTCGATTTCCTGAAGTTGAGCATCCCGCTGTGCCACCAACCTGGCGTGCTCTTCGCGCAGTTCTCGACATTCATCCCGCAGCACTTCCGGATTGGGAACCAGCCCCACGGTTCCGGTCTGCTGCGCGTTTTCCGGATCCGCCGTGAGGACCCGAGCTTCGATTTCCCCGAAGCAGATCATGTCCCCTTCCTTCAGTTTGGAATGGGCGACTCGCTTTCCATTCACCATGGTCCCGTTGAACGACCGGCAATCGATCAACTCCCATTCCCCATTCTGGTTGAAGCGAATTTCGGCGTGAAATCCGGAGATCTGCGGGCTGGACAGCACCACATCGTTCTCGCGACGCCGGCCAATCTTCACGATTTCCGTGTTCAAAGGATGGACATACCGTCCGCCATCCTGATCCTGAATCACCAATTCCAGCTCTGCGTCCCGCTGCATGGGGGCAATCGGAGCGGTTGGCAGCACGGAACGCCGGGTCGTGAGATTGCCCTGAGTCAGCACTTTAGCTGGAGGCACCAGGGGGAGAATTCTGGGTTTCTGGTCAGATTGGGCGCTCATTCATTGCCGGCCAACGGGGGTTTTCCGTGCCTGGGTCGGGTTCGATGCAGGCGGCCAATCCGCGAAACTGCACCGGTCACCAAGGTACGGGAAACGGAAGAAACCAGCAAACGCTAATTATTGAAATTATGGAAAATGCACTCAAAACAGATTGCTCGCCTGTCTTTTGTGCTTCTCCCGCCCCTCTTTCTCTTTCTTTCAGCCTTCGGTCTCTACCTCGGAGCCGGCATCGCCCTGTCCGGGCGTCTTCTGGTTGTAGAGTCCGTACTGCTTGAGTTTTTCCCGAAGCGTTAGCCGGGATACTCCAATCCATCGCGCCGCCTTCGCCTGATTGCCTTCGGAGCGGCGGATGGCCTGCCCATACATCTCCCGCTCAAACCGGGCCGTGAGTTCGGGCAACGCCGCTTCAATCTCGCCGTTGATCACGCGAGTTAGCGTTTCGCCAATCATCTGCTCGAGACCGGTCGACACCTCCCTCCCGCCTTCGGAATCGAAGAGGATATTCCGGCAATCCTGCCATCCAATGGTGTAACCCCGCGAAGCCAGGAGGGCCTTGCGGATCACATTCTGGAGCTGGCGGATGTTTCCCGGCCAGTCTTGATCATGAAGGAAGTCGACCGCCTGAGACGCGATCGATGGCGTATCGATTCCGTATTCCCGGCCATAGCGTTTCAGGAAATAGTCGATCAGAAGCGGGATGTCTTCCCGCCGATGGCGCAAGGGAGGAATGCGGATCGAGACCACATTAAGCCGGTAGAAGAGGTCTTCGCGATACTCGTTTTCCGCCACCATCTTTTCCAGGTTCCGGTGCGTGGCCGCGATGATCCGGACATCCACGGGAATGTCTTCGCGGCCGCCCACCCGTTGGATCACTTTCTCCTGGAGAACCCGGAGCATCTTGGCCTGCAGATGCATATCAAAGTCCCCGATCTCATCCAGGAACAAGGTGCCTCCGTGGGCTTGCTCGAATCGTCCAATCCGGGTTTTGTCCGCGCCGGTGAAGGATCCCTTCTCGTGACCGAAGAGTTCGCTCTCCAGGAGATTCTCTGGAATGGCCGCACAGTTGACCGCGATGAAGGGCTTGTGGGCGCGGTGTCCGTGCTGGTAGATCGCCCGGGCGATAAGCTCCTTCCCCGTCCCGGTCTCGCCCCGGATCAGCACGGTGACAGGTTGCGCCGCGATCCGTCCGAGTTGCTTGTAGATCTCCCGCATCGGCTTGCTCTGGCCGACGATGGTGTCCTGCTCCTCATACACCTCCCCGATCTCCACGGGCTTGGACATACGCTGGATGTCTCCCACCGCCTGTTCCAGGACATCAAAGAGTTCGTCCAGCTCCACAGGTTTCGGCAGGAAGTCATAGGCTCCCGCCTTAATGGCCTCGATCGCATTCTGGCTGTCCTGATTGGCGGATAGCGCGATGATCGGCAGCAGCGATGACTTCACATGGAGTTCTCGAATCAGATCGATTCCATGGAGGCCCTCTATCTCGTAGTCCGTGATGACGGTGTGAATGCCTCCCTTTCGGACACGGGCGAGCCCTTCGTCCCCAGTCGCGGCAAACTCACACTTGAAACCACGCTCGATGAGCGAGTCGGCAAGCGACTCCGCCGCGGCGCGATCGCCATCAATGAACAGTATTTTCGATCCGGACTGGCTCATGGGACAAATGTCAGTCCATAACCTCTCTCACTTCTCCCCGGTGGAAAAGAAAAAACCTGGCCCGCAGAACGGGCCAGGCTGAAACCTAGAAACATGAAACACAAACAACTAGTTACTGTTGGTAACTGGAGAAAGATTAACATCCGTTAATTATTAAGCAACTACTTAATTCAATTTTCTTAACTTTTCTGTCTTTCGAAGGGAATTTCCCCGATAAATCCCTTCTCAAGGTCCTGTGTTAGTTACATCATCAGCTCCTCATGAACCCGGATGCCGGGTTCGCCAACCCCTTAACTCCAGCCATGAATTCGACTCGCCGACGCTTCATCAAGCATGCGGGCGCTGCCAGCGCCCTGATCTCCGCTCCCGCCATCGTGCGTGGACAAAACCTGAACTCCCGGGTGCAACTCGCCTCGGTCGGCGCCGACGGTAAGGGCTGGTCGGACACCCAGGCCATGTCGACCCACGAGCAGGCCGTTCATGTGGCTTTCTGTGATGTGGACCTGAACCGCACCTTGCGGGTGAAAGAGCTGAAGCCCGATGCCCCAATCTTCCAGGACTTCCGGCAGATGATCGATCAGCTCACGGATCAGATCGATGCGCTCACGGTCTCCACCCCGGATCACATGCATGCCTACATCACCATGGAGCTGATGCGGCGCGGCAAGCACGTCTATTGCCAGAAACCCCTCACCCACAACGTCTGGGAAGCCCGCCAGGTCACTCTTCAGGCCGCCAAATCCGGGGTCATCACCCGCTTGGGCAATCAGATTCATTCTCATACCCATTACCGCACCGGAGTGCAGCTCATTCAGAATGGCGCCATCGGCAAAGTCACCAGAGTCCACTCCTGGTGCAACGCCACGGGGCACGGGAAATCCGGGTATATCGACCGGCCCAAGGAGGCTCTCCCGGCTCCGGACTCTCTTGCCTGGGATCTCTGGATTGGGGTCGCGCCCATGCGTCCCTATGGTCAGGACCGTTGCTATCACCCCTGGGGTTGGAGAGACTGGCAGGACTTCGGCAATGGCGCCCTGGGCGACTTCGGCTGCCACATCCTGGACCCGGTCTACACCGCATTGGAAATCGACAAAGCGCCCTTCAAGATCTCCACGCCAGGCGGGCGCAGTGGTCACACCGGCATGAACGACGAAGTCTGGCCGGCCCAAACTACGGTCGACTACGTCTTCCCGGGAACTCCGCGGACTAACGGCAACCTCCGGATCACCTGGTACGACGGCGGACGGCTTCCCAGCGTGAGCGATTCTCATGTGCCCAAGGATCGGGCCCTGCCCCGCAGCGGATCCATCTTCATTGGCGAGGAAGGCTCCATGGTCATGCCCCACGTCGGCGCTCCCGAGCTCTATCCCGAAGCGAAGTTTAAGGACTACGCCTATGAGCCCGCGGAAGATCTGGATCACTACCATGGCTGGATCGACGGGATCCGCACCGGCAAACAACCCAGCGACGGTTTTGCCTACGGCGGGCCCCTCACCGAAGCGGTTCTCCTGGGCAACATCGCGAACCGGTATCGCGGCACCTCTCTGGATTGGGATGCCGAGAAGATGGATGTGACCGTGAATCACGGGGACGGCACCAAGGAGAAGGTGAACCAGTGGTTGACACGGGATTATCGTGAAGGATGGGAGATCAAACCGGTCTCCTGATTCCGACACCGTGAACATTCCACCTTTTCATCTCGCCATTCAGGTCCGGGACATCCCGGAAGCACGCGCCTTTTACGGAGATCTCCTGGGTTTCAGTGAAGGGCGCAGCGCGGAAAGCTGGGTCGATTACAATTGCCACGGACACCAGTTGGTTTGTCATCTGAATCCGGCCCTCGGCAAGGAAGGAAAAATCACCTCGAACTTCAATCCCGTGGATGGTCACGGGGTGCCCACACCCCACTTTGGAGTCGTGCTGAGCATGGAGGAGTGGAATGCCCTCGCGAACAAGCTGCGGGCTCATGGGATCGAGTTTCTCATTGAGCCCTACATCCGTTTCCAAGGCGAACCCGGCGAACAGGCCACCATGTTCTTCCTGGACCCATCCGGGAATGCCCTGGAGTTCAAGGCCTTTCAGGACCTCGGCCAGTTGTTCGCGGTCTGAGAAACTTAGCTATTCTGCCGCCTCTTCCTGCAACTCTCTCAGACGCTCCTCGAGATTTCACACCGGCAGAAACACCCAAAGAGTATTTGCTCGCTTTTCCTTTCGAACCCGATCTCTGCTAATTGAGCAGCAATTAGCAGGAAATTAGCAGACGAACTCCCTCCTCTCTGAAAATCGGGATGGAATTCCACGCCAACCGCTGAGATAATCTCCTCCGTGAAGCCGCTTCCCTCCATCTTGCTTCTCGCCTTGGGCGCTATCTTGCTCCTGCCCTCTTGCGCCGTCGTGCCGGGAGAATCCAAGATCGCGAAAGATGACCGAAAAGATCCGCCCAAGCATTTCTACAGCAAGAAGCGGACACCGGATCTGGAAGGCAGCGAGTTGCTGGGGATCGAAAAGATGAATCCCATCTGGTGGGGAAAGAACAGCGACAGCCCATTGCCGGATTGGTGGCGACCGGACGATCCCTACGAGGAGCGCAAGCGGTCCTGGTATCTGCGCAACCCCATGCACAACTTCACCCACTACGTGATTGGCGTTTCCGATCGCGACTTTCACCGCAAAGGTATCGCGGCGTCTGAAGTTTGGAACCCGGACGGCGGTCTCAACCTGACCATGACGCATTCCGGTCCCTTGATTCACCTCCCCTTCGTGAGTCACAAAGGCCGTTTCCTCGAAGGCTACGTCGGCTGGCGTAATTCCGGCAACTTTGGGATGGCCCTGCGCAAAGCGCAGCATCCCGAGGAGGAAGAAGATGAAGATGAGGAGAAGTAGTAGTTAGTTTTCAGTTTTCAATCAGCCAGACCAGACTGTCGCACTGTTTACTGTCGCACTGTTTACTGTCGCACTGTTTACTGTCGCACTGTTTACTGAACCACGGTTCACTGAACCAAACTCATCGCCGCCAGGATCGCGAACAGGAAAAAGGCGAGCACGAGGACCATTAGCGATCGCACCGCGCGGCGTTCCCAGCGTTTCCCCAATCCGGCGAGGCCCGCCACCATGGTGATGGGCCAACTGATGACGGATATCAGATTCATACCCGTATTGCCCAGGTGACCACCGAGAAAAGTCCACATGTTGGGTTCGCTGGGTATGTCCATCATTCGGCGACGCCACAACCACATGGCTCCGCCAATCAAGAGGTAAAATCCGAGGAAGTCCGCCAGCCAACCTGGCCATCCCAGCCCCGTCAGATTCTCGATTCCTCCCAGGACCGGCGTGATGGTTTGTCCCTGGATCTGGCTCTCAAAGTAATCGAGCCCGATCTTCACAAAGGGCGCGTAACTCTCGATCCCCCATTGCCAATGCTCCGTCCAGGCCGTGAGGGACAAGGCCGCCAACGGCGTCGCGACCAGAAAGTAGAGGATCCAAAAGTAGTCCAGCCCCTCGTCTTCTTCCCGGAGCTGTTTGCGCAGCAGGTAACGCAGCCCGGCATCTTCATCGCTCTTCTTCTCCCACTCGCGCGATTTGGCTTTCTTGAGCTTGGCGCCGCGCAGGTTGGCACCTTGGAGCTTGGCTCCATCCAGGTCTTCCCCGGTCATGATGGTGCCGCGCAGCCGAGCCCCTTCCATATTCGCCCCCAGAAGATCAACACCCTGCAGATTGGCTCCGCCGAGATGCGCCCCTCTCAAATTCGCGCCGTAGAGATCGGCTCCCCGCAGATCCGCGTCTCGGAGGTCGGCGCCTTCCAGATCCGCCTTTTGCAGGTTCACCATCTGGAGATCC
>JBHIXE010000185.1:0-3672 GCA_041984905.1 Verrucomicrobiales bacterium | reverse complement strand
GCTCAAATCGGCGCCCCGCAGGTCGCAGCCTTTCAGGAAGGCGCCATAGAGCCCGGCATTCTTGAGGTTGGCCCACATCATCTGGGAGCCGGTCAAGCTACAGCCCTGCATCTGCGCTCCTTCCAGATCTGCATTCATCAAGCAGGCCCCGTCCATCCGCGCGCCCGCCATGTCCGCTCTTCGCAGGACCGCACAGTGCAGCGCGATCTGCTGGGCATGCACCTCCACCAGGTTCGCCCCTTCCAGATTGGCATCGTAAAAACCGCCCTTTTGCAGATTGGCGTTGGTGAAATAGCACCCTTTCAGGTCGGCCCCGCCGAGGACGACTCCTGAGAGGTTTGCATAGCGCAGATCTGCCTGGTGCAGTTCCAAACGAGCTGCGCCCTCTTTCTGCGGCGGAACCACGAATCCGTCCCCGTAAAGCGGCAAGGCCCCCATCCACTCGCGATGTTTCTCCAGCATCTCCAGGAACTCTCCCGCGGGAACGAGAAATCGGCCCGCATCATGGCCGCCAAGACGCACCTCCACCAGCTGCTGAGAGGTGAGACGGCGCGCCCCCGCGATGGCCTTGAGATTCAAGGCATCGATCCCGGTGATCCCGTTGGTATCGGGCTGCCGATGCTGACCCATGTCGCGTGATTGGGGAGAAACGATAACACAGGAAACCTTCGGTTGCCCAACAAGACAACTCATCCCGCGTATCCGTTTTGCCACGAACCACGCCTAACCGCAATGGTGAACCCGATCGAAGGAACTACTGAACAGTATGAGCGTAGCCGATGAACAGTGCTGGGACGCGAAGACTCCCGGTTGGAGTTCACGCTTCAGCGTGCGCGAAGCCCATCCGCTACGAAGCCTTTGCATGTCGAATCCACTGGCGGGAGTCTTCGCACACGCTGAAGCGTGAACTCCAACCTCGGGCCCCGCGCCGTTCCGATACTACAATCGCTCCGGATTCACCGGCACCGTCGGCACCTTCCCGGAGGCTCGTTCCCGCAACAAGGGTCGCAGGCGCTCCATCACAGCCAAGGCCTCCGCGTCGGGATCCAGCGCCAGATTGTCGAACTCCAGCGGATCTGTGTGGTGATCATACAACTCCACGCCAAACTCCCCTTCGGCCCAGTCCGTGAATCGCCACCGCTCCGTGCGGATGCTGCAGCCCATGACTTGCTGAGGTAATCGGTCATCCGCTGGCCGCAAGACCTGGGTCACGGCGTAGCCATCCCATTCCGCAATCGGGTTCTCCAAGAGCGGCTTGAGACTGCGGCCGGCCAGTTCGTGCTCGGGCATCGGGATGCCTGCGACTTCCATCAAAGTCGGGTAGATATCGACAAACTCCACGATCCGCGGCGAGTCCTGACCATTCCCGGCCATGCCGGGCGCCCGGATGATCATCGGTGCGCGGGCGGATTGCTCAAACAGGGTCCGTTTCTGCCAGATGCCGTTGTGCTCGCCCAGGTGATAACCGTGATCGCTCCAGAAAACGACGATGGTGTCCTCCGCCAGTTCCAGCCGATCGAGCGCATCCAGCAACCGGCCGACCTGGGCATCCACAAAGGAAACGCAGGCATAGTAGGCCTGGAGCGCCTGCAACAGGACGGGCTCTTTCAAGTTGTAGTGGGGAATGGGGCAATTGTGGGCAAAGGCCGCCGTCGGAATGTCTTCGCGATCCCCTTCCGGCGCGTAGGGAAGCCGCATCTCATTCAGCGGATACATATCGAAATACTTCCGCGGCGCGACGTAAGGTGTGTGAGGCCGGAAGAAGCCGACACCGAGGAAGAAGGGCTCATCCTTCTTTTCCTCCATCAGCTTGATCGCTTCCGTGGTGATCATGCCGTCGGTTTGTTCCTCATCCTCACCCTCGGCTGCCAGCCAACTCAATGCCGCGCTGATCTTTCGGTGCGGTTCCGCATTGAAGATGAGGTCTTCCTCGTCCTTGTCCCTGCCCTTGGGATTCACGGTGAGTTCCCAGGACGGCGGATCGTCGAACCCGTCGGTGCCGATCGAGGCGGGCACGTTGTAGTGGTAGATCTTCCCCACTCTCCCGGCGAAATAGCCCGCTTTCTGGAAGCTCTGGGACAGCGTCACCACATCCGGCACTTCATCCCGGAAATGCCGATCCAGGTCATAGACTCCAATCTGATCCGGCCGAAGGCCCGTCATGATGGAGGCGCGAGTCGGATTGCAGAGCGGCAACTGGTTGTAAGCGCGATCAAAGCGGACGCCCGTCGCGGCGAGCCGGTCGATATTCGGGGTCTTGGCAAGGAGATCGCCATAGCAACCCAGCGAATTCGCCAGATCATCGACCGCGATGAAGAGGACGTTGGGCTTGTCCGCGCCCTGCACATTGCCAAGCACAAGCCCCAGTAGGCCTAACCAACCAAAGAGAGATCGCATCATGTCGCTTACTCGAACAGGAATCGCCCTCAAGATCCAGCCAGTTCCTCGGCGATGAACTGATGCAGGTAGCGAGCACTTTGTCGAAGCGAACCATGCCGGGCTGTCAGGTCACCTTCATAGGAGCGGTCCTCCACTTCCACACATACGGGACCGCGATAACCCACATCCGTGAGCACGCCAAAGAACTTGCCCCAGTCGATCTCGCCGAGTCCGGGCAGTTTGGGAGTGTGATACTCCAGTGGCGTGGCCAGGATGCCCACGTCATCGAGCCGATCACGATAGATCATCACATCCTTGGCATGCACGTGAAAGAGCTTGTGGGCGAACTCTCGCAGCGGCTTGAGATGGTTCATCTGCAGAAAGACCAGGTGCGAGGGATCAAAGTTCAGCCCAAAGGAATCGCTCTGGATGGTTTCGAACATGCGCCGCCAGATCGCGGGCGAGATGGCCAGGTTTTTGCCGCTGGGCCATTCGTCATTGGAGAAATACATGGGGCAATTCTCGATCCCCACTTTCACCCCGTGATGCTCGGCATGCTTGATGAGCGGTTCCCAAACCTGCTGAAAGCGCGGCCAGTTGTCGTCCACCGTCTTGGCAGGATCCCGCCCGATGAAGCTGTTCACGTTCCGGATCCCCAGCTTGGGCGCCGCTTCGATGACCTTGCGGATATGCGCCGCGGCGACGTCGGACTCTTCCTGATTCGCGGAAAGTGGATTTGGATAGTAGCCCAGCCCACTGATGCTCAACCCGCGCTCGCTAAACTTGCCCGCGATCTCGTCCGCCTGACCCTGGGATAGATCCGCCACATCGATGTGAGTGACGCCTGCATAGCGGCGTTCCGCGCCACCGTGAGGCCAACACATCACTTCCACACAAGAGAACGCTTCCACAGCTGCGAAGTCGATCACCTCGTCCAACGTTTGATCGCCCAGGATGGCGCTGACAAATCCGAGTTTCATGGTTTGGGTGCGCGACTCTAACACGCGCCTCTGGGGGATTGCAGAGAAAAATCCCGGAAGCTTGTCTCCAGCACCACACCTCCTATGATGGGCTCGTGCTTCGACTTTTCCTCGCCCTCTTCTTTCCCCTCTGCCTCCAGGCCGCGGACAAGCCCAACATCGTCTGGATCAATTGCGAGGACATGGACGAGATCCTGGGTTGCTACGGCGATTCCCACGCGATCACGCCGAATCTGAACCGGCTCGCCGAGGAGGGCATCCTCTATCGAAACGCCTTTGCCAATGCGCCCATCTGCGCTCCGGCGCGTTCCTG
>JBHIXE010000184.1:0-10974 GCA_041984905.1 Verrucomicrobiales bacterium | reverse complement strand
AGCGCGAGTTCGAGCGCGTCGGCGGCACGTCGACCGTCAAGGTGGACGTGCGGCTGATCGCCGCGACCAACAAGGATCTCGGCGTCGAGGTGGCGCAGGGCCGCTTTCGAGAGGACCTCTTCTATCGGCTGAACGTCTTTCCGATCCACGTTCCGCCATTGCGCGAGCATCCGGAGGACATCCCTGAACTCGTCCAAATGTTTGTCCACGAATTCTCGGGATCCATCGGCCGACGCATTGAGAGCATTTCTTCACCGAGCCTTTACAGGCTCCAGGCCGATCCCTGGCCCGGTAATATTCGCGAGCTCAGGAACGTTGTGGAGCGCGCCATGATTCTGGCGAGAGGACCGGTCCTGGAAGTCGAGCCGCCTCGTCGACACAGAAGCGGAGGCAGCCTCCCTTCCTACCCACGTAGGGACAGCCTCACGCTCGCGGAAGTGGAGAAAGCGCACATCGAAGGAGTCCTGGCCCAGACGAATTGGAAAGTGCGGGGCCAAGGTGGGGCGGCTCAGCTCTTGGACCTGGCCCCCACCACCTTGGAATCGCGCATGAAAAAGCTGGGGATCGAGCGTCCCTCCCATTCTTAAGACGTCGCCATCTTCAGGTCGCCATCCGACTCTTCAATCCAGTCGGTAGCCTGATCCAATTCCGAAAAGACCTCGACGATCACTTTCGAGTGCCCATTGAGCATCTGCCACATCCGCGCCAAGGCCTTGGCCATGGGTGATGACGCCACCAAGGCGCATCGATACGTCTCGGGAACTGCCTCCAAACTCATCAGCGAGCAAAGCCGAATGAGGCGAAAAGCGTCGTAGTCAAAGCTCTCCAACCCAGACAGGTCGATCACCCGGTTCTGGCAGGCGCAAAGATCCAGTTGCTCGTAGAGAACGTCTCGAGTCTCCTCGATCGTCAGGCAGCCATGGCAGTTGATTTGGGGAGGTTCGCGGGTGAGATCGATGGAAAAAGGCATTGTCGTTGCGGAAATCGGGGAGTGCGCCTTGGGAGTTGAAAATCTGCGGCCCCGCCAGATACAGGCGACCAGGGAGCGCGCCTAATATCAGCAATCATGCCACCGCGCCTAAAGAAGCATACAGGATTCCCCTAACTGACTCAGCATATGGACGTTGAGAAATTTTGGAAATTTTCTGGTCCCATGTTCGCTCAACCGTTCCCCACGAAATATCGGAACGCGCCTGAAATACCGGAGGTGGCAGCCACCGAAATCTGGCTAGAGAATGACGGGCGAATCGGCGCCGCTTGGTGCGGTCTTTCTCTCAAACAAAAAATGCCCGCCAGATACCTGATAAGACCGCAACTGAAAACCTCCGGAGTGACACAAGGTGGACTCGCAATGAGCCGACCGGTCGTACCGCAATTAGTACAATAGTCTCGTCTAGATACCCAACGGGCAGAGGGACATATGCCCCGATTCCATCGCGTTGTCGTCCCAAAACTTGAAAAATCGGGCAAGCTCGCAACTGGCCATAGGGCAAGACGTCTCTCTCAGGCAGTTTTCCCCCTTTACCTACTTCAATCCCTCCAGGATCCACTGCGCCTCCGCCGAATCCGCCTTCCCTTTTCGGGACACATAGGGTTCATCGCCGTCCATCCAGAAATACTGATCGCGAGCCAGATTGTAGACGGTCCAATGATCCCCCACTTTCTCCACCTTGAAGTCGGCACGGAAGGGAGAGTGATACAGCTTCACCGGCCCACCGAGTTCCCGATAACTCAAAAACAGGCCGGCATGCTCAGCCGTCCGAAAGGTGCAGCGCGCTTTCTCCCCCACCATGATGAACTCCAGCGGCTCGCCGCCAGCTTTCCCGGACAAGCGGCTGTGATTCTCCAGCCCGTCAGGCGCGGAGAGATATTCCCCGGTGGCAGCATTCTTGAAGCGCACCCGCGTTCCCTTGTTCGGCGTCACCTCTGGGAGAGCGTCCGGCAAGGTCTCCAGAGCCTGATCGGCCCACTCCCAGAAGTAGGGAATCCGCAGGTAGGGATCATACAAGTCTTCATACCCGTGCCTGGGGACAATGCTGTAGACACACTCCCGCCGTTGGTCCTCAATCTGTTGAGCGCGCAATTTCTGTTTGAGCCCTGAGAATCCCAGCTGCGCCATTGCCTCCTGCTGGGTCACGCTCCCCTCCGAGGCGGACTCCCCTTCCATCCGCACATAACTCTTCTTTCGGTTATTGGGATCCTTGTACCAATTCAGGACCACGGCTTCATCAAAACTCAGCCAATTCTCCACCAGTTGATTCGCCTCCGCGGTCGCAACCACATTCCGCTCGGCCATGGGAGTTGCCATGGTTCGGATGAAGGCTGCCCAGAGATCTTTGGAAGCTTCCGCCGCGACCAGGGCGACCGTCTTCATATTGCTGGGCTTGTAGTGTTCCCAACCATAAGAGGTTCCCTCCAGCCACACGACATCGCCGCTCTTGCCGGAACGAATATCCTGCGGATCATGCGTGTGCTGCTCGCAGCCCAAGGCACAAAGATAGCTCAACACCTGCCGGACGCTGCGGTAGTCATCCTCCTCGATCCGCACCACGTGTTCGGAGCTGAACGCATCCTGGAACAGGTGCACCGCCCTCCCAAAGAGGAAGTAGTTCAAGTCCACGTCCGCTTCTTCTCGCACACCGCCCCCATCCCAGACGCGGACCTGCAGTTGAGGCGCCATGGCGGCATTCACAAAGTGCGTTACAAACCGCTCCTGTGCACGCCGGGCGGCGGTCACTCCTCCTCGCGGCCCTTCATCAAAGTGGCTGCGCATGAAGTGATCCACCTGCAACTCGGCCGCTTCCTGAGCCACCACGGAGAAGCCGTCAATTCCGCCCAGAATCTTTGCCCCAGCCATGGACTTGAGAACGTTGAAACCGCCGATGTCCACCCAGCGCTCGCCAATGATGGCGGAGTAGACCACTTGATAGGTCGAGCGGAAATAGGCTTCCTCCGTCTGCATGGACTCTGCCAGGATCCGCTTCACTTCCGCCTGAGCGACAGCGCTCTCCAAGCTCGGGTTTTGCGCCTTTCTCGCGGCGCTCCACTCGTTGCGAGGATCAGCGGCGTCCGGCTCGACCAGGGACGGGGCCAGCAATTCAAAGGCCGCCATGCGAGTCAACCACTCGTGCCCCATGGGGATCCCATCCGCGTCCACAAAGTTTACCGACACCCCTTTCTGAGTGAAAGCAGGAGCCATTGCCGGCGACATCCAGATCAAGAGGGCAAGGCAAGTGACACCAGTAGAAAAGGGCTTCATGACATCATCTAAGCCCCCTTGTTCTTCCCACCACAAGGTATTTATCCATTCTCGAATTTAAAGACTTCCCAGCTCGCGAAATGGTTGCTCAGTGCACTTCCTTCGCTCAAGCTGGTGACTGGAACTCCCATACCCTCTACTCCCAATGTTGCACCGCTTTCTTCCACTCCTGCTCTGCCTCTGGCTTGCCCCTCTCGTTCAGGCTGCCGACGGACCGCCCAATATTCTCTTCATCATCGCCGACGATGCTTCCCGGGATAGCTTTGGAGTCTACGGCAGCACCTACGTCGAGACTCCTGGCTTCGACCGAATCGCCAGCGAGGGCGTTCTCTTTACCCAGGCTTACAACTGCAATCCCAAGTGCGCTCCTGCCCGCGCCTGCCTGCTTACCGGTCGCTACTCCTGGCAACTGGAAGAAGCCTGCAACCACAACCCCTATCTCTCCGACAAGTGGAAGTTCTATCCTTACCTGCTGGAAGAGGCTGGTTATCAGGTTGGATACACCGGCAAAGGCTGGGGCCCTGGAATCTGGACCGGAATCGATGCCGGTCGTGATAAAGAAAAGGAGAACCCTGCTGGCTACCCTTACAATAAGCTCAAGCTCAAGCCGCCCTACAAGGGAATCGCCGATATCGACTACGCAGGAAACTTCGATGCCTTTCTAGAGGAGGTGCCGGAGGGCAAACCCTTCTGTTTCTGGCTTGGAACCAAGGAACCGCACCGCAGTTACGGAAAGGACAATTGGAAGCTCGACGGCCGGGATCTTTCCAAGGTGACCGTGCCCGCCTACTATCCAGACAACGAGACCATCCGCGGCGATCTGGCGGACTACGCTATTGAAGTGGAGTGGTATGACAAGCACATCGCCCAGGCTCTGGAACACCTGGAGACCCGCGGTCTTCTGGAGAACACCCTCATCATCGCCACCTCAGACCACGGCATGCCGTTTCCGCGCGTCAAAGGGCAGATTTACGATGACGGCTTTCACATTCCCTTTGCCGTACGTTGGGGATCCAAGATCAAGCCCGGCCGCACGGTGACGGACTTCATCACCTTCCCGGACCTCGCACCCACCCTGATGGAAATTGCCGGTCTGCCCGCTATTGACCAGATGACTGGCAAGAGCTTCCTTCCCCAGCTGCTCGCGGAAGGGTCCGGCCGGATTGACCCGGAGCGCGATCACACGCTTCTCGGTAAGGAACGCCACGATATCGGTCGTACGGATGGGGACCTGCTTTCCGTGGGGTACCCCGCCCGCGCCATTCGGACTGATCAGTTTCTCTACGTGAAGAACTTTGAACCGCAGCGCTGGCCCGGTGGCGATCCGGAGTACGGCCTGCGCAACTGCGATGATTCTCCCACCAAGAGTTACCTCACCTCCCTCACGGAAGACTCCGAAGACTTCCGATTCTATGAGTTCGCCTTTGGCAAGCGCCCAGCCGAAGAACTCTACAACATGGAGGAAGACCCGGATTGCGTGAACAATCTGGCCGACAACCCTGAGTATGCGGAGGTCAAGAAACAGCTCTGGGAACAGATGGAAGCGGAGCTCAAACAACAGGGGGACCCGCGAATTCTGGGCAAGGGCGAGATCTTCGACTACTACCCCTATTGTCGAACTGATCGGCAGCAGATACTCTACGACAGGCCGGACTATGATCCTGTGAAAATCTTTGAGGAGAAGTTCGGGAAGTAACGACACTCCCGTATTCCCGTCACTCCGGATGGCGAGCCGGTCCTGGTGTGGGCATGAGGAGCAGCACCAGGCTGGCCAGACCTAGGAGGATGGCCATTCCCATCCCTAGCGGAGCAGCAGAGTTTCCGAGCGCGATTCCCATCACGGCGGAAGTTCCCGCACCACTGGCGAACTGCATGGAGCCCATCAAGGCAGAGGCCGCTCCCGCTCTCACTTGCTCGGCGCCCATCGCCAGGGCCAAAGCGTTTGGGCTGGCGAGCATGGAGAGCGAAAGCGTGACAAAGAGGCAGAACAGGACTCCCCACATGCCTCCCACTCCACTCGCTGAGACTCCCACCAGCACGAGCGCCATCACCACTCCTGCCGCGAGCGCCCCTCGCAGAATTCTTTGGGAAGGGAAAAAGCGCAGGAACACTTGATTCAGCTGAGTGGCGCCAATGATCCCAGCCGCATTGGCGCCAAAGAAGAGACTGAACCGCTGGGGAGAAACCTCAAATACCTCCATGAAGAGATGCGGCGCGGAAGAGATGAACGCGAACAGGCTGGCGCTGGAGAGCGACCCCACCACCGCATACCTCAGAAACTCCCTGTTCTGCAGTACGGCCCAATACGCATGAAATGGCGACTCCGCCCGCGCCCGTTGAGCCACCCAGTCCGGCCGGGATTCCGGCAGAGCAAAGTAGGCACTGATCCCAATGAGGGTGCCGAATGCCGCCAAGGCCCAGAACACACCCCGCCAGTCAAAAGCGGACAGCACCATACTGCCTGCAAACGGAGCCACAATGGGCGCGACTCCCATGACCAGCATGAGCATGGTGAAAATGCCAGCTGCTTCCTGCACATTGTGCCGGTCCCGGACGACCGCTCTCGCGACCACCACTCCGGCGCAGCCACCCAGCGCCTGGAGAAATCGCAGCCCCGCCAGCGCTTCCAACATGGGAGCGTAGGCACAAGCAATGGAAGCCAGCGTAAAGAGCGCGGCCCCGAAGAGGAGCGGACCTCGTCGCCCCAATCGATCCGAGGCACTCCCGTAGAGCAATTGCCCGCCTGCCATCCCTGCCAGAAAGGCCGCCAGCGTGATCTGCACATCGGCAGTCGTCGCCCCAAAAGTCTCGGCCATGGCAGGCATGGCCGGCAGATACATGTCAATCCCCATCGGGGCAAAAGCCGTCATCCCACCCAGCAGAATCAAGAGGCCGAGTCCGGGCCGGCGAGCTGGCCCCGGTTCGAGAACAGTGGTGGACATGCATTCATAGTCGCCCAACCGTTCCTCCACCTTATACCCAGAGGCGAGATCGCAAGCTCCCGCAATGGCTCCGAGCGGTCAGACAAATGTCCTGACAAGCACAAACACGGCGATGAACCACATTGCTGCGGCAAACACCTGTCTCAGCATCTGGGTGGAGAGCCGAGACCGCCAGAAGCTTCCTCCAAACATGCCCAGGCATCCTCCCGCCACGAAGACGAGGGTCAAATGAACCGGCATCCCCTCGCCGCCCAGGAGAAACGACGCCACGCCAGAGGCGCAGATCATCGTGATGACCAGCAGCGATGTGGAAACCGCCTCATGAATCGCAATTCCACCAAAGAGGACCAAGGCCGGGACAATGATAAATCCGCCGCCCACTCCAAATATCCCAGAGAAGACGCCCACCAGAACCCCCACCAGGAGCAGCTTGACCAGACGCGCCCGGCTTGAGGCCGGTGGATTGCCGGGAAGTTCACTGGCATTGACGGCGCGACCGGGAACGCGCGCTCCACGCCACATCTTCAGCCCTACCAGGAGCATCATGCTCGCAAACACGCCCAGGATCAGAGCATCCGGAAGCTTCCCGCCAATCCAGGTCCCCACCGGCGCGCCTGCCATTCCGGATAAGGCGAACATCAGCCCCACCCGGAAGTTGACCTCCCGCTTTCGTAGATTCGTGAGGACGCCAAATGCGGAGGTCGTTCCCACCGCAGCCAACGATACGCCGACAGCGCTACGCACATCGGTCCCCAGCACATAGATCAGGAGGGGGACGGCAAAGATGGAGCCGCCTCCCCCCGTCAGGCCCAGTGCGAGCCCGATGACGCCGCCACTCAGCAGCGTTATCAAATCGTGGATCATGGGTGCGTAGTGCGCTGAACCCGTCAGCTGCCGGTCGCCACTTCCGCGGCCTGCTCCTTCCAGTCGGCGAACATGCCGTCGGCAAAGGTCACGTCAAAGCCCATCCGTTCCAGTACGGGAGTCACCAGAGAGGCACGCATGCCGCTTCCGCAGTGGACGGTGATGGGTCCGGGTTCAGGGAGCCGATCCTGATCCGCCACAATGCGAGTGTGCGCCAGGTTGATCGCCCCAGGAATATGGGCCTCCTTGTATTCGCCCAGGGATCGTACATCGAGAACGCGGTCACTCGGACTGATCTCCGTGGTATCGATCACACGAGTGGATTTACGGTGCTTCTGAAACTGTGCGCTTGCCAGGACATCCCCGACTAAGGCATATCCGGTAACCCGATCCAGCCCAATGCGAACGAGTTGGCGCACCAGAGAATCGACTTGATCAAGATCCTCCACCAGCAATACCAGGTCCGAGTCCGGCTGCACGTAGCTGCCGCAAGCCTCTGTGAACTTGGGCCCAAAGGGAGCATAAAAGGATCCCTCAACATGATCGTTCATGAACGCGACCCGGTCTGAGCGAGTGTCGATCAGAGTGACCTGCCCGAGCGAAGCCGCCAAGGATTCGGGATCGAGCTGTTTTGGCGTTGGAAGACTCCCGAGCACAGGAGCACCATCCCGGTTCACCTGCTTCATGCGCGCGAAATACATGGGTGGCTCCGGCTGTCCTTCCAGGATGTCTTCGACAAAGGCGTTCTCACCCTCCTTCAGAGCTCGACGTACGGCGGAGTTGAAACGTTTCTCATACCCAGTCGTAGAGAAAGGAATGGAACCAAGCGCTTTTCCACAGGCACTGCCAGCCCCATGACCGGGAAGCACTTCCAGGAAGTCCGGCAACTCAGCAAATTTCAGGATGGAGCGGAAGAGATCGCGAGCGGCTGGTTCGCGGGAGCCGGTGTGCCCCGCCGCGGTCTCCAGCAGATCGGGACGCCCCACATCACCCACAAACATGAAGTCCCCTGACACGATCGCCATGGGTTCATCGGCGCCAGCGCCATGATCCTGAATCAGGAAGCAAATGTGCTCCGGCGTGTGGCCGGAGAGATGGACCGCCGTGATCTCTACGTTGCCTACGGAGAAACTGTCGCCGTCCTTCAGCAAGGTCACCCGGTCATCATTCTTGGCCCATTGGTATTGCCAGTTCTCTCCGCCTTCGGTGGAGAGATAGCCCTTGATCCCCTTGCCGCTTTCGACCAACTCGCGCGTGCCGCTGAGAAAGTCGGCGTGAATGTGCGTCTCGGTCGCCGCCACGATGTCGAGGTCGTTCTCGGCGGCGATGTCCAGGTAGCGGTCGATGTCCCGTTCCGCGTCTATGATGAGAGCTTCGCCGGATTTCTGACAGCCGACGAGATAGGCGTACTGGGATAAGTAGGGGTCGTAGATTTGTTTGAGGAACATGAGGTTACTCCGGTTGCTTGTTGGATTGATTAAAATGAAGATCAGGCACGGCCTTTCAGCATGAGATTCCAGTAGAGCCAGGGCAGCCCATACTTTTTCACCATCCACATGCTCCAGCGTTCCTTGCCTTGATCGATGGGGAAGGTCTCCTCCGGTTTCCCCTCGTAGTCGAACTCTGCCATGACGAGGGAGCCATAGCCGGTGACCAGAGGACAGGAGGTATAGCCATCGTAGGAATCCGTGGCTGTTCCACGGTTAATGGTGGAAAGCAGGTGGGCGACCAAAACCGGGGCTTGCTTGCGAATCGCGGCACCAGTCTTGGAGGTCGGCAAGTTCGAGCAATCGCCCAAGGCGAACACGTTAGGGAACTCTGTGTGACGCAGAGAGTGTTTGTCCACACTGACCCACCCTGTCTCCGCCGCTAACGGACTGTTCTTGATGAAGTCCGGAGCGCTCATTGGTGGAGTCGCGTGAATCATATCAAAAGCTATCTCCTCTCGCTCACCCGTCTCCAGGTGTTCAAAGGTTGCGATCTGTTTCTCGGGATTGATGGCCACGAGATCAAGATCGAATCGAGCATCAATCTCCTTGCGCTCAATGACCTTTTCTAAGGTCTCCCTGTATTTCTGTACTGCGACTATCGACCCCAATCCGGATGCGAAAATCACCTTGGACTGGTCCCGAACGCCAGAGCGTTTCCGAAAATAATCCTCGGCCAGGTAGCAGATCTTCTGAGGTGCGCCCCCACATTTGATGGGTGTCTTCGGCTGAGTAAACAGTGCGGTTCCGCCCCGGAAATTGCGGATGCAGTCCCAGGTGTATTCGACGCTTTGATAGGAATAATTGGAGCAGATGCCGTGGGTCCCAAGACCTTCTTTCAGGCCTGGAATCTTGTCCCAATCAATCTGGATCCCCGCCCCCACCACCAGATACTCATAGGTATAGGACTCTCCATCCGTAGTAGTGAGTTCGTTCTGCCGGGGATCAAAGGAGGCAACGCCTTTCGGAATCCAGGTGACGCCTCTTGGGATCACGCTCTTCATGGTGCGCTCCGACTTCTCCTTGGGGAATTCTCCGCCTCCAACCAGGGTCCAGAGGGGCTGATAAAAATGCTTGTCCGCTGGATCCAGGATCGCGATGTCGAGTCCAGGATCTTGCAGGCCGAGTCGTGCGGCGACAGTGATACCTGCGGTGCCGCCACCGACGATGAGGATTTGATGATGCGACTTAGGGGCTTCAGTGGTCATGAGGTTTGGGAAGCAGTTCTCGCGCTTGCGTTTATTCCTAAATAGTTATATGAGTATATGCACCGCAGCAACCTGTTTTTCCATCCACTTTCCCCCCCCAACTCGTAACCCTCACCACTTCTCCTCCTCATCCTCCCTTCCTCATATGGATTTTCTCACCCCCACTCTCGGCGGCGTACTCATCGGCGCCGGCAGCACTCTTGCCCTCGCGGCTTCCGGAAAAATCCCTGGCATCTCCGGTATCGTGGCTCGCATCCTGAGCGCCAATCCCGGTGACACCAGGTGGCGCGTCGTGTTCCTAATCGGACTCATTGCCGGGGCTGGATTCACCTACCTGAGCGGACTTGGCTGGCAGCAATACACCATTCCCGCTGGTCGTGGACTGGTCGCTTTCTCCATCGCCGGTTTCCTTGTCGGCTTTGGCACAAGGCTAGGGGGAGGCTGCACTTCAGGCCACGGTGTCTGCGGCATCGGTTCCGGTGCCAAAGACGCGCTGGTCTACACCCTCACCTTCATGGCGACCGGCATTCTCACCGTGTGGGTCTACAGCCAGTTCACCTCCTAACGCCATCCTCACATGCGACTTTTCCTGATCCTTCTTGGCGGCCTCTTCTTCGGAGCGGGCCTCGTGATCTCCGGTATGACCGATCCTTCCCGTGTTGTCGGTTTCCTCGATATCTTTGGCGACTGGGATCCTGCCCTGGCTTTCGTCATGGCCGGAGCGGTGGCGACCTACGCCATCGGCATGCTCTTCCTCCGCAAGTCAGGCAAGCAGGTTTGCTCCGTTCCGCTTCCTGACACCTCCGCCGATCCCATCTCGCGCCGGATGCTGATCGGTTCCGCCATCTTTGGCATTGGCTGGGGCTTCGCCGGCTTCTGTCCCGGTCCGGCGGTCGCCAACCTATCGCTGCTAAAGCCGGAAGACTTGCTGCTCGGGACTAATTCGGACTTCAAGAGTGGCGACATTGGACTATGCCCACAATTGTGGCGAAACCCTGGCCCATGCTCACGCCTTGTCCGATCAAGTCGAGGAACTGGAAGATGATATCGAGGGCCAAATCGTGAAAGCGATAGGGTATCGGAAACTATTCATCAAGGACATGCTCCGCTTTGCCGTGGAAGCCGCCGAGCGGGTGCGCCAGGACCACCAGCTGTTCCAAAAGGATCACTAGTTGCACGCCTCTGAGATGATTGACCGGGTCTATCAGTAGAGT
>JBHIXE010000183.1:0-10981 GCA_041984905.1 Verrucomicrobiales bacterium | reverse complement strand
CATGACGATGTCAGGTCTAAGTTGCGTGGTAGGAGGGCTTTCTTACGGATGAGTTTGATTCAGAATACGCTTGTGATTGTGGCGGCGAGCGTGGGCGAGATGATGGGATTGGCGGTGGGTCTTGCCTCCCTGGAGTGTTGGTTGGGACGGACCGCTCCAAGCTTCGGGCAAATCATGGGGAGAAATGCCATGATTGCTCTCCTGTCTTGCGTGGGATTCGCCTCGCTCGGTTTTGAGCTCACCTATGAAGATGCCTACTCCCGAAACATGCCAGATTACCCGCCCGACCAAGTCATTTGGTACCGGATCCAGGACATCAGCGCTCAGTGCGTGATGGCCTATCTGTCTTGCCAGATTCTCTGTTCCGTAGTCGCTCGAAAGACTCCCTGGTTCATACCGCTGATTGCGGCTGTGGTCTTCAGCACTTTCAGTTACCCGTTCTTCGCGAGGATTTACTGGGGAGGAGTGTCACCAGATTTTGTGTTTCGTGATTTCCGGGGAGGTGCCGTGATCTTCGGCACGGCGGGAGCAGGGGCCTTGGGGTGGATCCTCATGCATCCAAGGACAACAGGGGGCGAAACGAAGAGAGCTGGTAATGCACTGAAGAAGTGGGGCTTTGGGATGCTCTCCCTGGTTCTCTGGGGCATTCTCATTTGGAGATTGTGTAATGGGAACTTCGATCATCCTGTGGCCTTCGATCTCGTCTCCGCTTGTGCTGCAGGGCTAGGCACATCTCTGGCTCTCCCTAGCCGCTCATTCAGTGGCGCCATTCTTGGGGGCATCGCCGGAACATGCTTTCTGTTCGGAGGGGGATATGAGGCCTTGGACTCTGGGCAGGGGCTGCCATGGCTCTGCGCTGCGATTGGCAGCACTGCCGTTCTCTTGGACTTTGGGATGCGATGGATGGGATACGTTGATCCCGTGGCTGCTGTTGCCGCGTTTGGATTCCCTGGGCTGGCTGGTGTGATCGCCGTGGGCTATTTACAGGGAACGGCATTGCTAGAGCAGTTCCTCGGTGCAGGAATCTGCGTCCTCCTTTCTGGAGGGTTGTGGGCCGCACTTGCAGTCTCCGGCCGCGTCCTTGGTCGAATGTGCCGAACTCCCTAGCCTTTGGCCTTCTCGAAGCGACCCTCCCAATCCTCGGCACTCACGTCTTCCAGGCTCCACAGCTTCACATTGCGAAACTGCGCCACACCTCTCGCGGTGAGGGCGATGCGATTCTTTTCCACGCCTTCTAACGGAGTTTCCGCCGTAGCGGCAAAGACTGGTTCCCCATTGATGCGGATGATCACTTCCTGGCCGTAGAACTCAATGACGCCCAGATGCCACTCGCCAGCCGGAACATCGATCTTGGCGGGTTTGGGGCCAAAGGGCTTCATCCGGGTGGTCTTGGCCCAGCCTGAACCCGCTCTCGCTGAGATGGTCCCCTGGTTCACCACCGCACGCAGCAGGTGATCCTTCTTCTCGTCAGTTGTGTAGTCGAAGCCAAACTGCAGCTGAGCACTCTCCACCATCCTGAACTCCACCTGCAGGATGCCGTTCATGACGTCCTGAATCCGTCCCGCGCCGGCGTGGTGATTCTCCTCGAGGATCTCCCGAGCCGTGAATACGCCGTCCTCGATGGCAAACTTCCCTTTCGCCTTCTTCCAATGCTCTTTGAAGGTCGTTTCATCCAAAGGATCCTCCACGAGGAATTTGGCGTCTTTGGGTAGGTCCTCACCAGCAGAGGCAAAGGGAGCCGTCGCCATCATACAAATAATGAGCAGGAGGTGAGGGCGGTGTGTCAGAGACGACGAGCGGGGCTTCATGCCGGGAGATTCGTGGGCTTTCTGCCAGGAGTCGAGCAAATCTTCTCAGCCCGAGGGGCTTGAAAGGCGGGCGAATCAAGTGTGATGTCCTACCCGAGAATTCCCGTAGGGATGGATCGCGCTTCTTTTTGGAAAGAAATGTCCAGTCCACCCGTGAGTTGCGCGTAGTTAGCACAGTTGATTAGGAGAATGAGATTGTTGATCCAGATGTTGGCCACCGTGGGCCTGACCGCGGTTGTTTGCACGGTTTCCGCGGCGGAACATCCCAAAGGGGTGAGCGCATTTCTGGACCAGCATTGCTACGATTGTCACGATGACACGGTGAAGAAGGGGAGCCTGAACCTTCTCGATCTGTCCTTTGATCCCGACAACGCTTCTAATTTCAAACTTTGGCAACGGGTCTTCGAGCGCGTGCGCGATGGCGAAATGCCGCCGGAAGACGAGCCTCAGCCAGACAAGAAAGATGCAGAAATGTTCCTGGCTGAACTCAAGAAGCCCCTTCTGGAGGTGGATCTGGCCAAAGCGGAAACCGAAGGTCGGGTGCTAAGCCGACGGCTGACTCGCCGGGAATACGAATACACGGTGCAGGA
Organism: Verrucomicrobiales bacterium; assembly: GCA_041984905.1. GTDB lineage: Bacteria > Verrucomicrobiota > Verrucomicrobiia > Verrucomicrobiales > DEV007 > JBHIXE01. The sequence goes on along the minus strand of JBHIXE010000183.1, from coordinate 8,583 downwards.
TCTCTTGGGGATCGGCATTCCCTTTACCGAACTCCTACCCGAAGACCCCGCCTCTCACGGATTTGAGACGGTGGCAGATGGACAGCAGCTGTCGCATCACAATCTGGCCCGCTACCTGGACGTGGCGGACCTGGCTCTCGCGGAAGCTTTTGACCGGGCCCTGAAGGGGGATGAGCCCTTCAAGAAAGTCGTAACTCCAGAGATGTGCTCTAAGCGGACTCGAGGGAATTATCGAGGGCCGGAATTGCGAGATGGACGCAGCATCTCCTGGCCCATCACGCTCCAATTTTTTGGACGGATCCCGGAAACGACGGTGCCCAAGGACGGCTGGTATCGCATTACCATCAAAGACGTGCAGGCCGTCAATCCGGGAGAGGATGGCGCAGTTTGGGGAACCCTGAATTCCGGCACCTGCTACTCCAATGCTCCGATGCTCTACATGATTGGCCTCATTGAGGCGACCAGCCAACCGCGAGACATCGTCTACGAGGCCTGGATTCGGGAAGATCACATGCTGGAGTTGAAGCCGAACGACGCGACTCTGAAGCGGGCGCCCACAGGTGCGACGGGAGGCAATGTGTCGTTCGAGGACCGGGATCTGAAGAAGCAGGGCTTCGAAGGCATTGCGCATCGTGGCATCGAGATCGAGCGCATCTACCCGATGGGAAGCCGCAAGATGGTCAAGGAGACCCTCTTTGGGAAAGACGGGTTGGAAGGTTGGGAGTCCAAGCCGAAAGCAGGCCTGAAGACCCTGGTGAAGGACTTTGCCAGCCGTGCCTTCCGCCGCCCGGTGACGGAGGAGCTTGTAGGGCCCTACCAGGAGATCGGCCTTGCATCGCTAGAGGCGGGTGATTCGCTTGCAGAGTCTTTGCGTTCCAGCTATCGAGCCATTCTCTGCTCGCCCCGATTCCTCACGCTGCTTGAGTCACCAGGCCAATTGGATGATTATGCTCTGGCTTCGCGCTTGAGCTATGCGCTTTGGGTGAGCATGCCGGACGAGCAGCTTCTCAAGGTGGCGCAGGAAGGGAAGCTCTCCAAGCCTTGGGCGCTTTCCAAGCAGATCGACCGAATGCTGGATGATCCCAAGGCGGACCGATTCGTGAAGAGCTTTACCGATCAATGGCTCAAGCTGAAGGAGATCGACTTCACCACGCCCGATCGCGGTCTCTACCCCGAGTTCGACCCGGTCCTCCAGCAATCCATGCTGGAAGAAACCCGCGCCTTCTTTGCCCAGCTGGTCAAGGACGACCTCGCGGTGAAGAACCTGGTCGACTCGAAATTCTCGATGCTGAATGGACGCCTCGCCCGGCATTATCGGGCGGATGTCGACCTCAAGATCGGCGAAGGGCTGCAGCGCATCGCCTTACCCGAGGCCAATCAAGCGCGTGGCGGATTGGTGACTCACGGCGCCATTCTAAAAGTGACCGCCGACGGGACTTCCACATCTCCAGTGGTTCGCGGTGTCTTCGTGAACGAACGCATCCTCGGCATGCATATTCCGCCGCCGCCACCGAATGTGCCCGCGATCGAACCCGACATCCGCGGCGCGACCTCTATTCGCGACCAGTTGGACAAGCACCGTTCCAATGAGTCTTGTGCGGCCTGCCACGCCAAGATCGATCCCCCTGGCTTTGTCCTGGAGCAATTCGATCCGATCGGGATGTGGCGGAAGAACTATGGGCGTGGCGGCAAGGGCGTCGCTGTCGATCCTTCCGGCGTCACTCCTGACGGCGCTGAGTTTGGCGGGATTACCGGATGGAAACGCATTTACACCGAGCGCGAGCCACAGCTCGCCAAGGGCTTCGCCTCTCAACTGCTCACTTATGGCACCGGCGCCGCGATCCGCTTCAGTGACGAAGAAGCACTCGACCGAGTCGTCGCGGAAGCCGGTAAGAGTGGATACGGGGTTCGTTCCCTGATTCACGCCTCCCTCAAGAGCCGCATTTTCACCCACAAGTAATCAAGACAATGAGACCATGGGACCATGAGACAATCAGACCGGCGCTCCCTGTCTGGTTGTCTCATTGTCTCCCTTTCTGAGCTTTTGGGCTCAGTTCCACCCAACCTACTCCTCGAAATGAAAGAATTCGCCAACATCTCTACCGGAGCCAAGATCTCCCGCCGCAAAGTCTTGCGAGGAGCGGGTATCGCCCTGGGCTTGCCGCTTCTGGACGCCATGACGCCTGCCTTTGCCGTGGACCGCAGCACGGGAGTTGCGAAGCGATTTGTGGGCATCAGCCTGTCTCTTGGTTTGCACAATCCGAACCTGGTGCCGCAGGGAGCGGGGAAGGACTACAAGGCGTCCACCTATCTGAAGTCTCTCGAAGATATCCGCAACGACTATACGGTGGTGTCCGGATCGTCGCACCCGGGAGTGACGGGTGGCCACACCGCGGAAGGCAGCATCTTCTCCGCATGCCCGAATAGCCGGGGAGCGACCTCGCGGAACACCATTTCTCTGGATCAGCTCATGGCCAAGCACCTGGGACACGAGACGCGCTTTCCGTCTCTGGTGCTGAACACGAGCAGCCAGACCAGCCCCTCTTACACGGAGAACGGGGCCATGATTCCCGCGGAGAACCGGGCCATGGATCTCTATACCAAGCTCTTTGTGAATGACTCGCCCGCCGAGCAAGAGCGTCAGGCAGAACTCCTGCGTCGTGGTCGCAGCGTCATGGATGTGGTCGGTGCGGAAGCCAAGGCTCTGCAACGCGAAGTTGGTGCCGGTGATCGCGACAAGCTGGACGCTTGGTTCACGAGCGTGCGCGAGCTTGAGCAACGCCTGGTGGCCAATGAAGAGTGGATCCATCGTCCGAAGCCGAAAGTTAGCCTGGAAGCTCCGAAGAATGTCCCCCGCGATAACGAAGTCATCGTGGAGCGCATCTTCCTGGATATCGTCCACATGGCGTTGGCGACCGATTCTACCCGGTTCATCACTTTGCACATCACGGGGAACACCGTGAATGGGCTCGAAGGCGTGGACGAGAGCTATCACAGCCTCAGTCATCACGGCCTGGACGAAGAGAAGCTGCGGCAGCTTTCCATCGTGGAACAAGGTGTCATCAACGAGTGGGGCAACTTCCTGCGTCGCCTCAAGAAGGAGAACATGCTGGACGAGACCATGGTCCTCATGACCTCCAACCTCGGCAACGCCTCCAGCCACGATAACAAGAACATGCCGGTCCTCTTCGGCGGAGGTGGCTTCAAGCACGGTCAGCACCTGGCCTTTGACCAGAAGAACAACTACCCGCTTCCGAACCTCTATCTCAGCGCCCTGCATCGCCTCGGTCTCCAGAATGAGACCTTTGCCACCAGCACCGGCGAGATGGATGGTTTGACGGTGTAGCAGTTTTCGCCTTTCCTGGCCAAGTCGTCATGCTTGGCCGGGATCATGGGCAAATACCTCAGACAGTGTAGTATCGTCATCGCGGCCCAGTTGGAATCGCGATGGCTGGAGCGCATTCTCTCGGGCGAGATCTGGCAACAGCGGATAGCCGTTCGGCAGAACGGGATTCTGATCTGGGCTGCTGACCAGGATCAGGCCTTGCGGATTGACCAGGAAGAGATTCGCGCGCCCGTACGCTTTGATCAGGCGGCCTATGACATGGCCGGGGATGAGACCAAAGCCAAATTCCAGGTCGACTTGGCCAAGCGGGGCATCCGCAGAATCGTTCAAGACCAGAGTTGGCCGTCCCAACCTTTTGAAGACATCTTCCGGAGATGGGACGAGAAAGGATGGAACGACTATCGCGAGCTCAAATGGGTTCGAATCCAGAAACTGGATACCGGGCCAGGCTCTGTTGGACCTCCCGGCCTTCAGGGCTGCATGTCTTCTTCAAGGTCGAGTCGCCCTCAGGCCTGTGCCGAAGGATTCATGCCCATCGCTATGAGGGGAGTTTTTGCTACGAAAGCGATACCCACATCAAGCTCGCCTGGGTGGGGCCGCGCACGCTTGTTCTGGAACGGCTTGAGTCTTATGCCTCAATCGTAAGGATCTTGCCGGGCACATCACGAGACGACTTCATCTTGAGAGCCTGGTCCTTGGATCTTGGCAAGATCGAAGAGGTCGGGCCCTACACGCAATGTGTCGCCGCTATCCAGAGTGGCGAGGATGACCTGAGCGGGTGGGAGGGGTATTTCAAGGAAGAGCCTATTGCCCCACTGACCGTTGCCGAAGGGGAGCTCTGGTAGTTCTCCCGATCTTTAGATTGGACTAACAAAAGGTCCCCCTCACTCCGCCAGAATCGGCCCCGCCGCATTCACCTCGATCGCGTTTTTCTCCGTGCCGGGGAAGGTGCGATACTCGAAGTCCGGGTTCTTGGTGCCTTCCAGGTCCTGACGATCGGGCGTGGGATCAGCGGGGACCGTGTCTCCCGTTTCCTCAACCCAACGGGTCATCAGGCCGCGAGCTTCTTCCAGTGTCGCGGCATATTCCGGATTGTCTGCGAGGTTCGTGAATTGATGCGGGTCCTTGCTCACGCGATAGAGCTCTTCTTCCGGGCGAGGAATCTGGAAGATGTCTTTCTGGTTTTCGTTCAGCTTGCCTGCGGCATGCATTTCCCAGAGTTCTTCGCCCGCCGGGAAGCTGGGGTCGGATTCCATATTCAGGCTCTGCAGTTCGGGCCGGTTGTTCTTGATGTAGATGTAATCGCCGAAACGCACCATGCGCTCATGGGCGGAGAAGACGTGCCAGTTGTGTTCGGCAAAGGCGTAGTCGCGAATCTTGGCCTTGGGATTCTCCAGGAGCGGTACAAAGCTGACGCCCTGCATGCGCTCGGTCTTCTCCAGACCGGCGAGCTGTAGAATCGTCGGCGCGATATCCAGAGTGCTGACGAGGGAGTCACAGACCGCGGGTTCGATCTTGGTGGGGCAGGAGACCAGGAAAGGCGTCTTGATGCCGCTATCGTAGAGACGGACCTTGCTGCGAGGGAAGGGACGGCCATTATCGGCGGTGTAGATGATGTAGGTGTTCTCCAGGATGCCCTGGCGCTTCAGTTCTTCCCGCAGCTTGCCCATGAAATAGTCCGTGCGGCTGACCTCGTGGTAGTAGTCGGCCAGATCCTGGCGCGTCTTGGGCCCGTCATAGAGGAAAGGCGGAACGGGCACGGTCTCGGGATCATAGATTGGCGCGTTGTCATCGAAGTTCCACTTTCGGTGCGCATCGGCGGAGGCGAACCAGCAGAAGAAAGGTTGGTCTTGGGGACGCTCGGCCAGGATCTCCACCCAGTCCTCTTCCTTGCCCGGACCTTTCCCCTTGGATATGAGGTCGAAGTGCGGGTCGACGGCGTCGCCCATGTGGTGCTTGCCGGAAAGGGCCGTGTAGTAGCCAGACTCCTTGAGTTGGCCCACGAAGGTCGGTTGCTCGGGCAAATCCGTATGCAGCTCGGGAGCCCCGGTGTTGTGCGGATAACGGCCCGTGATGATGCTGCAACGGCTCGGGCTGCAGCTGCTGATGGTCAGATACGCCTGAGTGAAGCGCATGCCTTCGGCAGCCATGGCATCGAGGTTCGGCGTTTTGACGTAGTCGTTCCCGTAGCAGCCCAGATCATCCCAGGAGATGTCATCGGTGATGAAGAAGATGAAGTTGGGCCGGTCATCGGCCTGCACTGCCGTGGCGAAGCCCAGAAAGAGAGAGAGCAATAAGGGGAGCAAACGAGGGGTCATGCCCAAGATCCTGGACAGGCTCAGATGAAATTGCAACTTCCTGTGTAGTCTGAGACCCGGGATATTTCAGGGAAATAGAGGGGAAAGCGAACTCAAGTTGGTGACTGGGCCGAATCCGTGATAAACTTCCCGGGAGTCTGAAACCTCTCCCCCGAAACCTGAAACATGACTTTCCTTCCGAATAATCGGGAGCGTTGCGCCGTTGATCCAGGCATGACGCATACTGTGCTAACTCGTGGGCTCGTCGTCCTGGCCCTTGCGCTGGCTTCCGCTGGCTGTCTCCAAACTCCCGGCTCGGGAGGCGATTCGACGGGTGGTCCCGCCGTCAGCAGCACCTGGCGAACTGATGGCGACTGGCAGTTGGTGCGGGAACAGCCGGAAACCTATTTCCCCGCGGGCACCGATCCTCAACAAGAGACGGATTTCCGCAATGGAGAGTGGGTCATGGGCGGGGTGAACGATCCCATCTTCTTCATCCCGAGTGGTGGCGCGAATGGCAAAAGCCATCTGGAACTCCAGAGTGAGGCCCGGGCGATTGTCGGTCCCTACGAGCCGCCTCAGGAAGTCGCGACCGGCAGCGGGCCTCTGGCCTTTTTTCGCGATCGGGATGTGAGTCCGAAGAAGGAGAAGAAAAAGAGTCCGCGCACCGATTACGAATATGCGGTGTCGCAGAGCCAGTTCTCGCCCGCCGATCCCATGAGCGGTCCTTCCCTGATGGGCCCGCCCGAGTTGGAAGGTCCTGAAACGGAGATGGAGACGGTGGAACTGAACCGGGATCCTCAAACGACTCCCTCGGCTCCCCAAGTGGCTGAGCCCAGCTCATCCTCTTCCAGCTCCAGTGGTGGCCGCCCTAAGGCGGAGGACTTCTGGCAGCCGGGATTCTTCTAGGATAAGCCGAATTCCGCGAGTCTCTGGGCAAAATCCCTTTGCTTCACTCCAGAGCGCTCCCTAGGGTGCGTGTCATGGAAAGACCCCGTTCCCTGTTTCTTGCTCTGTGTCTGCTGGCGTCTGGCCTTGTCAGTGCCATGGCGGCTCCGCCCAATGTGCTGATCATCTACACGGATGACCACGGTAGTATCGATGCCAATTGCTATGGCGCGACGGATCTGACCACGCCGACCATCGACAAGCTGGCGTCCACGGGAGTGCGATTCACCCAGATGCTGGCGCCGTCGGCGATCTGCTCCGCCTCGCGCGCTGGTCTGATGACCGGACGAATTCCTCCGCGGGCAGGCGTACCCGCCAATGTGAGTTCCGAGGAGGGGAAGTCCGGAATGCCCCAGACGGAGATCACGATTGCGGACCTGATGAAGAGCGCGGGTTACCGCACGGGGCACATCGGCAAATGGCACCTGGGCTACACGCCAGAGACTATGCCGCTGGGACAAGGGTTCGATTACACCTTTGGTCATATGGGAGGCTGCATCGACAACTACTCCCATTTCTTCTATTGGCAGGGCCCCAACCGTCACGACCTTTGGCGCAACGGCGAGGAAGTCTGGGAAGACGGCAAGGGCTTTGGGCAGCTGATGGTGGATGAGGTGAAGAACTTCGTCTCTCAGGAGAGCGCCCAACCTTTCTTTGTCTATTGGGCGATCAATTGGCCGCATTACCCGCTACAAGGCTTCGACAAATGGCGTCAGCACTATGCCGAGAAAGGGTTAGAGTCTCCTCGCGATAAGTATGCCGCCTTCGTCTCCAGCATGGACGAGATTGTCGGCGAGGTGATCGATCACCTGGAAGCGATCGGGCAACGGGAGAACACCCTCATCATTTTCCAGAGCGATCATGGTCACTCCGTGGAGGAACGCACCTTTCATGGTGGCGGGAACCCAGGTCCCTATCGCGGGCACAAGGGCACCTTGTGGGAAGGCGGACTGCGCGTCCCTTCCATTGTCTCCTGGCCGGGCACCTTGCCGGAAGGCGAAGTGCGGGACCAACTTGTGGTCGGGACGGACTGGTTTCCGACGATTGCGGACTTGGCGGGAGTGGGCCTGCCTGAGAATCACAAGATCGACGGGAAAAGCATCGCGAAAGTCATCCAGGACGATGCTGCTTCGCCGCATGACCGGCGCTATTGGCAGCTCGGCAATGGCAAGCGCGCTCAGTGGGCTGTGAGAGAAGGCAATTGGAAATTGCTGGGCAATCCCAAGGAAGCGAAGCAGGGCGAGACGCTCTTTCTGGCCGATCTCGAATCGGACATCGGTGAGAGCCAGAATCTCGTGGAGCAGAATCCGGAAGTTGTGCAACGGCTTCAGGCTTATCAGGAAGAGATGGCGGCCGATATTGAAGCCACCCTTGCGGAATCCGCTGGGCAAGACGATAGCAAGTGAGTGATGGAGTCCGTTCACCTGCGCCCCGCCACCAATGCTGATGTTCCTGCCGTGCAGGAGCTGGTCTTTGGGATCCTGCAAGAATATGGGCTGCGTCCTGCGCCGGAGTCGACCGATGCCGATCTGTCGGATCTGGAGGCCAACTATTTCGCCAACGGCGGCCGGTTTGATGTCCTGGAGACGGAAGCCGGCGAGATCATTGGCACCGTAGGCCTTCACAATGAAGGCGATGGCGTCTGTGAACTGCGCAAGATGTATCTCGCACCAGAGAATCGCGGCAAGGGCTGGGGCAAGCGCCTGCTGGATTTCGCGATCCAGGAAGCCCACGATCTCGGCTTCAAGCGCATCACCCTGGAGACGGCCAATGTGCTCAAGGATGCGGTGGTGCTCTACGAGCGATTCGGGTTTCGCCCCATCGAGAGCGACCACCTCGCCAGTCGCTGCGACCAGGCTTATTTCCTGGATTTGTAGGGGCCTCGCGCAGAGACGCGGAGACGCAGAGATTTGGTAGGAGAGCCGGGGCATCCAAGGCTGCAGGCTCTTGAGGAGGTTTCTGGGTTTGCGAGGTAGCGATTGGGTTTGCGAG
>JBHIXE010000182.1:347-11043 GCA_041984905.1 Verrucomicrobiales bacterium | reverse complement strand
TTGACCGGGTAGTGGAACTTTGTTTCCTGCAACCGGTGCGGAATCAGAGCATCGACACGCTCTCCAAGGGGTATCGCCACCGGACCTGCCTGGCGCAGGCCTTGATCCACGATCCGGAAGTGCTGATTCTGGACGAACCGACTGATGGTCTCGACCCCAATCAGAAGCACGAAGTGCGTGGGCTGATCCGCCGCATGGGTAAGGAGAAAGCGATCATCTTCTCCACGCACATCCTGGAAGAAGTGGAAGCCGCCTGCACCCGGGCCATCATCATCGACCGGGGCAAGGTGAAAGGCTTGAACGAAAGTGGAGAAGTGGAGGTGCTCGAAACCGAGGGCAACACTGTGACCCTCCTGGTCGGTCCATCTCCAAAAGGCGCCAAGAAAAACGAATTGTCACCGGCCCTCTACCGGCTGTGTGTCGACAAGAATCTGACGATCGAGGAGCTGTCCGTCGAGAAGGGCCAGTTGGATGAAGTCTTCCGTGCCCTTACGACCAAGGACGAAGATACCAAGAAGTCGTCCTGACACTCTGCTCCACCCAATTACCACTCAGTCTCTCAACCCACTTAAAAGACCTCTGCTTCAATGAATTTTCTGAAATTCATTCAAATGTTTTTCTACTTCCTCGGCCCGGTGATCATCATCGGCGCCATCGGATACCTGCTGATCTGGCAGTTCTTGCCGAGAGGAGTCAAAACCACCTTTGTCCGCGAACTGGGCAGCTTTTTCTACTCGCCCATCGCCTACGTCTGCGTGGTGGTATTCACCGTTTCCGTGGGGCTGCTCTCCTTCACGCTGGGCGGATTTATCGAACGCGGCGATGCCTCGTTGACCCTGTCCTTCTTCAACTTCCATCCCTGGATCTTCATCATTGTGGCGCCAGCGATCGCCATGCGTCTCTGGTCGGAAGAACACCGGCAGGGAACCATTGAGTTGCTCCAAACCATGCCGATCGCGACCTGGCACGCCATTGTCGGCAAATACCTCGCCGCCTGCGTGGTGATCTATGTGGCGCTCTTCTGCACCTTCCCCGCCGTGATCACCATGGAAGTCCTGGGAGACCCGGACTGGGGTCCGATCTTTACGGGCTATCTCTCCAGCTTCCTCATGGCCATTACCTGTCTGGCGATTACTTCCGCCGTATCGGCTTTCTCCCGGAGCCAGGTGATCGCCTTCCTGATTGCCGTGCTGATCAGCGTGCTCTTCATGGTCATCGGCATTCCGCCCGTCGCCGAATTCCTGGGCGCCTTCGGCCTGGAAGGCTTCGCGACCTGGCTGGGATTCTGGCATCACTTCCAGGAGTTGAACAAGGGGATCGTGCTGGGCGCGGACCTGATCTTCTTTGCCTCCATCATTGCCTTCTGCCTCTTCCTCACGGCAGTCGTGCTCAGAGCTAAGCGGGCCTGATCGCTCGAATCTGAAATCCCATCAACCTGACTTTTCGCTCTCAAAAAAATCCATGAACTTCTCCAAACTGACCAAGCAACAGCAGGAAACGCTGATGTCCTCCACGGGGGTGCTGATCGTCCTCGGAATCGTTTTGGTGGTCAATCTCTTCATCAACCAGATCCCGCTGCGGTTCGACCTGACGGAATACAAGATCTACACCCTCTCCAAGGGCACCAAGAACATCGTCCGCAATCTCGAGGCGCCGGTGAAGATCCAGTATTTCGTGACCGATTCACCCGAGATGATGAGTGCCGAGGAACGCAATTTCGCGGAGCGGATCAAGAACATGCTGATTGAGTACAAGAAGCTCAGCCGCAACGTGATCCTGGAGCAGCTCAATCCCGAGCCGGATACGGATGCGGAAGACGCCGCCGTGCTTGCCGGTCTGCAGACCGCCATGGGATCTCGCGGCGAGATCTATATGGGCATTGTGGTGAAGTGCCTCGACAAGGAAGAGATCATTCCCTTTGTCATGCCCGACCGGGAACAGCTTCTGGAGTATGATGTGACCTCTGCAATCAGCCGCGTCTCCTCGGAAGACAAGCCCAAGGTGGTGGTCATGACCAGTATCAGCGTGTCAGGGGGATTCTCCGGCAACTTCCAGGCTCCCCCGGAAGAGCCCTGGTACTTCTACGAGCAACTGGGACGGGACTACGAGGTGGAGGTGATTGAAGCCGATGCCAAGGAAGTGCCGGCAGACACGGACGTCCTCATTGTCTTCCATCCCTATGACATTTCCGAAGCGGGCGAGTATGCGATCGATCAATATCTCATGACTGGCGGTAATGTGATGGTCCTCGTCGACCCCATGTTCTGGGCGTCGCGGGCGTTGACCCCACAGCAGAACCCGATGATGCAAGGGATGCCGCCTCAGGGGCCTGGTCAGTCCTCAGATCTGCCCACGCTGTTTGAGGCTTGGGGAGTCGACTACAACGCCAATCAGGTTTTGGCGGACCAGACCTTTGCGCTGCAAGTGGAGCGGAATCGGTTTGCGACCTCTGTCGCTTCGCTCTCTGAGAGTGCGATGAACCGGGACAACATCGTCACCAGTCAGCTGAACGACGTGTTGCTGCCCTTGCCGGGCGGATTCACCGTCGAACCCAAAGAAGGGATCGATCTGGAACCGCTCTTGGTGTCCTCAACGAACAACTCCTTCGTGAGTTCTTTTGAGTCGGAGCCCGGGGAAGCGCTTTGGAAATTCCAGGATGAATTCGTTTCCTCCGGCAAACCCCGTCTCTATGCCTTCCAGCTGACCGGTAAGTTCAAGTCCGCGTTCCCGGATGGAAACCCGGCAGGCGAAGATGCCGCCGCAGCAGATGAAGCTGCCGACGAAAGCGCAGAGGCTGATACGGATACCGCGGAGGAAGATAAGGCGGAGGCTGCCGAAGCTGAAGGGGCCAAGGCAGACGATGACGGAGCTCAGTCTGACGCAGCTGAAGCAGAAAACACAGAATCGAAGGAAAAGGACAAAGCCAAGGACAAGAAAGGTAGCGGTTCTCTCAAGGAAGCCAAGGAAGCGGGCTCTGTCCTCGTGATTGGGGACGCCGACTTCATCTTCCGGGAGTTTGCCCTGGAGATCTTCCGTCTTGGCAATCAGCGCTTTGCCCAACCGCGGAACCAGAACCTGAGTCTGTTCCTGAGCACCACGGAATTCCTGGCTGGGAATGATGACCTGATCAGCCTGCGCAGCCGTGCCTCCACACGCCGTGAGTTTACCAAGCTCAACGACATGCGGGCGGAAGCCCAAAGCCAGATGCGAGAGCATCTCCTGGCCCTGCAGAAGAAGCAGCAGGAATTGCAGGAAGAGATTGAGAAAGCGCTCTCAGCCCAGGCGGAGAGTGGGCAGCAGGAAATCATCATTGATACCGGCGCCTTTGATATTGATGCGCTCCGCCGTCAGGAAGTGGAGACCAGCCGGGAGATCCGCGAGTTGCAGAAGCAGCTGAAGGCCCGCGTGGATCGCTATATCAACGGTGTGAAATTCTGGAATATCGTTCCCGTGCCTCTGATCGTGATTGCGGTCGGTCTGATCCTCTATGGCTATCGCCAGGGCCGTGTCGCCGCCAAGTAACCTTGAACCTCTTTTTAATATTTGACCCCAAGCCTGATCCCTAACTGATGAAGCAAAAACACCTCGTCGTACTAGTCGCCGTCCTGGTTGGCGCCCTCGTCGTGGCGCTGATTGCCACTTCAGCCCGCCAGGGGAGCGTGGATGTAAAGGACTCCTCCGTGCTGGATGCCAACCGCGTGTTGCCCGACTTCCCCGTCAATGAAGTCAGCGCTTTCTCCATCCAGGATGGTGACGAGTCGCTGCACCTGGAACGGAAAGACGGGATCTGGACCGTACGGGAACGGAAGAACTACCCGGCCGATTTCAGTCAGGTGAAGGACTTCCTTCAGAAGATCTATCAACTGGAGCCAGTCGATCACGTCCCAGTGGGCAACCTCTATGACCGGGTTGGTGTGGCGGATCCTGAAGATGAAGAGACGGACAACAAACCCATGGTGCTGGCGTTCACCAAGGAAGGTGATGAGAGTGCCGGCAAGTTGTGGGTAGGTAAGGAGTACCAGAAAGCCCAAGCCAGTCAGTTTGGCTCCTTTGACTCCACTGTGGGACGGTATGTGCGTCAGCCAGGCTCGGAAGATGTCTACCTGGTCGGCGACGCCTTTGATGATGCCAAGACCGATCCTTCAGATTGGCTCGATGGAGAGTTTATCAAGGTGCGCAAGATCAAGACGATCGAGCGCCTTCCCAAGGACGCCGCGTTTGAGGCGGAGCTCAAAGAGTTGCAGGAGAAGCTGGCAGCTGAGAAGAAGTTGGAAGGCCACATCTACAAGGTTCGTAGCTTTGTGGTGGACAGCGTGGATAAGCCCCGTGCCGAACTGCTGAAGAGTGAGGATGACTCGGCCGCACCTGGAGCCGGTGCTCCTGGCGGCACCTCGGGTATTCCAGGTTTGAATTTGCCTCCAGCAATAGAATTGCCCTCTGATCAACTGGGCCCCCTGGGGGCTCCTCCTGCTGATCCTGAAGGAGCCTCTGCTCCAGAGGCGAAACCTGAGGCCGCGCCTGACGCTGAGAGCGCCAAGGAAGAAGCTGCGCCCAAAGCTGAAGCAGACCAGTAGGCCTACTCCTAGGGCATTTTAGATGAAGGTGTGTCCCCAAAAGAGGCTTCGCAAACTGTGAAAGCCAGGAAGTCCTTTCTTCAGGCATATCATCCGCACCGCGCCTTCGATAGCATTGGGCATATCTCCACTTAAAATGCTCTAGGGCCTGCTGATGAGGCAGACCAGATTCTGGTGGGGCTTGCCCGCTTCCTGAAAAACCTCTCCCTGGCAACGGAACCCCAGGTTCTCGTAGAAGGGGATTGCGTGGAGTTGGGAGTCCAGATCCACGTGGGATAGCTCACGCACTCGCGCGATCTCCAGCAAGGCGAGGATGAGCCTGGTGCCCACGCCCTGCCTTCGATAGGCGGGGAGAACCGAGACTCGCCCAATATGTCCGTCCGGCAGCATGCGGGCCGTTCCGATTGCCTGATCCCCGTGACGAGCCAGGACATGCACGCAGTCCGGATCCCTCCCATCCAGCTCGATCTCTGGAGCGAACCCTTGTTCCTCTACGAAAACAGTAATGCGAACGGCATGGAGTGACGGTCTCGCCTCTTCCCAACTGACTTCCGCAACGTGAATCTCCCGCATCATCGAGGGAGAGACGTTAGCGGGATCAGTTCGTAAGAGCAATTTCCTTTAGCTGGGAGAGTTCTCGGAGCGAGATTGTGAGCAGCTTGTCCAACTCGAAAGGCTTCTGGATCACCTGAACCCCGTCCAGCTGGGAAAAGTCCGCAATGCGGGCCGAGCTGGCATCTCCCGTGATGAGCACAAACCGGGTGTTGGTGTTTTCCCCAAGGCGATTCCGCATCTCGATTCCGTCCATGCCGGGCAAGTGCAAGTCACTGATGATCAGATCAAACGAGTCTTGCTGGGCGACTTCCAGCCCGTGTTCCGCGGAGCCTGTGACCACCAGCCGATCGGCGACCGGAGTGAACAGCCGCTTCAGCATCCAGCGGATGGGCGCTTCATCATCGATGATCAGGATGTTGGGTTTGCGAGCGAAAGTCGTTCGAGGCGCTTCGGTTTCTTCCGCCGCGAGTTCGGGAGACAACGCTGGCGACTCGCAAACTGGCAACGTAAGGGAGAACTCGCAGCCTTTCCCGGGTTCGCTGTTACAGATGAGCTCGCCATGGTGAGCATCGGCGATTTCTTTGCAGATGGAGAGGCCCAGTCCGGTTCCTTTTCCAGTCTCCTTCGTGGTGAAAAAGGGTTGGAAAATCTGCGAGAGCGTTTCTTTGCTCATCCCGGGCCCATTGTCGATCACTTGAATCACCACGGAGTCTCCCACACGCTGAGTACGGACCTGAACCCGTCCATCCTTGGTCCCGGTTTCGGCAATGGCCTGTTGAGCGTTGGTGATCAGGTTGACCACGATCTGCTGGATCTGAACCCGGTTGACCTCGCTGGGAATATGACCCGTGGAAATATCCGTCTTCAGGTCGACCCCGGAAAACACCATCTGTGGGCGCACGAGATCGATCGCTTCCCGGACCACTTCACAGATGTTCTGCTGGCTCCGGTCTTCGTGGCTTCCGGTCCGGGCAAAGGACAGCAGCTGTTTTACCAGGCTGCCGGCCCGAATCGCCTGCTTCCGGATGATCGAAATGGCCTCATCAAACTCGGCGTTACCGGTGGATTCATGGAACAATTCCGCGGCTCCCAGGATGGCCGCCAGAGGGTTGTTCACTTCGTGGGCAATTCCCGCCACCAGATGGCCCATCGTCGAAAGTTTTTCCGATTCCGCCAGAGACAGGCTCAGATTGCGCTCGCGCTCACTCTGAATGCGGTATTCCAGCGCTGAGGCCACCATCTCCGTGAGCAGCTCCATTTTGAGGACGGTCTCCTCCTTGTAATGAGCGTATTGATCGGAATCCAGGTTCAAGACTCCCCAGACACGCCCATCCACTTTGATCGGAACGCCGAGTTCGCTGATGACTGTCGGGTGGAAGGAGATGTAGTTCGGATCACTATTGACGTCCGCACAGTTGTAGATCTGGCCACTTTCCGCCACGATACCTGTGATGCCCCGGCCGACCTTCACGCGATTGTGGATTTTGTCCCGAGTCCAGGTCCGGCCGTGGGAAGCCACAATCTGCAAAGTCTCGGTCTCCCAGTCGACGCGAATGAAGGAACCATGATCGCTGCCCGAATTCTGAACAGCGCACTTGAGAATCTGATCGGCGATTTCTTCAAAGGACCGGCGGGAATGAACCGAGCGGAGAATGGAAGAGGCCTGAGTAAGGAAGAAGTGGCTCATTCGTGTGAGAAGGCAACAATATGAAAATTATGAAAATAATAAATATATCGTGCTTCTTAAGAACTCACAACGGTTTGATGAGAAACTTTTCCCGAAGATTGCCCGAAAGGTTCAAGGGATGTGACTTCACCCCGATAAAGTACTACTACAGGGGTGGGTCCGTAACAATTTGGACCTCGTTTTTTTTCTCGTTCATCCTGTTTTCCGGCCTTATGGCCCAGGATTCCAGCGCTCTCCTGCTCACTCCAGAGATGACCGGGGAATCTCCCGCTGCTGGCCTGCGGGTGCGGCAAGTGGCGCCAGAGTATGAGGGCACCCAGGTGCATCACGCGCTCTACCTGCCCACGGATTGGGAACTAGGTGGCCTTTATCCCGTCATGGTGGAATACACGGGAAACTACTTTCCAGCCTGTGGTTCCACAGGAAGAGCTGAGGACGCCAATCTTGGCTATGGATTGACTGGAGGAAAGGGCTTCATCTGGGTTTCGATGCCCTACGTCAGTGAAGATGGGCAGGAGAACGCCATCAAATGGTGGGGCAACCGGGATGCCACCGTGGAGTATTGCAAAGTCAATCTGCCCCGTATTTGCGAGCAGTTCGGGGGAGATCCAGACCACCTCTTCATTTGCGGCTTCTCGCGGGGATCGATCGGGATCAGCTACATCGGATTGGCGGACGATGAAATTGCGGCGCTCTGGAAGGGGTTCATCGGGCACGACCACTTTGATGGGGAGAAGACCTGGCCCTATCCCGAGAGTGATCGTGAATCCGCACTGCGCCGGCTGGCGCGCTTGAAGGGGCGGCCCGTCCTATTGACGGGAACGGCCTCCCGGGTTCGGGACAACTTTCTCAAGGACCACCTGCATCTCGCGGAGTTCACCTTTCAAGACGTGCGGGTTGGCGAGATCTTCGACATCCCGGAAGGCAAGGTCATCCACACGCATACCGATCTCTGGATGTGCAAAGACAGTGCGGAGCGCCGCGCCGTGCGAGCCTGGCTGGCCCGGCAATTGGAGGACTAGTCATTGCTCACCCGGGCAAACATGTGGCAGTCGATCCAGCCTCTCTCGATGTGGTGGATGTAATCCTCGAATCGTCCTTCTTCGAGGAACCCCGCCTTCTTCAGGACCGCGATACAGGCCGCATTCTCCACGTCACACATGGCCTGGATGCGGTGCAGGTTCATGGTGTAGACGCAGAACCTGGTAAATGCCATGACCGCCTCGGATCCATACCCTTGGGAGTGGAAGGGGTGATGGATCTTGAACCCCAGCGTGCCCGCCGGGTAGTTGGGCTCCATGTGAAAGTAGATCATGCCGAGGGGCTCGGAATCCTCCAATCGCCTCACCAGGAGGGAGAGAGAGTAGACCTTCGCAAACCCGCGCGGGAATCGAGTCTGGCGCAATCGTCGGCGCAGAGATTTCTCGGTCTCCGGAAAGGAAATCTCGTAACGATAATTCTGCGGATCTGAGGTGATCGGCAGGATCGATCTCCACTCGCTCGGTTTGGCGGGCTGGATGTGCAGGCGCTCCGTGCGGATGTCGATCTTCAGATCGGTGGCCTGCTCGCCTCTTTCCTTGGGCACGAGAACCGGCAGGCGGCATCGCGGACACATCACCGGGGTGCCGGCAAACCAGGAGTAATACTCCATGCCCTCACCACAGACACATCGGAACTCGAAATCGTAGTGGTCGCCCTGCATCGCCTCGTGACTCATTTCCATGTCAGAGCTTATGTCACGGGGCGCCAGGGCATCCGTCAAGCGCTCTATCGCCTCCGCACAATCCTCCGCACTACTTGCGATCCGGGGGAAAGTGAGCCGATGCCGGTAACCATTGGCGGCTTCAGACTGTCTAAGCAAGAGAACACAAGCCTTCCCCCCAATGCGATTCTTGTCTCCCCGATGCCTGGTGCCCGGAGCGTGGCTGCTCCTTTCCCTTTTCTCCTTATCGGCCGCCGACTACCGGCCCGTCGCTCCTCAGGGCGAAGTCGAGGTGATCTACAAGGAGTTCTTGGATGTGGACCGTGATCGCACCGTCCCCGTGAAGCTCTTTGTCCCGGAGCCAGGCCCCGAACCCTCGCCCGTGATTCTGTGGTCGCACGGTCTGGGCGGCTCTCGCAATGGGCTCGACTACCTCGGCGAGTTCCTGGCAGAGCACGGCTACATGGCGGTCCATCTGCAACACCCCGGCAGCGATTCCGCCCTGTGGAAAGCCCAGAACTCTCTCCTGGAATTGCGCAAGGCGATCGAGGGAAACGTCTCCATCCAGAACTTCATGAATCGGGTCGAGGACGTCTCCTTTGTCCTGGATGAACTGACCAAATTGAACCGTCAGGATGGCGCGCTGCAGGGGACCATGGATCTGCGTAAGGTAGGCATGTCCGGACATTCGTTCGGCGCCATCACCACGCAGGCCACGGTGGGTCAGCAGTTCCGGGGCCCGGAAGGGGAGACGCAATCCTTCCGCGAAAAGCGCATCAGTGCGGGCCTGGTTATGAGTCCATCGCCGCCGGTGAACGGTCAGGATCCCAAGCGCAGCTTCGCGCCAGTCGATCTGCCCATGATGCATTTCACGGGCACGGCGGACAGTTCGCCCTTCGACTGGTTCCCGCCCCAGGATCGGCGGCTGCCCTTTGATTTCATGAATGATTCCCGGCAATACCTCCTCATCTTCAAGGATGCCGACCACGTCGTCTTCTCCGGCCACAAGCGCCGCCTGGATGCGGACGAAGCCCGGGTGCAAGCCACCGTGAAATCCGTCTCGCTTGCCTTCTGGGATGCGCACTTGAAAGGGCGCTCCGAAGCCCTGCGTTGGTTGCAGAGCCAGGCTGGCGGCGTCACCTCCCTCCTGGAATTGGGCGACGTCTGGGAGACCAAGGACTAGCGATCGCAATCCGTGGCTAGCGCCCAACTCTCCATTCGCGTCCCATCCCACCCATTCGCCCAGGGGTTTGGGACGGATGGGACGATTGTGGGGGAGCGGTCAGTGAACGGCGAACCGTGGCGGGACCTGCTCCGTGCGGCAGAAGTCGAGATCCTGCGTTTCGCGGAACTCGGTGCCGAAAAGATGAACGCTTGGCCTGCGACGCGAGCGCAGTTGTCGGAGCGCGAGCGTCCCCGCTCGCAGCAGAGCCCGTGTGCGCAGACTCCCGGTTGGAGTTCACGCTTCAGCGTGCACGGAGCCTATCCGCCACACAGCACCAGCGGCATAGGCTTCGGCGAAATTCTCCGCGCACGCTGAAGCGTGAACTCCAACCCAATCCTCCGTTCGCAGTGCCAGGGTCATGGAAGCCGCCACCGCCGATCCCGAGGACGACCGCGTGGTCCTCACCAATGGCCAATGCAACGACGGCCCCATGCTCCCAAGAACCGCCTGGCATCGCCGCAATGGCCTCTTCGCCCCCGTGAATGGGTTCGACTTTGAGGCGTCCCTGGGGGGGCACCTTCGAGGGCACCTTGGAAGAACGGCTCGCCGAGGTGATGGAGGGCTTCCGAGGCACCCGAGGGGAAGCCGTCGATGTGATTTGCGAGAAGTTCCAGAAAAGCCGTGCCACCGCCTATCGTTATCTCGACCGCGTGGCCGAGCCGCTGAAGGCCGCCTTCGAGGTCTTGGCGGACATGACGCGCAAACTGCGGGCGCAGGGTCATGCCGTGACCCGGCTGGATCTGGGCGGCGGGCTGGGCGTGCCCTATTCCGGCGGCACCTAACCGCCGTCGCCGGCCGAATATGTCGCCATGGCCGCGCAGGTCGGGGCAGATGACATGATAATCGCGGGCGAGCGTGCGGGCCGTCCAGTCCCAGCTGCGTGCATGGTCGAAACCGCCATGGACCAGGATCAGCGGTGGCGCCGACGGATTGCCCCAGTCGAGATAATGAAG
>JBHIXE010000182.1:0-337 GCA_041984905.1 Verrucomicrobiales bacterium | reverse complement strand
TCAACCCCTAGGGTGATGAGTGAGATGAGACTGGGGGGCAGGCGGGCTCGACCTTAACCAAGGCTCAACGCAGGTTTAGTGAGTTGCAGTAAACCTCGACATACAACGACATCCCAATAAAAAGCATGGGACCGCTACTTCCAGTTTGACAGAGAGTTAGGTCCAGCGAAGTTGATTACCCTTTATTTACACCAATACGATTTCTTTGGTGTTCGCTTACAATATAGCCCCCCCCCCCCACGGTAAATATGAGACTGACTAAGGCTAGAATTCAGAAATATCGCAGCATTCGGGACACAGGCGAATTTGAAATTGAGAACGGGAAAACTATATTGGT
>JBHIXE010000181.1:0-11084 GCA_041984905.1 Verrucomicrobiales bacterium | reverse complement strand
TGAGAGTCTGAGAGTCTGAGAGTCTGAGAGTCACTGTCTCACTGTCTCACTGTCTCACTGTCTCACTGTCTCCCTAAACCTCCCCGCTCTTCTTCACGAGCAAATCCACTACCGCCTTCTTCAACTCCCGCTGCTCGACGGAATCGCCCTTGGCGGCCATGGCTTGCTCGATGAGGTGCTCGAAGAGCACGCCGCGCTCGGTCTCGAGCCGGGATTCGACGAGCCGCAGGATCTCCTCGTCAATCCGGTCCTGCTCATCGAGCGGGCGCCGCGCGATGGGCTCCGTGACCGAATGTTCATCCCCTCCCACGAGCACATCATAACGGATGAGGCTGCGCACGTAATCGGCCAGCGTCTTGTAACCGAGCCGTTGGGAACGTTGCTTGGCGGCGGCGGTGAGCTCATCGCTCATCCGGATGGAATTGGCGCGTTGCGGCATGGTGCGGATTGGCAGTGTAGTGTTTCGGGCAGGTTAGAAATTTGTACTACAGCGTACTACATGCAGAATCTTGAACCTCCTGTCGAAAGAACCGAAACTGTTCACATGAACATATATCAGCCATCTCCTTCGACCTCGTTCCCTCGCTTCTTCTTAGCAAGCAGCCCAGCATCCCGCAACATTTTCTGGATCGCTTCTCGCGCCAGGGAACTTGCGGCGATGGAGCGATCCTCTGCGATCTGCTCCAGAGCGGCATATTGCTCGTCATTGAGCCGGATGGTAATGCGATGGTCCTTCTTGTCCTTGGGCATGAGGGTGATGGGGGATCGAAAGAGGGGGTGCGAATGTCCGCCTAAGCGTCTGACAAAAGCTGACATACGACCGATTGGAAACCTGGTCAACTAAATTGGAATTGTCAGACAAACGCTGCCACATTTCTCTCAAGATGTCAGACAATAGCTGCCACGCATCGCGAACTCTCGCCTTCTCTCTGTTTCCGTCACTGCTTCCATGTCTCGCTCCACGCCGAGGACTGCCTCCTCTTCGCCGCCTCCACTCAGCGTGCGGCTCGACCGCGCGACCTACCTCGCGCTCCGCCAATTCGGCGCTCACCACGGCCTGACCGACGCTGAAATCGGCCGCCAGGCCATCCAACGACTGCTCGATGCCGCGTCCTGCGAGCCCCCGCCCGGGCCCAAGGCACCACCATCGCCTGCCCCCATGCCCGCTACCCACACCTCAAACCATAACTCACGACCTGACACATCTCATGATTAACGACCTGACTACCACTCAAACCTACTTCGACGGCACCCAATTCGGCGTGGGCGTGGAAGATTGCGGAAGCGAAATCGTCTTCCAGCCCTATGAAGAAGCGGCCGGCGACCAGCATTTGCCGGTCGTGATCGAAATCTACCCGGAAGTCATCTTCATCGATGGCGAGTTCAAAGCCCGGGACATCAGTGAGGCGATCGATATCGCGATCGAACTCTGCACCAACAAACTCGGCGTGACCCGCGGTTGCCTGGATCCCACTGGCGAGTGGGAGGAAACGCTCCTGCGAGAGCTGGCGACCGACGAGCGCGAACTGCTGCCGCTGCACATCCCGATCACTCGCGCCTAACGCCCTTACTAAGCCTACAACGGTGGACGAGCTCCCTGGTGTCGTGGCCAGCTGGCCCGAAGTCCGGTCTCTCGTCCCGCGCACTACTACCTGATCCTCAAGCCTGTCCTAACCAACACACAAACAACGTCTCAACCATGATCAAAGAACTGACTCCCTGGAGCAAATCCCTGAGCTTCTTCCCCTACCCCCTGCAGGAGTGGAAGACCTTCCTGGCCGGCAAAACCCGTCCCAAGCCGCCGGAAGGTTGGCATTACCTCGCCGGTCCCTTCAACAAGTCCGAGACCATGGAGCTGATCCACATCGCCATCGAGATGGTGCGCGGCGAGATCGACTTCTGCATTGTCGAGGATCGCTACGGCAACCGCCAATTGCACCGCACCGACGAAGGCTGGCTCCGCGGCGACTTGCACTTTCAGATCGATCATGACGAGGACTAAAGTAGTAGGCACAGTCCCCTGTGCCGTCTGCGGAAGACCAGACATGGAGGGAAACACTCACTCGTTTCCGCCGATCAGAAGCTCCTCGCTTGCCTGAGAGAGAAATGCTACACCTGCAATCCTCGAAAGGAGATGATCACGCTCAGACCTGTAGATCGATCCAATTGGGTCGCCTGTTCCGAACTCTCGCTCGGTGAAGATCAGCGAGGCTTTGTCGCGAGCAATCTGAAGACGATTGCCCAGTCGAAGTTTGAGCCCCACTATCACCTGCGGGCCATTTATCGGGAGGACCTGCCTGTGGGAATGCTGGCCTTTTGTCACGAGGACGATCCGGAAGACCTGGAGCTCTACTGGATCTTCCGACTGATGATCGACCAGCGTTACCAAGGGCAAGGCATTGGCTTTGAGGCCATGAAGCTGACGATTGAAGAGATCAAGGAACTCGGAGCGAAACGCATCCTGACGATGCACAAACCCAGCAACACGGTGGCGTCTAAACTCTACGATAAGTTGGGCTTCGCGCCTACCGGAGAGGTTCTGGAGGATGGCGATCTCGTACGTGAGCTGAAGTTGTGAGGATTTGGTGAGGCAGGTTGTTCGTCGTTCCCCAACGGACGACCGAAAATGGAGGGAACCGCTCCGTCGTTTCCGCCGGATTCGATGCGCATGTTCGGCGAGAGACTGCTCCCGGATGGGCATCGGACCCGGTTGGAGTTCACGCTTCAGCGTGTTCGGAGCCTATCCGAAACGAGGTTTCGCCAAGGTGTTCCCGGGTTTGGCTGTTGAGGAACAGTCGATGCTTTTTCAGCGGAAACGACAGAGCGTTTCCCTCCATCTCAGGTCGACTGTGCGGGAGTCTTCGCGCACGCTGAAGCGTGAACTCCAACCCGGACCGACGCTCTTGAGTCTCCGCCATGCGAGCGGGGACGCTCGCGCTCCGGCAACTGGGCTGACGCAGACGGCACACGGAGTGTGCCTACTACTTTCCCCAACACCACACTACACCGTCGCAATCCGCTTCCAGGCAATCAGAGTGCTCCTATATCCTACTCGAAATATCCCCAAATCTCCGGCACCTCGAATCCTTCCGGCGCTTTGTTGGGGGGGATGTTGGGTTGCACGGCGGCTTCCTCGAATTCCTGGAGCCGCTTGCGCAACTCGTCAGACTTCTCCGGATTGGCGGAGGCCAGGTCCTTCTTCTCGTAGGGATCCTCTTTCAGGTTGAAAAGTTCCCAGACTTCCTGGCCGTCCCCTTCCGTGGCATTGGCCTGAATATGCCCATTGTGGACGATCTTCCAGTCTCCCATGCGCAAGGCGCCAGAAAAGGGCGTCACGTTCAGGAGAATGGTCTCGTGAGGCGTGGCGGCGCCTTGGGTGATGGTGGCCCAGACGTCTTTGCCATCGAGCGGCTTCTCCTGTTCCAGGCTTCCGCTACCGAGGTTGATCAGCGTGGGATACATGTCCACAATGTGCATGGGTTCTTCAACCATTCCCCCGGCTTTGACCTTGCCTTCCCAGGCGATCAAGGTCGGCACTCGTACGCCACCTTCGTAGAGCTTGGTCTTGGAAGAGCGGAGATCTCCATTGGAGCCGTATTTCAGCACACCTCCATTGTCTGAGGTGAAGATAATGAGTGTGTTCTCCCTGGGCAGATGCTGATCCGCCGCTGCGACAATCTTCCCGATGGCGGCGTCCATGCTCATGGTCATGGCGGCGTATTCCCGGCGATCCGTATTCTTGAATCCTTCCACCGTGTCGATGAGATCCTGCGGCGCCTGGATAGGAGTGTGCACCGCGTTAAAGGGCACGTAGAGGAAGAGCGGTTTCTCCGGATCCCGCTCCTCAATCAACCGTACGGCCTCCTGCCCTAGTAGATCCGTAGCGTAACCCTCATCGTAATTCGGCTTGTCATCGCGATGCCAGTCGTGACCACCGTCCCGGTCGTGAGTGAAGTAGTCCAGGGCACCATTGTAGTGTCCGTATTGATGATCGAACCCGCGGCTCGTCGGCAGGTAGTCCTTGGAAAGATGGCCGAGATGCCACTTGCCGACGATTCCCGTCTCATACCCCGCCTCCTTGAGAGCCTGCGCCAAGGTCCGCTCATCAAGCGGCAGCCCATGCTCCGCCCAAGGCCGTACGACGCCACACTGCAACCCCAGCCGAATGGGATACCGCCCCGTCATGAGCGCTCCGCGAGTCGGCGAGCAGACTGGCTGCACGTAGAACTGGTCCAGTTGGGTGCTGCGCTCTGCGAGCTTGTCGAGATTCGGTGTGGCAATCCTGCTGCCGTGGAAACCGACATCTCCCCAGCCCAGGTCGTCCGCCATCATGAAGATGATGTTGGGCTGGTCGGCAGCCTGGCTCTGACCGAACAAAGCAATGGCGAGAGTGAGCGAGAGGAGGAGTTGGCGGGGATTCATTATGAGAAAGTGTTTACCGGAGAGTGTGAGGCGCAGTGCCAGTTCCCTCAAGGATATCTTGGATGCGTTTCTGCATCTGGTCCGCTTTCTCCGGGTGTTCCCGGATGACGTTGGTCTTCTGGTGGAAGTCCGCCTTCAGGTTGTAGAGTTGTCGCTTGGGCGCGTCTTCCTTGACCTTCCCATTCTCGATGTCGCTGTTGACCTGGTTGGTGAGCAGATGCGCCGCGGGACCTCCCAACAAATGCTCGCCGATCTTCTTGCCACCGAAACCGCCTCCCCCCTGAGCGGGGATCAGCATCCAGTCTCCGGAGCGAAGTGAAAGGTGGGTCTTGCGAGAGGGAGAGATGAGCAGCTCTTCCCGCACCTGGGTATCCGGCGCACCAGTCAGGGCTGGGAGCAAGTTGTAGCTGTCCGGTCCTTCGTCTGGCTTCAACGGCCGGTCCGCCAGGGCCGCGACTGTCGCGAGGAAGTCGACATTGCTGACGAGCGACTCGGACACGCTGCCCGGTTCGATATGCCCGGGCCATCTGGCAATGAAGGGCACACGATGTCCCCCTTCCCAGGCATCAAACTTGAAGCCTAACAATTCGCCGTTCTGGCGATGGCCCAGCTTCCAGGCCTCCTGTCCTCCCTGGTTCAGCATTCCACCGTTGTCACTGGTGAAGATGACCAGTGTGTTGTCCGCTTGACCGGATTCCTCCAGCGCTTTCAGGGTTTCGCCGACGATCCAGTCCAGTTCATGAATGAAGTCGCCGTATCGCCCTGCCTTGCTGGTTCCCTGGAATTGCTTGGCCGGCGTGAAGGGATGATGGATGTTTGTAGTGGCGAAGTAGAGGAAAAAGGGATTCTCCGTCTCAGCCTGGGTGCGGATCCAAGCCGTGGCCTTTTCCGTGAGCTTGGTGCCGACCTCTTTGTCGTCATAGAGAGCGTGCGCCGCGTCTGCCCCACCGATCTGGTTGACGCCCATCTTCTCCTGAAACTCCCGGGTCCTGGCGACCTGACCATAGACGAAAGGGTCCTCTGGATCGTAGCCCACCACGCTATGATTCTCCACGTAGACGAAAGGCGGGTGGCTGTTCACGACCGGCATCCCGAAGTAGTAGTCGAACCCCAATTCCAGCGGGCCGGGCTTGAGCGGCGCGTTCCAGTCCGTCGGCGTCTTGTCACCAAACCCGAGGTGCCATTTCCCGATACATGCCGTAGTGTAACCGCCGTCTTTCGCCACATCCGCGATGGAGGTGCGCTCTGGATCCACGACGAGCGGCACCTTGAGAAAGACAGGACCGTAGAGATTCCCCTTCCGCGCCGGGTAGCGTCCCGTGACGAGCGCATAGCGTGAGGGTGTGCAGACCGCGGAAGCGGAGTGAGCGTCCGTGAACCGCCGCCCTTCCGAGGCCAGCTTATCGATATTCGGCGTCTGGACGTGAGTGGCGCCCTGACAACTGATATCGCCGTAGCCGAGATCATCGGCAAAGATGATGAGGATATTGGGCTGCACCCCTGGAGAAAGAACAGGGACCAGCAGGGATAGCGTGATCAGAAGAACTCTGACCACGGATGGCAACCGAGGTTTCATGGTGGGTTTCGGATGGTTGTGCTACTTGGCCGGAGAAATCTCCACGCGGTCGATTCCCACCATGTAGCTGGGTTTCGCCTCAGGATTCGCGCCCAGGATCTGGATCGCGATCTTGAGGGGTTCGCCGGGACTGACGTTCACCTTCTCAAACTGAAGCGGGTCCGCTGGCACCACCTCAGGATTGTAGAGGTCCGTCTCACGGATCTGACCATTGATGAGCACCTTGACCTGTCCGTAGTCCTTCGCGGCAGTGGGATAGAGCGTGAGGTCATGGGTGCCAGGCGGCACTTCTGGCAGAACCAAGGTCAGGGTGTCGCCTGGCTTGGCGCCGGTCCACCAGAGGTGCTTGTTGCCTGACCAGCTGGGGCCAAAGTTCGTCATGACCTGCTCCCGCGCATTGCCGCCGGTGACTTCCTGGTGCTCGGCAAGAGCTTCCCCTTCCACCCGAGTCACGCCTTTGGCCGGCGCTAGCACTGAGCTGGCCACGTTAACCGAAGGTTTCGCGGCGCCCGGCATGGGGACCTTGATGGGGCTGGCAAGATACTTCACGAGATGCGCCACCTGATCCACCGGCATGGTATCGAACAAGCCCGGCGGCATCAGGGATTGAGCCATTTCCTGCCGGTCCGCCACATCTGCAGTTCGTACGTCGACCACCGAACCTCCCGGCATGGAGACCTTGAAGTATTCATCCGTATGCTCCTTGATCATGCCGCTAATGACAGAGCCATCCTTCATGGTGAAGATGTTGAGCAGGTAATCCTTCCCCACCACGGCGCTGGGCGAGAGCACATTCTCCAGTACATAGCCGAGGTCCCCACGATTGGATCCCGTCAGGTCCGGCCCCAAGGCGATGCCTTCGCCAAACAAGGTGTGGCAGGTGCCACAACTGGTCATGTAAATGCGCCGCCCCTCGCTGGCATCCGCCTTGGCGAGCACCTTGGGATTCAGCTTGGCTTTCCAGCTGTCAATAGCCGCGGCGAGCTTCTCGAGATCTACCCCAGACGTACCACGAGTCCAGTTCTTCTCAATGATCGCGTTGATCTCCTCATTCTCGAATCGCTCGAACTGATCCAGCAACACCGGTGAAATGGTCGATGACGGCAACCGGTCTTCGTCCACCGCTTTCAACAGGACCAGAGCCATTTTCGGGCGAGCCGCCAGCAAGTTGATGGCCTGGTTCCGCTGCTGGAGATTGAACTGATCCAGGTGTGCCACAAGAGCCTCTGCGGTTTGCGGAGAGGTATCCAATCGCAGAGCTTCCAGCGCGACTTGCCGGAAGGCGTGACGATCCAACTCCTCTCTCGCAATGACTGCCGCTTCCTTGTCTCGACCCGATACCAGCAACTCCAAAGCTTCGATCCGGATCTTGGACTGCAGCTTGTTATCACGCGCGATCTCCCGGTATTTCTCAAAATACGCAGGATCCCCAAAGCGCACTCCTAACCGGCCCACCCGCTCCGCGATCGCCGGATCTTTGCTAGCCAGCGCTTCGCCACGCGCCTTGGCCGCATCCCACCCTTCCGGCTGGGTCACAGAAGGCAAGTTCTGCAGCGTTTCCAGGAGTTGAGAGGCCAGCTTGGCATAAGCTTCGGCATTGGGCGCCTTGGCCAGCGATTGCATGATGGCGGACCGCCCTTCCTGAGTCACGGCGCCGCGACGCATGATGAACTCGCGCAGCTGCGGCCACTGGGTCTTGTTGATCAGCGCAAAGGCGCGCTCGGTGTCTTCGTCCACCAAAGGCTCGATGCCGTACCAGGTCAGTAGTTGCAGGTTCCGATCAAAGGCATCCTTGTGACGCGCGATCAGTCCTTCGGCGATCTTCCAGCGTTGCTCAAAGGGAAGGCGCTGCATCAGCGAAGCCAGGTAACGGCGAGTGATTTGAGATGGTTCGCCCATCGCGAGAGCCTCTACAGTGCTGAGCGTCTTTGCCGGAAGCGGTTCCTCGGACTCGCCCAGGAACTGAAGGGCCCAGCCGCGGATATACTCGCTGGAATCCGCCAGGCGCTGCTCGAGATCGTCCGTACTGAGTAGACCGCAGGTATGGGCGGCCCAAAACGCCCGCAAGCGCAGGGGCACGTTGTCTGCATGCTTCCCTTCAAAGGCGGCGAGAGCCTTGCTCAGCGCTTTGGCATCAAACCCGTCCTGAACCGAGCGTTCCTGCAAAAGGCGCTGGGCTTGCCGGGCGCGAACAGCATTGGCGGAACCTAGAGTCGCCACCAGTTGCTGGTTATCCAGGCCGGGAAGGTTCATCGCGGGAGAGGTGCCTTCTCCATAGAAGGTGCGGTAGATCCGTCCATTGGAACGGTCCCAGGCCTCGACATCCCGATGGTGACAAGTCTGAGGATCCACCCAGTCGGAGAAATAGAGAGCGCCGTCCGGCCCTAACATCACGCCGACCCCAATGTAGTCATGGTTGTTGGCCAGGACGAGGTCTGGCCGATGCCGGGCAATGTAGCCCGACCCTTCCTTCTCCAGCACTTCCCGGATCAAACGGTGGCCGTGCAGGTTATGGAAATAGGCATGCCCGCGGTAGTTCTCAGGAAACTTGTCATCGAGATAGAAGGCGAGACCGGCGTGGGCATGACCTCCACCCAGAGCGGAGGTATCCAATGGCGCGGGAGGACGCGTGATCTTGTTATCCCCCCAGTAGGCGTGATCGCGAATACTGCCTACATAGTGGGCATGATCCGCAATCGTCTTGATGTCGTCAAAGGTGTAGGGGTTGAAGTGTTGTCCACCCTGCCGCTGATAGCGACCACCTTGAGCCATGTGATAGAAGTGCGGAATGACGCAGGCGCTCACGAAGAAGTCGCCATACTCGTTGAAGTCCACGCCCCAGGGATTGCTGGTGCCATGCGCGTAGACCTCGAATTCCTGGGTCACGGGATGAAACCGCCAGACTCCCGCGTTGAGCGGCACTCGCTCTTCCTCCGGTGCGCCCGGCTTGCCGACCTTGGAATGGGTGAAGACACCGTGCGTGCCGTAGAGCCAACCATCCGGCCCCCAGGTGAAACTATTGAGAGTTTCGTGGGTGTCCTGATAGCCCCAACCGTCCAAGAGCACTTCCGGCTCGGCATCCGGCACATCATCTCCGTCCTTGTCCGGATAGAAGAGCAAGTACGGCGCGGCCCCGACATAAACGCCTCCGAAGCCAACCTCGATGCCACTCGCGAGATTCACGCGTTCTGCAAATACCTTGCGCGTTTCCAGGGAACCGTCGCCATCTGCATCCTCGAAGATCAGGATACGGTCCTTGCCCTCCCCTTCCGGAGCGCGCTCCGGATAAGTGCCGCCTTCGACCACCCAGATCCGGCCCCGCGCATCGAAGCACATCGCGATCGGTTGCACGACCTGCGGCTCTCCGGCGACCAGTTCCACGGTGAATCCCTCGGGAGCCGTCATCTTGGCGACAGCTTCTTGCGGATTCAGCCCGGAACCATAGTCGTCCTGGGAACGCCCGCCGGGAACTTTCCAGGGATCCAGCGTCGAGACCGCGCTGCGCTTGGTTTGCAGGTGAATCGCGAGCCCCTTCTTGTTCCCACTGACAATGTCCAGTGCGCCGTCGCCATTCAGGTCGACCGCATTCACTTCCACGCCCACACCGGAGTCGTTGTGAACAAGCTCCGGCACAAAGTCGATCGCTCCGTCTTTCTCCGTATTATAGAAGACGTAGACGACCGGCTCCTGAAAGGCGCCCGGATCCTTGCCCTGATGCGCCATGAAGCGTTTGCCGGTGACGATATCCATCCGCCCATCGCCGTTCATGTCCGCGAGATCCATAGCGTGGATCTGGGAGAAACAGACGCCGTAAGGGTTGTCGGTGGAGGTCTCGCCCAGAATGTCATGCCGCTCAAACTTGCCCGGCTCGTACTGCTCAAACCAGGACATGCCATAGGCATGAGCCTGCAGAGAACTGATGAGGTCCGCGTCGCCATCGCCGTCCACGTCATCCACCAGGATCTGCGCACCGCCCCCGCCATAGGGCACCAGCGCCCAGCGATGCTTGGTCCAAAGCCCGTCGCCGGACTCTGGCTGCTCATACCAATGCATCTTCTCGACGACATCCAGCCGTCCATCACCATTCACATCTCCCACTCCCAAGCCGTGTCCGAAAGGCTTGGCCGCTTCCTTGACCTCTGATATGGCATGCCAGGTCCAGGGCTGGGTCGCATCATCGCCGGCCTGGTAGTAGCCGTAGGCGGTGTCCCTGGCACAGACGATCTCCGGTTGACCACCGGGAATCAGATCGATGAAATAAGGCGACTCATTGCAGATCTGATCCACCACCTGGTGCATGGGCCAAAGTCCTCCCAGCTTCTCCTTACCAGGATTGACGTAGAGCCGCGCCTCCTTACCGGGAAAGCCGTAGATCAGGATATCCGCATTTCCATCTCCCGTGACATCATGGATGAAGCTGAAGAAGTTGTCGGAATACCCCTTGTCCGCAATGAAAGGTTCCCCTTCCGAGAAACGTTGGGGCTCGGCGAAATCCGGTCCGGCAAACCAGAACGGGCCATAGGCGATATCCACCTTGCCATCTCCATTGAGGTCACCAATCGACGCGCCTTCCGCGTAGAATTCCGGTAACAACTGCCGGGTTTCCCAGGCCGGTTTGGAATCCGCCTGAAGCGGATTCCCGAGCACCGCCGCAGCGGCGAGACTGAGTAGCAGAACTACACGACGAACGGTTTTCATCGTAGATGTCAGGGGTTGTTTGGATTGAAAAGAGATTGGCCTCAGGCCGAGAGACTCCACTCCGGCAAGCGGATGAGGGCTCCATTCTGCATGGCGGACTCGTGGGCCAGAATTCCCGTGAGGGTGATATTGGCGGATTGCACCGCGTTGGGATATCCCTCGCCACTGCCGCGCAGCAGCTCGATGAACTGGTGCACCAAATGCGGGTGAGATCCGCCGTGGCCAGCTCCCTGAGTAAAGCTCAAGTGATCCTCGCCAGTCTCGCCTCAAACCAAACCCACAAGAAGAATTACTGGAACCAGAGCTGGCTGGATTAATTTATTTAACACCAGATATAGAAAGAGATACAGGTACTTCATTATTTAATATAAAAAAAGATAAAACCTTA
>JBHIXE010000180.1:0-11088 GCA_041984905.1 Verrucomicrobiales bacterium | reverse complement strand
TGCGCACGGGCCGTGCAAGCGCACTCCAAGGTGTACGTTGTGCCACCTCCAGGCTGCTCGCCGATCAAGCAAACGCAAGCTGCCCGTCGCCACGCGCCACACCGGTGGACACCAACACTTTGACCGGTCTGCACGGTCTGCACGTTGTTGGTGGAGCCCTCGTGCTGGGTTACTTCCTGTTCTTTGGCAAGAAACTCTATCGCAAGAACCCGGAACACCTGGCCAACCGCGTGGAAGTGGGCGGCTTGTTCTGGCACTTCGTCGACCTGGTCTGGATCTTCCTGTTCCCGATCTTCTACCTCCTTTAAGCACACGATATCACCATCACCATGGCGAATTCTCCTGACGAAATTAAGAGTCACATCAAGCTCTACTGGATCATTGGCGGAGCCTTGTTTCTCTGCACCCTGTTGACGGTTGCCCTGAACAAGATCCCGATCTTTGACACCGGTGCACCTGGTGTGTCTTCGGGCGATATCGTGATTGGCCTTGCGGTTGCGGTGTTCAAATCAAGCCTCGTGGCCTTGATTTTCATGCACCTCAATCACGAGCGCGGTTTGATCTACAAAGTGCTGTTGTTTACCTTGGCCTTCTCCGTCAGCCTGATGGGCCTGACGCTCTTCGCTCACGCAGACCCCATCAAGCCTCGCGCGGACTACATCAGCAAATCCCTCCCCGTGGAACCGGAAGAGGGAGAACACCCGGAAACCGCACAGCATCACTGATGAGCCTGAAACACTTCCACGTCTTCTTCATCGTTCTGGCAGTCCTCTGTACCTTGGGATTCGGAGCGTGGGCGCTGTTTGTGCCCTTTGAAGTGGTGGGAGCCTGGGGCCGTGCCGGAGGAGTTCTCAGTGTCCTCATTGGCGCAGCTCTGGTGCCTTACGGCATCTGGTTCATCAAGAAATCCAAGGGGATCATCATCTAAACCACTTTCGCCGCCATGAATTGGAACGCCATCGAACCCATTCTCGCCTGCCCCACCTGCAAATTTGATCCCAATTCTGCAGCCACCATGGGAGCAAACATGGCCATTGGATTCATGATCCTGATCCTCGTTGTGGTTCTCGGTGGCTTTATGGCTCTCATCTGGCGCCTCGCCAAAGGGGAACGCCTTGCCCAAATGAGCGACGAGCATTCTTCCTAATTCCTTTCCTCAGCTACGTATCATGGACGCCTTCCTCGGTTTCATTAACATCAACGAACTCCTCGGCCAGCCCGAGGCCGCCTCCAGACATGGTGGTCAAATCGACAACATGTTGGAAGTGGTGCACTGGTTCATGCACATCCTCGGTATCGGCTGGACGATCTTCTTCGTTTATGTGCTGTTCCGCTTCAATCGCCGTTCCAATCCCACGGCCAGTTACAAGGGTGTCACCTCCCACTTCACCACTCACCTGGAAGTCATGGTCGTCATCGTGGAAATCGTGCTGCTCCTGGGCTTCGCGTTTCCCCTCTGGTCCAAGCAGGTGGACTCCTTCCCTGATATGGAAGATCCGGAAGTCGTCAAGATCCGCGCCGTCGGTGAGCAGTTCTCCTGGACTTTCCACTACGCTGGAGAAGACGGCCTATTCGGTCTCGTGCGCCCGGATTACATCAACGCCGGAAACCGTATCGGTCTGGTGAAAGAAGATCCGAATGCGCATGATGACTTCATCTCTCCCATCCTGCGGATGCCCAAGGATCGCCACGTGGTGATTCACGTCACTTCCAAGGACGTCATCCACAACCTGGCCCTGGTTCCCATGCGGATCCAGCAGGATGCCATTCCCGGCATGGAAATTCCCATCTGGTTTGTTCCCACCAAGGAAGGCAACTGGGACATCGTCTGCGCGCAGCTTTGCGGCGCCGGTCACGCCACCATGGTGGGCAAGATGGAAGTCATCACCCAGGAGGAATTTGATCCTTGGCACGAGCAACAATCTGCGACTCAATTGGCAGCCAACGCCCCCGCCTCTGAAGAAGAGGCCACCGAGCCCCAGGAGTAAGTTTGCGGCCATTGAGTCGTCTCTCAGGTTAAAGGGGTAACGTATACGTTGGACAAAGAGTCTGTCCCCTTCCCCTTGATTCAGAGAGGCCCCTCATGAGATCCCTTTCCCCCCACGCTCCCGAAACAAGCGTCGCGTTTCGGGTATACAGCTTCCTTGTCATCGCCGCCACCGTGATCCTGGTGTGGTGGGGCGCCACGGTCACCACAAAAGGGGTGGGCATGGCGGTGCCGGATTGGCCGCAAAGCTATGGCAGCGCCAATCCTCCCGGCTGGTGGAACAACGATCCCCTTTTCTGGGAACACGGCCACCGGCTCATTGCCTCCCTTGTGGGCTTCCTCACCCTGGGCATGTTTGGATGGCGATTTGTGCGAAAATGGAGACATGGCGCCGAGTTGCTCGGCCTGGTCGCCGTCCTTGTCGTGATCATGGTCGCGATCATCAAGGATGCCTACCTCGTGGCCTCCGCTGGTGGAGCCCTCTGTGTCATCTGGCTGATCTGGAGTTGGACGCAACGGGGATGGTCCCTGGTGACCAAGCTTTGTGCTCTGGCCCTGATGATGGTCAGCCTTCAGGCCTTTCTCGGCGGAATCCGCGTCCTCCAGATCTCGGACAACTCCGGAGTCGTTCACGGTTGCCTGGCCCAGGTCTTCTTCTGCCTGCTCATCCTTATTGCACTGGCGGCCTTGCCCGGCTGGCGACTCAACACCGTGGTGGCGGAGAAACACGATGGCATGCTGAAACGGGGAGCGGTTCTCCTGGTGCTGGCCGTCTCCATCCAACTGATTCTGGGCGCCACCATGCGCCACCACCACCGCTATGGCGTCGCCTCTCCCGGCGTGCTCCACACGGGGGAATCCTTTTTCCCTGGATTCGACAACTTCGACCTGCTGATCCTGTTTCTTCACAAGTGGTGGGCCGTGATTGTGCTCATCGGCACCATGACGCTGACCTTCCGCTCCTACCGGCCTCTCGCCAAGATCCCCCAGATTCGAAAGTACATCCTGCTGGTCGCAGTCATGGTCCTAGCTCAGATGGTCCTGGGCGTCTCTGTGATCGTGACCGGGAAAAACTTCTGGGTCACCAACTTCCACGTGCTCAACGGATTGGGCATTTTGGCACTGTCCTTTGTCTTCATGGTGAAATGCCTCCGAGCTCAACCCGGCTCGATCTTGTTGGCGAAGCGCTCGGGTGACGTTACCATGGATGCCCAAGTGGCATGAATTCAGATTCCGCGGCATCCCAGACTGATACGGACGCAGATCAAGGCGCGGCACCGGCCAAGCCCTTTCATCAGACGCGTAGCGATCTGGTGGAGTTGACCAAGGCCAAGCTCAGCATCCTGGTTGTGGTGACAACTGGAGCCGGCTTCATCTCCGGCTGGCCCGCAGATCTTTCCTTTGGCTGGTTCAAGCTCATCCACACCATTTTCGGCACCCTGCTCGCCGCCTTTGGCGCGGCCGTCTTCAACCAGCTCCTGGAGATCCGTCAGGATGCCCAGATGAAGCGGACCGAAGATCGTCCTTTGCCGGCGGGCCGGATGAATCAGGAACTCGCCTTTGTCATCGGCTGGTTGCTGGCCGGTTTCGGTGTCGTTCACCTGGGGGTTAAGGTCAATGCTGGTGCGGCTATGCTCGCGGGCGCCACGCTGGTGACCTACATCTTCGTCTATACACCGCTGAAACGCCGCTCTTCCTGGAACACAATCGTCGGGGCGGTTGCCGGCGCCCTTCCTCCCGTGATTGGCTGGGTTGCGGCTGGAGGCGGAATGAACGCGGGCGCGGCCTGGTGGTTTGCCCTGCTCTTCTTCTGGCAGTTGCCCCACTTCTACGCCATCAACTGGATTCATCGGGAGGAGTACATGAAAGCCGGCTTTGTGATGCTGGCGAACAAGGATGAAAGCGGCCGCACGACCTCAGTCTCGGCGTTGCTTTTTGCCTTGGTGCTGGTGTTGCTTGCGATCCTCGCGCCGCTGGCTGAAGTCAGCCGTTGGTGGTTCCTCGCGCCCGGATTGATCTGTTCCGGAGCGCTCACCTGGCTTGCCTGGAAATTCTATGGTGATCGGTCGGTTGCGGCGGCCCGAAAGCTCTTCTTCGGCACCCTGCTCTATTTGCCAGTCGTGTTGCTCGCAGTGCTGGCGGCAAAAGGCCAGTGACCTTCGCCGACGACGAAATGGAGCCGATAATCGCTGTCCAATTCCGGCACCTACGGGGCTATATAGGGTAAATTCGTCCAACGGAATCCTGTTGCCCCCTGCCAGTCGAACGAAGCCAGAGAGAAACAATTGTTGAGTCGAACCCTGATCCTGCTTTGATAGTCCCCGTGAAATCCTCATCCCCGCTGTTCTTGCTCATTGTCGGGCTGATGCCCTGTGTGGCGCTGGCCAACACCTTTGAACCCGCTTCCGAACCAGAGAAGGTGCCTCTGGAGCTGTTCGTCACGGAAGGAGGCGAAGACCTGGAAGTGACGGTCTGGGCGACCTCTCCCCTGTTCTTCAACCCCACCAACATGGACATCGATAAGGATGGCCGCATCTGGGTGGCGGAAGGCGTTCGCTATCGCCGCAACTTCGAACGCCAGCCTCAAGGGGATCGCATCATGATCCTGGAAGACACGGATGGGGACGGCCAAGCGGACAGCAGCCACATGTTTGTGCAGGAAGAAGTGTTGGTGGCCCCTCTCGGTCTGGCAGTGATCGACAACAAAGTCGTCGTGTCTCAGCCTCCGCACCTCATTGTTTACACGGATGAAAACCGGGACCTCAAGTTTGATCCGGAGGTGGACAAGCGGGAGATCCTTCTGACCGGGTTCATGGGTCAGAACCACGACCACAGCCTCCACTCCGTAACAGTGGGTCCGGACAGCAAATGGTATTTCAACAGCGGCAACTGCGGGGCTCGTTTCAAGGACGCGGACGGCAAGACCTGGAATGTGTTCGGCTCCTACCGCCCCAAGCCCATCGGCCCTTTCGAGTATCCTTTTAATGCGGACGAATATGCCGGCAAACCCAGCGATGACGGTCACGTCTACGTCGGCGGGTTCACGGTGCGCATGAATCCAGACGCCACGGGTGTCTCCATCATCGGTCACAACTACCGGAACAGCTACGAGCAGAGCGTGACTTCCTTCGGCGATGTCTTTCAGAATGACAACGACGACCCGCCAGCCTGTCGCGTCAGCTACGTCCAGGAATATGCCAACTTCGGCTTTTCCTCCAATGACGGGCAACGCTCCTGGCGCTCTGACATGCGTCCTGGGCAAACCATCCCCACCGCGGAATGGCGGCAGGATGATCCAGGCAGCACTCCCGCAGGCGATGTGTATGGCGGTGGCTCTCCGACCGGTAACGTGTTCTATGAGAACGGAGCCCTTGGAAAGGACTTCGCCGGCACCTTCCTCGCCTGTGAGGCGGGCCGAAACGTCGTGTTCGGCTATCAACCGGAACTGTTGGGAGCGGGATTTGAGTTGGAACGCTACGACTTCCTGACCACGAATCCTGCGGGCGATCATCACAACGGAAAAGAAGACACCACCCGTTTCAAGGGCTCGGATTTCGTCGGAGGTTCCAACAATCTCTCCGAAGACGTGAAGACGCTCTTCCGCCCCTCTGACGTCGCTGTGGGTCCCGATGGAGCCATCTACGTGACGGATTGGTATGATCCCCGCGTCGGCGGTCACCAGGACCTGGACGAGACCTGTTCCGGTGCCATTTACCGGGTTGCGCCGAAGGGCTTCAAGCCCCAGATCCCCACCTTTGACCTCGCCACGGTGGACGGAGCCATCACCGCACTGAAGAGCCCGGCAGTGAACGTGCGTGAACTGGGCCGTGCTGCTCTTCGCGAACAAGGCGCAGCTGCGATTCCCGCCCTGGAAGCCTTGATGGAAGATGAGAACGCATTTGTCGCCACCCGCGCCGTCTGGGTGCTGGCGCAGTTGGGAGAGGAAGGAATCGCCAAGACCAGGGAAGTGCTGGAACACGATGATCCGCTCTTCCGGACTGCCGCCTTCCGGGCTTTGCGCCGCGTGGACGCCCTGACTCCGGAACTCCTGGAGAAGATGGCAGAAGACGAAGATGCGTCCGTCCGCCGGGATGTCGCCCTGGCGCTTCGGAACCTTCCCTTTGAGCAGACCAAGAAACCGTTGCTGAAGATTGTGCAGCTGTATGCCGGCACGGATCGCAATTACCTGGAAGCAATTGGCACTGCCTGTGCCGGGAAAGAAGCCGAGGCCTATGAATTCC
The DNA here is from genome assembly GCA_041984905.1 of Verrucomicrobiales bacterium. Classification (GTDB taxonomy): domain Bacteria; phylum Verrucomicrobiota; class Verrucomicrobiia; order Verrucomicrobiales; family DEV007; genus JBHIXE01. The sequence continues at coordinate 4,860 of JBHIXE010000180.1, read as the reverse complement.
TGCACGCCGAGTTGAAACCAGGCAAACCAGCCGTCTGGAATAGTGAGTTCGCCGATATCGCCTGGCGCCTCCACGTTCCGGCCGCGGTCGCCGATCACACGGAAAGAGCCAAGAAGACAGAACTCGGCTATGAGACCCGCAAGCAGGCTCTCGATGCGCTCGCCTTCACGGAGAACGATGACGCCGCCATTGAGGGCGTTTTGGAAGTCGCTTCCATGGCCAGTACTGACGCGCTTCAGGCCGATGCGACTTGGTGGCTTCTGAATCGCGCCAACAATCTCTGGAGCGATAAAGGGCTGGACCAGAAGCTCAAGGAGAAGGGCATCTACGATCCCGCCAAGATCCAAATCGTGGAGAACATGCTTCCCGAACCTCCGGCTAATTCCGCGGACATGTATCCGCCCATGGACGAGTTGGTCGCCATGAAGGGCGATGCGACTCGCGGCAAGGTGGTCGCTGCTCGTTGCATCGTCTGTCACCAGATCGAAGGCAACGGCCCCATCTACGGACCAGCTCTGGACGGCTGGGGTCGCACCCAGACCCGGGAAGTGATCCTGCGCTCGATCATCGATCCTTCTTTCGACATCGCGCATGGATACGACGGCACCGAGTTGAAGACCAAGGACGGCAAGACCATCCATGGACTCGTAATCTCCGACGGCAATCCGCTGATGATTCGCTCGATGGGGGGCCTGACCCAGACCGTGCCCAAGGGCCGCATTGCCAGCGAGAAGAAGATGGATCGCTCACTGATGCTTTCCGCCGCCCAATTGGGCCTGACGGCTCAGGATCTGGCGGACCTGGTGGAGTATCTGAAGTCCAACTAGGAGCGGCCAACGCTCAGCTGAACTCCGCGTTTACGTTTAGCCAGCGCCAACCGGCGCAATGCATTGCAGCCTAGGGCAACGCCTTAGGAATCAGGGAATTGCATCAATCAACGCTGTAAGCGCAGCTCAACCAGTATGAATCGCGCCTTCAGCGCTCTTGATTGCTAACTAACTGAAACCTAGGGCGTTGCCCTAGGCTACTATGAATTGCGCCGGTTGGCGCTAGGATTGATACTCGCCCTCGTTATGTGTCGGCTCGTCGGCTCGTCGGGACTCTGGACACGCCGGCTACTGGCTTAACGATCCCTCACCTCACGCCACCATTCGGAAAGCCACCCAGAAGATGGCGAAATCCACGATGACGTGACTGATCCAGGGGCCCACGAGAGTTCCCGTCCGTTCGTAGAGCAGGCTCCAGAGAAACCCGCCAATGCCCGTCATGAATCCCAGGAACAAGGCGAGCCAGGGATTGAAGTAGATCCAGGTCAGCACGTAGTGATGCAGGGAGAAGGCAACGCCCGCGATGATGTGCGGCGTCAGCCCCTTGAAATGCCAGCGCAACCGCTTGAAGACGAACCAGCGCCAGTAGTATTCCTCCAGGGCCGAGTGCAGAATGGAGATCGCACAGGCAAAGAGGAAGAAATTCTCCATGACGCCGATCTTGGCCATCTTCTCCATCACGACCGGTGAACCATCCAGGACAAAATCGGCCAGGGGCGTCGCCATCAACAGGGCCATGGAGCCGAAGATCCAGAAACCCAGCACGAGTCCAAGCCCTATGGACCAGGCGTAGCGTGGACGAGGCAGGACCGGCACCCACTCCCTGGGCGTGAAGGGCCAGTCCAAGACCAACACGCCCGCCAGAGGCAGCCCCACCAGCATCCCTTTGGAGCCCAGGTAGAGCGCTTGGGTGATGCGCTGGTCCAGATCCGTGGCGAAATAGGCCAGATACCCCAGCATGGGACAGACCATGGCGGGAATCAGAATGAGCCAGTAGCGGATGCGCAGATGAGGACAATTCATCCTTAATCGTTCAGAGCGAACAACTCGAGAGGAAGCGACAACCCCTTCAGTTCACAGAGTCCCCGACTGGTAAAGCGGGCTTGCCCTTCTTCCCAGAGGTCCAGGAAGGTCTTGCTTGCAAGGATGGGCGTGTTCAAGGCGCGGGTGTGCGCCTCGATACGGAACACCACGTTGACGGCATCCCCCAGGGCAGTCCGGGTACCGCGAGTGACGGATCCCACGGCGGCATCTCCAATGTGGAGCCCGACACCACAGTGGAATTCAATGTGATTTGCCGCGAGGAGGCTCTGAACCTCCGGAGAAAAGGACTGGGGCCCTTCGACCAGCCGTTGCGCCGCTTTGACCGCACTTTCCCGGGCCGCAGGCGTGGTGTCCTTCCAATAGGCCAGCAACCCGTCTCCCATGAACTTGTCGATGGTGCCGCCAAGCTCGGCCATGATGCGTTGGCACTCCTCATACCAGGCGTTGAGCGCCGTGGCGAGATCCTGCTCGCTGAGCCGTTCCGCCTGAGCGGTAAAATTCACGATATCCGCCACGAGAAGGGTCACCGGAGTGCGCTTGACGCCGATCACCGTGGCCTGGGGTGATTGTCCATCGTCCAGATCCACGGCAGCAGGCTCCCCTTTCACCTGAAACATCAGCGTGATGTCCGCCAGTTGGATCACATCCCCGTGTTGCAGGAGGGTGGGTTGAGTGAGTTCCCGATCGTTGACCGTCGTTCCATTGGCACTGTCCAGGTCATAGATCCAGTACCCCGTGCTCTGCTTGCGAATCATGACGTGCTCCCGGGAAACGCGAGAGGAGAATACCCGTACGTCCGCCTCGGGACTTCGGCCGATCACGCAATTCGCACCCAACTGTGCCCTCAAACCTTTCGGGTATTGCCAAAGCTCCGCTTCCATGAACCAGTGGCCTATATGTAATCTATTCCGTCCAAGAATGTAACTCCTTTTGTCCGGTTCCGGTCTTGGACCCACAGAAAGATTTCCCATTCATGGCAGGTAGTGCGATCTTCAATCATCAGTTGGGATGGACAGCCCCGATTCCTTTTCAGGTGGGGCCGCGGCGAGACTTGTGTCCGGCGATCCCCTTTCCCAAGCCGGACCTGGACCAAGACCTGGAAATGAAGGAACCCCAACCTTCCGATGAAGAACTCGTCTCCGCCATCATGGGAGGAGAACCGGAACGCTTCCAGGAACTCATGGAGCGTCATCAGGGGAAGGTTCTGGGTACGGCGTCCCGGTTTACCCGGAACCTGGAGGAGTTGGAGGATCTGGGTCAGGAGATCTTCCTCAAGGTCTGGAAAGGACTCCATAGTTTCCGGGCCACCGCCCCATTCGAGCACTGGCTGATGCGCCTGACGGTGCGAGTCTGCTATGATTTCCTGCGGAAGAACCGCCGTCGCCGGGAGAACGAGATCTCCAAAGAATATGTCGATGGCATGGACCAGCGGCTGACTCTGGATCCAGACGGGAATCCCGACCTGCTGGCTCAGGAGGCTCGTGAAGTCCTGCACCATGCCATGTCACATTTGACCCCGAAGGAACAACTCATTCTGACCTTGCGGGAATTGGAGCGGAGAAGCGTTCGGGAAATTGCCGGACTAACAGGATGGACAGAGAGCAACGTCAAGGTCCGCGCAATGCGGGCTCGCAACCGGCTCAGAGACGTTTTGATTGAACTCGGCTATGCCAACTGACCCAAAAGACCTCATTGACCTGGAATCCCTGTTTCGCCGAGCGGAACAGGCAGCGGACTGTGACGCCGCGGAAGCAGGTTTGAGCCTGCAGTCGCGAGTGATGCGCCGAATCCTGGGACGGACGCCTCCTTCCGAAAACCTGGAGAATCTGGAGTATTGGACCCGTGCCTTCATTCGGGGAGCCTGGGCCTCAGCCGCCGTGGTGGCGCTCTTGACAGTGTGGGTCTGGTTTGCGTCGGTGATTCCTACTTTACAGAGCCAATACGGGCTCAGTTTCACCTTGGGATGGTAATGAGAATCAAGAAACTACCCTGGAAGCTCGGTCTCGGCATTGTGCTGGTGTTTCTCGCGGGCATGGTCACCAGCGTGTTGGTCATTGGCATTGTCGTGGCTGGGGAAACGCGGCGGGGAGAACGCAATCCTGAGGTGGCAGAGGAGCGACTCATGCGAAATCTCACCCGTACATTGAAATTGGACGAGACCCAGCAAGAAGAGGTGGAAGTGGTGGTTGACGATATCGTCGAAGACACTCGCAAGGAATTGGGTCAGGTGATCGACAATCACAGTCCTCGGATCCAGGAAGTCCTCGATCCCAAGCAGAGCAAACGTTTCGATTTTTTCCTGACCAAGTTGGAAGATCGCCTCCACGTGCGGCTCAAAAGCCTGGAAAAGCCGGTTGAAAGCCCTGAAGGCTAAGACGCCAGTGAGTTCTCAGGAGTCTTTTGGAAAGAAAAGGATCTCCCGTTGATGGACACCCGGATCGGTCTTAATCCAGGTCCTACCTCCATCCACCGAAGTGCGCCCTTTACCCACAATGGCGCCATTCCCTGCGGCAATGCAGCGGAGGTAGCCCTCGGACTCGATCCGTTCCCAGACGAGCCCATTCGGAGACACGAACAGGGCGTTCACGCTGCCTGCCAGAAAGCGGTCGCCATCGAAACACGTGCCTGTCACATGACGCAGCCGGGTTTTCGGCGAGCTGTTCGGCTCTATCTCGACAGGTTCCCACTCGACTCCGTCCGTGCTGGTGAGGTGACCTCCAGTTCGCAACCAGAGAAAGCGACCGTCGCCAAAGACCAGGGACTGGCGCCCCTGAAATCCGTCATTGGAATGAAAGTGCACGTGCTCATAGCTCTTGCCCGTTCGCGTGACCGCGAGCCGATTATCCCCCAGGCAAACAAAGACTCCGTTTCCGTAGACAACCCGTCGCATGTGCCCGTACCCGCCTTCCCCGAAAACGGAGCGCCCCTCTTCCTTCGTCTCATGCCGGGTCCAGTTCCGCCCGTCTTCGGAACGAAGCAGATCAGCAGC
>JBHIXE010000179.1:0-11093 GCA_041984905.1 Verrucomicrobiales bacterium | reverse complement strand
GCGGATGGTGGCAGGTATCCCACATCCGAAGTGGCGTCCAGAATTCGCGAGCGGTGAACTGTTCCAGTGACTCTCCCCGCAACTCGCGGACCATTTCCGCCAGCAGGATGTAGTTGAGATCGCTGTAGATAATGGCGTCGCCTGGCAGGGCTTTCAGCTCGCATTCAAAGATCCACTGCATGCAGCCGGGATGATTTGTGGGGCGCTCGGCTTTGGGAATCCCGGGCGGCAAACCGGAGACATGGGTCATGAGGTGGCGCACCGTGATGGCTTCCTTGCCATGTCCCTGGAATTCCGGGAGGATGCTTTGGACCGGCTGATCGAGGTCCAGGTCTCCGAATTCCACCAGGCGAAGGACGGCCGGCGTGGTGGCCATGACCTTGGTGAGGGAGGCCAGGTCAAAGATGGTATCCAGGGTCATCGGTTCCCGGATGGGTTCGAGGGCGCGGTAGCCGTAGGCCTTGTGATAGATCTGGCCCCTGGATTCCAGCCAGAGCACGGCGCCTGGAATTCGGGAAGTGGCGATCGCTTCCTCGATCGCGGCGTCCAGTTCGTCGAGTCGATCCTGGTTAAAGGCGGCAGCGCTCACACTCAAGAGGTTCAGACAGCAGAGAGCAACCAGCCAGGAGAAGGGAGCGAACTTCATCCTCCCTTTTTAGCCTCTTCAGGCAGGCAATTCCTACAATATTCCTTATCGTCCGCGGCAACCCGGAAGTCCATTTCCGGATCTTGCTGGTCAGTCACCCCGCATTCGGCGCAGCGGTGAAACACGTCATCATCGGGCATTTGATGGGTGGCGAACTTGCGACGCCGTGCCGCCACCTGCTGCCCGTGCCTGAAGTTGTGAATGAACTGGGGAACGAAAACCATTGCGAAAGGCAGGAGAGACGCGCTGAAGAAGAGCATTCCCCCGATCTCGGTCAGCCTCATGGCCTGGAGCATGGCTCCGGCGAACACCACGAAGCCCAGCCACTTCATCTTGAGAGGGATGACCAGCATGAGCCGGATCTCATGATTGGGATTGAGCGCCGCGGCTGCCATGATGATGTTCGCGTAAAGGAACTGGCCGCCAAACAAGGACAGTACCTGGGTGGAAGTGATCGGCACCGTCTTGGAAGTTTCCTCGATCTGCAGCTCAGCGTAGCCGACGACGAAGAGAATGGCGATCTGAAGTATGACCGTGGAAAAGACGAACAGATTCACCTTATAGGCACCCCATGCCTGTTCCAGACCATCGCTAATGAACCACATGAACATCATGGTGATCAACGCAAAGAGCGGGCTCGGCTGACCATTGATGAACATGAAGGCGAAGACACGCCAGAACTCTAACTGCTGGATCTGCGGCACACTGAAGGTCAGGTATTCAATGTAGCCAGGCTGCATGATCCCCAGCATCGCCACCATAAACTGGACAACGGACAAGTACCGGATGAGACCGGGAATGGAGAGGCCGCCAAAGCGTTGTTCCAACGCAAAGACAACGGGGTACCAGGGGTGGCGAAAATTCATGGGAGTTGCGTTTCGAACTTCCGGCCCAGGGAAGGGATGTCAATTGCAGACGGACCGAATCCGGCCTTATGACAATGGCAGGGGTTGGCCAGGACGGGCATTCGGCACTATGGTCGCCTCCATGAAGCAGTCACCCCTGGAAGCGGCTCATCTGGAAGCGGGCGCTCGCATGGCGCCTTTTGCCGGCTGGAACATGCCCATCCAATACGATGGCATCCTGGCGGAACACAGTGCGGTGCGGGATGCGGTGGGCGTCTTCGATATTTCTCACATGGGCCAGGTCTGGATCCGCGGCGCTCAGGCAGCTTCCTGGCTGGAAGGACTGCTGACCAACCGGGTCGCGGCCCTGGAAACGGATGGCGCGGGTCAATACACTCTCATGCTCAACCCGGAAGGCGGGGTCATCGACGATCTCATCGTCTATCGTGAGTCCGCGGAAAGTTACTTTGCGGTGATCAACGCGGCCAAGATTGATGAAGACGTGGCCTGGATGGAAAGCCGCCTGGTCGATGGGGTGGAACTGGAGAACGTCAGTGATACGCTGGGTGCAATCGCCGTGCAGGGGCCGGATTCAGAGAAAGTCTTCAAGCAAATGACCGATGGCGCGGAATTGCCGCCGCGGTTCCACATGAGCAAACTGAACGGCGCGAACGGAGAGGGGATCATCTGTCGGACCGGCTACACCGGCGAGGACGGATTCGAGCTCTTCTGCCCGATCGAAGCAACCCCAACCTGGTGGGGCCGGGCCGTAACCGCGGGAGCCAAACCTTGCGGCCTTGGCGCGCGGGATCTCCTGCGCCTGGAGAAGTGTTACCCGCTGAATGGGAGTGACCTGAACCCAGAACGGACTCCCCTGGAAGCAGGACTGGGGTTCTTCGTGGATCTGGACAAGGGCGACTTTGTGGGGCGCGCAGCGCTCGCCGCGCAGAAGGCGGAGGGACGGCCCTTTCGCCTCGTGGCGATTCAGGTGCCGAAAGGTCCTCCGCCGCGGCCTGGATATGGCGTCTATGTCGATGGGGCAGAGGTGGGCAAGCTCACGAGTGGCGGCCTGTCGCCCGGGTTGAAATGCGGCATTGCGCTGGCCTATCTGCCAGCCGGGCATTCCAAGGTGGGAACCGCTGTGGAAATCGACGTACGAGGCAAAAGATATGCTGGGGCGATTGTGAAGAAGCCTTTTCTTTGACACTGGCTAGGACTTCGACCTAAACATGGCGGTGAATGAATATACCGGAGGATTTGAAATTTGCGAAGACCCACGAGTGGGCACGATTGGAAGAGGATGGCACGGTGACCGTGGGAATCTCGGACCATGCTCAGGCTGAATTGACGGACATCGTGTTTCTGGAGTTGCCAGAGTCGGGAGGTCAGGTGGACGCGGAGGAGGAAGTCGGCGTGGTCGAGTCCGTGAAGCATGCCAGTGACATTTACAGCCCGGTAAGCGGTGAGATTCTGGATATCAACGAGCAGGCCGTGGAAGATCCGACCCTCATCAACAGCGATCCCTATGGCGATGGGTGGCTCTTCAAGGTACGTGTGGCAGACACGAATGCCCTGGATGGATTGATGTCCCCGGAGGCCTACAAAGAGCTGATCAGCTGAACTGACACACCCTGACAATCTGCGCATTTGCGCGCTGCGGTCTTCGCCTGAATAGTCAATCGATATGGATCGATTGAGCAATCCAAAGGGCGAATTCTGGAAGCGGCACTTGGGCGATGGGGAAAGCGTCAGTGAAGAGATGGCGCGAGAAGTCGGCTACGACTCTGTCGAAGCTCTTGTCGCGGCGGCGGTTCCCAGACGGATCCGTCGCCAGAGTGAAATGGTGCTGCCCGCTCCCTTGTCGGAGTCGGCGGCACTGGCTCGCTTGCGCTCGATCATGGACCGAAACGAAGTGCGGCGCAGTTTCATCGGGCAGGGCTACTACGACACCATCACGCCGCCGGTCATCCAGCGGAACATCCTGGAGAATCCGGGCTGGTACACCGCCTACACGCCCTACCAGGCGGAGATCTCCCAGGGGCGGCTGGAAGCCTGCCTCAACTACCAGACCATGATCTGTGACCTCACCGGTCTGGATGTCTCCAATGCCTCTTTGCTGGATGAGGGAACCGCGGCCGCGGAAGCCATGACCATGTGCGCGGCCTTCTCTCACAAGGCCACCAAATTCTTCGCCTCGGAGCGTTGTCATCCGCAGACCCTGGCAATTCTCAAGACCCGGGCGGAGCCGCTCGGGATCCAGCTCGTCATCGGTTCTCACCAGGACGCCAAACTGGATGAGACTTTCTTTGGCGCCTTGCTCCAGTATCCGGATACCGAAGGTGTCATCGAAGATTTCAGCGCTTTCATCGAGTCTGCTCACGCCGTGAAAGCCAAGGTCGTCGTGGCCACGGACCTGCTGGCCCTGACCCTGCTCAAGCCGCCGGGCGAGTTTGGTGCGGACATCGCGGTGGGCAACAGCCAACGCTTTGGCGTGCCCCTGGGATTCGGCGGTCCGCATGCCGCCTTTATCGCCTGCAGCGATGAGTTGAAGCGCAAGCTGCCGGGACGCCTCGTGGGCGTCTCCAAGGATTCCCACGATCGACCTGCGTTCCGGCTATCGCTCCAAACTCGGGAACAGCACATCCGCCGGGACAAGGCCACCAGCAACATCTGCACCGCTCAAGTGTTGCTCGCCGTGATCGCTTCCATGTATGCGGTCTATCATGGGCCTGAAGGTTTGCGTAACATCGCTCGCCGCGTGCGTCGCTTGGCCTGTGCCTTGGGCGATGCTCTGGGTGTGAAGCCGGGGTTCGATACCCTGCATGTGCCCTTGGAGAAAGATCGCCAGAAAGAGATTCTCAAGGCGGCCGCCAGGGAGGGGTACAACCTTCGGGCCTTCAAAGACGGCGCCATTGGCATCTCCATCGACGAGCGCACCACCGACGAAGATCTCGACGCTCTTGCGGGATTCTTTGGCAAAGAGATCGGGGTCGTGCCGGACTCGGATGGTTTCGCCAAGGGCTTTGAGCGTAGCTCGGATTTCCTGACGCACCCTGTCTTTCACCGGCATCACACGGAGACAGAGATGATGCGTTATCTGCACAAGCTGCAGTCTCGCGATCTGGCGCTGGATACCAGCATGATCCCGCTCGGCTCCTGCACCATGAAGCTGAACGCTGCGGTGGAGATGATGCCTTTGAGCTGGCCGGAGGTGAACGCCATCCATCCTTTTGCTCCCAAGGCACAATGGAAGGGTTATCTCGAAATGATCGAAGGTCTGGAAGACTGGCTCGCCAAGTGCACCGGATTCGCCGCCGTCTCCCTGCAACCCAATGCCGGTTCCCAAGGCGAATATGCAGGGCTTCTGGCCATTCGCGATTTCCACCACGCCAACAAGCAGGACAACCGGAACATCTGTCTCATCCCCACTTCGGCGCACGGCACCAATCCCGCCAGCGCCGTGATGGCTGGCATGAAAGTGGTCGCGGTGGCTTGTGATAAGGAAGGGAACATCGACGTCGCGGATCTGCGCTCCAAGGCGGAGCAGCATAGCGAGAATCTCGCCGCCCTTATGGTGACCTATCCCTCCACGCATGGGGTGTTTGAGGAAGCCATTATCGAGATCTGCAAGATCATCCACGAGCAGGGTGGCCAGGTCTACATGGACGGTGCCAATCTCAATGCCCAGGTCGGCATCTGCTCACCGGCCGAACTCGGTGCGGACGTGGCACACCTCAATCTCCACAAGACCTTCTGCATCCCCCATGGCGGGGGAGGACCTGGCGTCGGTCCGATTGGCGTGGCGGAACATCTCGCGCCCTATCTGCCGGGTCATCCGGAGTTCCTCAAGCGCAAGGGCGGAGCCGTCAGCGCCGCACCTTATGGCAGTGCCAGTATCCTGACGATTTCCTGGATGTATATCGCCCTGATGGGCGCGGAAGGTCTGACTCGCGCCACGAAACAGGCGATTCTCAATGCCAACTACATCGCGCACCGGCTCCAGTCGTACTATCCCGTCCTCTACAAAGGTCAGGATGGCCGCGTCGCGCACGAGTGCATCATCGACCTGCGACCATTTCGGGAAGCGAGCGGGGTGGAAGTGGAAGATGTCGCCAAGCGACTCATGGACTATGGCTTCCATGCGCCGACGATGTCCTGGCCCGTGGCAGGCACCCTCATGATCGAGCCCACGGAGAGCGAATCTCGCGCCGAGCTCGACCGGTTCTGCGATGCCATGATCTCCATCCACGGCGAGATTGAGGCGATCCGAAACGGCGAGCTGGATCGCAACGACAACCCGCTCAAGAACGCGCCTCACACGGCCATCGATCTGATGACCCGCGGCTGGACGCATCCCTACAGCCGGGAACAAGCTGCCTATCCCGCGCCCTGGTTACGGGATTACAAGTACTGGCCGCCTGTGAGCCGGATCGATAACGTCTACGGTGATCGTCACCTTGTGTGCACCTGTGAGGGGATGGAAGCGTACGGTCAGTAGCAGAGAAGTAGCGGAATCCGTGAGGATTTCGACGCGCTGCCTTTGGGTCACTTCCTCTGCGTCGAAATCCTCACGGATTCCGCTACATTTGTCTGCCGTATCGCTCCATCCTTATCACGTTCGAGACCTCCAATTCCGGCGGCAAGAGGTGCGTCACTAGCAGGATGCCCACGCCCGCATCGCGCTCGGCGTGCAGCGCTTCAATGACCTTGAGCACGGTGGCTTCATCGAGGGCCGCAAAAGGTTCGTCCAGCAGAAGGAAGGGGCGACCGGCCAGCAATCCTCGCGCGAGGGCGAGTCGATAGCGCTGTCCTTCACTGAGATTCTGACCGCGATCGCTGATGGGAGCTTCGAGGCCGCCTCTTGATTCCACGAGATCCGCGAGTTCCAGCTTCCTTAGCGCGGTCCAGATCGCGTCCTCAGCAGGCTCCAGCCCTAGCGTGAGGTTCTCCCGAAAGCTGCCATTGAAGAGATAGGGCCGCTGCTCGACATAGGCTCCTAGTGCCACGGGTAGGGCGGGCAGTTCCTGGTGGGCGCCGTCCTTGGCGTGGACCTGAAACTGGCCCGCATCCGATCCTCGCAAACCCGCCATGACTTCCAGCACGGTGGACTTGCCGCAGCCGGAAGGACCCACGAGCGCCACGATCTTGCCGGATTCGAGGGCGAGGTCGAAGTCGCTCACGACGGGCGTGTCCGGATAACTCACCGCGAGGCCGGAAACCTCCATCCGGGTGACGGTGCTCAGTTCGAAGTCCAACTGCGGCGGCGGAGGGAGATGGGCCTCTTCATCATAACAAATTGCCGCGAGACGTCCGCCCTCGATGAAGAAGCGGTTCCACTCGTAAGCGCCGTTCACGAGGCTCTTGGCCGCATTGAGAAAGAGCGTGATGTAGAAGGGATAGATGAGCACATCGCTCGCGGTGAGATTGCCCTCGACCAGGGAAAAGGAGATGAGGGTCAGCACCGCCGTGATCACGATCTGGCTGGCGAGTTCGTTGCTGCCCATGAGTCCGCCCATGCGCCGGATGATCCGCATGCTCACCTCGTAGAGCACCTGGAGGTTCGCCTTCAGCTTGTCCGCCACAAGGCTCTCCCCGCGATAGCTGCGAATGGTGCGGATCCCTTCGAAGCTCTCGATGAGGCTTTGGAAGATGGAGCCTTCCTGCTGGCGTGCCTGGGTGAGGTGCGGCGCCATGCGATGCTGGATGTGGACATTGAGCCAGGCCAGCACAAGGGCAAAGACACAGGGCACCAGGGCAATGGGCCCCGAATACACCAGAAACAGGATCGCCGCGCCGACCAGGAGCACGCCTTGCTGGATCTGATCCGGGATGGCGTCGGCCAGGAAGAACTCGCAGTTCCGCAGGTCGCTCGTCATCCGGGTGAGCCAATCGCCGCGCTGGGCGCTGTCCAGGGTTTCCAGGCGAGTGTTGTGGACGCTGCCCAGCACCTTCTCCCGCAGGCGCATGCTGATGGCGAGCCGGAGCCACTCGCCGAGCAGGGAACTGAGAAAAATGCTGAGCCACAGGGCCACCGCCACGCTGAGACCGAAGACGAGAAATTGCGTGAGGAACTCGCGAGCATTGGTCTCGTCCAACGTGCGGGACTCCTCCGTAAAGAACTGGAGGAGGCGAGGGGGAAGCAGGAACAGCGCGGAGATGAGCAGCGAAGCCGGCAGATACCAGCGATATCGCCAACCCAGGCTGCGCAGCAGATCCCGGATCAGGCGAAAGCTGTATCCGCGTAACGTCTTGGGATCTTCCCGATCAGGATCCGGTTCCATGTGGCAGCATAGACGCGCCGGGCGAATTGATTCGCAAATCCCATGCATAAAAACGTCTAGGGCCCAATGAGCAGCTCCAAACCGGAATCCAAGTCCAAGCTCAGTATTGAAGAACGCGTCCAGCGCATTCGTACGCGCATGGGGCTGCCCAATGACGTGACCTTGAGCAATGCCCCGTTCCGGATCTTTGTCCCTCGCACGGCAGACATCGGCAAACCGCGTCGCTCTTCCAACTAGTCTCCCTTGTTCCCATGGCGCAGAGCACTCTCACTCCGGAAACGTTCACCCAGGCTGAAGCCGCCCCGCTGCAGCAGATCTATCTGGGCGTCCTGGTGATTCAGCCGAGCCCGTTCTGCAACATCAACTGCGACTACTGCTATCTGCCGAACCGCACCGCGACGGTGAAGATGGAGCAGAGCACCCTGAAGAAGGTGATGGAACGCGTCTGGGAAAGCGGTCTGGTCGGTCCCGAGTTCCAGATACTCTGGCATGCCGGCGAGCCCCTGGCTGTGCCGATCAAGTGGTATCGGGAAGCCTTCGAGACCATTGCCCAATTTCCCCAACCTGGCCAAAGGGTGGTTCATTCCTTCCAGACCAACGCCACCCTCATCAATCAAGACTGGTGCGACTTCATCATCGAGCACCGGATCGAGGTCGGCGTCAGTCTCGATGGACCCGCGCATATTCACGATCACCATCGCAAGACCCGGAAAGGGGAAGGCACCCATGCCAAAGCGATGCAGGGGATCGAGCTCCTCAAGAAGAACGAGATTCCCTTTGGTCTCGTGGCCGTCATTTCCGATATTTCCCTTGATCACCCCGATGAGATCTTCCATTACTTCGCCGATCTGGGGATCGAAGGAGTCGGGTTCAATATCGAAGAGGTGGAAGGCGCCCATGCCGCATCGTCTCTCGACAAGAAGCCGGAAGACCGGGTGCGCCGCTTTCTGGAGCGGGTCTACGAGCTAAATCGCGAGGCTGGTTCCCCATTGAGGATCAGGGAGTTCGAGATCGCGCAGGAAAACATCGTCGATAAGTATCAGAACCTGGGTCCCGACGGCGTTTACTACAACCTGGAGACCAACCCGCTGACCATGGTCAATGTGGATTGCTACGGGAACTTCTCCACGTTCTCCCCCGAACTCCTGGGCCAGGCCACCGCTGACTACGGCAGCTTTAACTTCGGGAACGTTGCGTCGGATTCCCTGTTCGATGCGACCCAGAACCCGGCGTTTCAGAAGGTCTACGCGGACGTGCTGGCCGGGAATGAGAAGTGCAGGGAGACTTGCCCCTACTGGACCTTCTGCGGGGGCGCGTCCCCGTCGAACAAATACTACGAGAACGGGACTTTCGACTCGGCCGAAACGAGCCATTGCCGCTGCATGATCCAGATGCCGATGGACATCGTCCTGGCGGATTTGGAGCGCCAGTTGGACCTGGATTGAGCCCGACTCGAAAAATAATTGCCACTTTTGCGCAAACGGCCTCTCTGCCCTCGTCTACTCAACAAGCACGCTTCTCCCGACGAGATCCACGCGCAGAAAACAATCATCCCAAACCCATCCGAAATCATGGCCATTTTACGCAGCAGCGACGGACGCTTCTACAATGTTCCGGACGAGGATTTGGAGAAGTTCTTGGTCCCAGCCGACGAGGTCAAAACCCAACTGACCCAAAATCCTTCCGAGCTGACCGGTTCCGATAAAGCCGAGTCAGAGGTGAAAGCTCATGGTACGCCCTGGCGCAACTGTTGGCGAAACTGTTTCCGGAAAACGGAATAGGTATTCGCCATCCTCCCCCCGCTCCAAACATCCAGTTGCGCTATAGCGGCGAGGTTCTTCCCCGGGACCTCGCCGCTTCTTTTTTGGTTCAAGATAGCCTGACGAAACAAGCTGTCCCATTCCTGCAAAACGCAGAATCAGAAAAAGTGTGAATAAAAACGCAAGTCGGTTAGGTGGCTGCGTCTGCGCCGGAAGGGGACTATGGGACCATTAGATAAACGATAACGACTAACCTCGAAAGATATGGCTATCTTAAGAAGCATGGATGGAACCTTCTACAATGTCCCCGATGGGGAACTTGAAGAGTATCTGGTTCCTTCTGAAGAAGTAAAACATCACCTGGAGGAAGGTGCCTCCAAGTCCAATGAATCCGCCGATGAAGTGCAAGCCCATGGCTGGCGGAATTGTTGGAGAAACTGCTGGCGAAATTGCTGGAGCCGGAATTGCTGGCGACGCAACTGCTGGTAATACCGCCTTGGCGGGCTCCAGTCAGGAATTTTGCTAGTGGCCGGCTGGAGCCTTGCCATTTTTGTTTGAGGACACGATGGTGCAGGAGAGCGCTTCACTCTTCCTCACCCGGATTCGTCTTTCGATACGTAACTTGCCTGAAAGGGACATCATGAGTGCAACCTATCGCAACCATCACTCCCGGCCTTACGGTGTAGGTCTGGCTTATCGCTACTTGATCCACGACGAGGTCATGAAGCATCGGGACTCGATCGATTTGTTGGAGTTACCCACGGAGGACTACATTATTCCCTGGCGAAAGGAGAGCTACGATCCAGAGGAGAAATTGCTGCATGAGGTGCTCGACACCTTTCCTTGTACGGCTCACGGCATCAGTCTTTCGATCGGGAGCGTGGAACCTCTCGACAAGGCCTACATCCACGATACCAAGGCATTTCTAGAGCAGCACGATCTGGAAGTTTTCAGCGAACACCTAGCCTATCATCGGATCAACGAGAAGGATCTCACCATCTTCCTCTCCATGCCTTTTGAGGAAGTGGCGGTGCAGTGGATCAAGCGCAATTACAACACGATCCGCAATGCTTTGGGTCGGCCTTTTGGATTGGAGAATGTAACCTACTATTTTGCTGCGCCTCGCAATAGCTTGAGTGAAGCGGACTTCCTGCGCCGGATCACGGAAGAAACGGACTGCACCTTATTGCTGGATGTGACGAACGTATATAACAACGCGCACAACCATGGCTATGATCCTTACGAGTTTCTGGATCGCCTGCCTCTGGATCGCGTGAGCCAGATGCACCTGGCGGGTGGTCAGTTCCTGGAAGGAAAGTGGGAAGACAGCCACAGCCATCCGGTCATGGGCGGTGTCTGGGCTCTCTACGAAGAAGCGGTCAAACGTTCCAGCGCAGAGATCGTCATTGTAGAACGGGACAGTCGCTTCAATCCCTTTGAAGACGTCTTGGAAGACGTTCAGAAAGCTCAGGAAATATTCTACAAATATCGTCCCGAAAAAGCAGAGGGCGATTGGCAATCGCAGGTCTTTGCGGGGCTACCGGACGACGCCTTGGATGCG
>JBHIXE010000178.1:3172-11096 GCA_041984905.1 Verrucomicrobiales bacterium | reverse complement strand
ACGTTCGGGGGGCGATCCTCAGCAATGACCGGCAGCGAGGCGGCCAGAAGTCCGAAACAAACGACGAGTCGAGAGAGAGCGATCATGGTGGGATGGGGTTTTGAGGATCACTGACTACCAGAGCCAGCAATCCTCAATACACAAATCCACTTTATCCTCGCAAGCCAAAGCCCCTGCTCCAACTGGCTTGATTGCCAGTCAGTGAGAATGGACGGCCTCAGCGACAGCCAACTCTTTCTCCCTCTCGACTGGCTCGCCGATGATCACTCGCGCTCCCCGGTCGAAGGTACAGTAGGCGTAGACCCAATTAATGAAGACCATGATGCGGTTGCGGAATCCGGCCAGGAAGAGGATGTGGACCACGAGCCAGAGCAACCAGGCGGGCACACCCCTGGTCTTCCAGCCGCGGACGTCCGCCACGGCTGAGCCTCGCCCAATCGTCGCCATATCCCCCTTGTTGGTGTAAACGAAGGGCTTCGGCTCCGCCTCCGCATGGTCTTCGAAGCGGTCTTTCAGCAAGCGCGCCACGTACTTCCCCATCTGCATGGCGGCTGGCGCCACGCCAGGCACGGGCTTGCCTTCACCATCCTTGAGCTTCACCAGATCACCGATGGCAAAAGCCTCAGGATGCCCCGGCAGGCTCAGGTCAGGGTTTACAAACAACTTGCCGGCTTTGTCATGGTCGATGCCAAGACGACGGGTCAGAGGCGGAGCTTCGACTCCTGCGGCCCAGATGATGTTCCCGGCCACGATTTCCGTGCCGTCCTCTCCCAGGCAAACCTTCGCTTGCTGCACATCCTTCACCGGCTTTCCGGTAATGACCTCCACGCCCATCTTTTCCAGTCGCTCCCGAGTGTATTGACTTTGAGATTCATCGTAGGGCTGGAGAAGCCGGTCCATTGCCTCGACCAGGATGATCCTGGAGGTCTGGGGATCGAAGTTGCGGAAGTTCCCTTTGAAGACGTGGTGGTTGAGTTCGGCCAGGGCCCCTGCCATTTCCACACCAGTGGGTCCGCCACCCACGATCACGGTCGTGGTGAGTCTCTCCCGAATGGCTGGATCCGTTTCCAATTCAGCCGCCTCGTAGCTCGCCAGGACATGGCGACGGATCCGGAGAGCGTCACTCAGCGTTTTCAACTCCAAGGTATGCTCAGCCCACTGATTCTGACCGAAGTAGCTGGTTCGAGCACCGAGCGCAATAACGAGATAATCGTACGGTATCTCACGGTGATCCGTGACAACGGTCTTGGCATCCAGATGAATGTCTTCCACGCTCTCCATGTAAACCGTCACGTTCTTGCCGTGACGGAAACTCTTGCGCAATGGCATGGCGATGTCCGGCGCGGAGAGCCCTCCCGTGGCTACCTGGTAGAGGAGCGGTTGGAAGAGATGGTGATTCGTTTTATCGATCAAGGTCACCCGGCATGCTTTTCCGGATAAGGCATTGCAGACGGCCATCCCACCAAAGCCTCCGCCCAGAACCACAACGTGAGGTTGATTCGTAGCTTCTTCGTGTGTCATAGTAGTGGCGAGTTGATCTGGAGTGCAGCGCCACCCCGCACCATGCGTTGTTTTGCTGCTCTAATACTCATTTCGTTTCTCGTCGCCATCCGGACGGGGTGAATCGCCCCCTCGTGGGAGGAATCCTGTGCTGAAGCCCTTGTAATTGGCTTTACACGGGCTTGGTCCTGTCGCCTAGTCCTTAGAATGAAGTCTAAACTCCCCCTGTTTTTCCTTCTGTTTCTGGTGACGTTGACCTCAGGGTCCAGTGCTGAGAAACCCAACTTCATCTTCATCCTTTGTGACGACCTCGGCTGGGGTGATCTCGGCGTCTTCCATCAGAACACCCGGAATTCAGAGCGCAAACACTCTACCCCTCATATCGATCAGTTCGCCTCCGAGGGAGTCCAGTTGCGAGCCCACTACTGCCCGGCCCCGGTCTGTGCGCCGAGCCGCGCTTCCCTCCTGACGGGATTGCACCAGGGCCACGCCACCATTCGCGATAGTCAATTCGACAAGGCGCTTCCCGATGATTTCACCCTCGCCTCTACGCTGAAGGCGGTCGGCTATCACACCGCTTTAGTCGGCAAATATGGACTGCAGGGAGATGGCGAGACTGCCGCCGAGTGGCCTGCCTATCCCACCAAGCGCGGGTTTGATGAATTCCTGGGCTATGTACGACACCGCGACGGGCACCTGCACTATCCCGCTCACACTTGGGAGATCGGAAACTCGGGAGGCCACCAGTCCAAGAAAGAGGTTTGGCACAATGACGAGGAGATCTCTTCCCAACTCACCAAGTGCTTCACTTCTGACCTCTTCACCGCCTACGCCAAAAAGTGGATTACCGAAACCGTTCAGGAGACACCGGATGAGCCGTTCTTCCTCTATCTGGCCTATGACACTCCGCACGCCGCGCTCCAATTCCCGCCCTGCCCATATCCCGAGGGAGGCGGGCTCAAGGGTGGCGTTCAGTGGCTCGGCAAGGAGGGCGAGATGCTCAATACCGCCCAAGGCGAGGTCGATGGCTGGGTTCACCCGGATCACAAGGGCTGGCCGGAAAGCGAGGCGCGACAGGCCGGGATGATCCGTCGCATTGACGAACATATCGCCGACCTGACCCAGTTGCTGCGGGATCTCAAGGTGGAGGAGAACACCCTGGTTGTGTTTTCCAGCGACAACGGTCCGCACTCAGAGAACTACTACAAGGGCGGGGATTACTCGCCGGATCTCGCCCAGGCCTATGGCCCTTTTGACGGCATCAAACGCGACACGCTGGAGGGCGGCATCCGGGTTCCCAGTCTGGCCTGGTGGCCAGGCAGGATCCCAGCCGGCCGGATCGTGGAGGAGCCTGCGCAGTTTCACGATTGGCTGAATACCTTCCTGGCCGCCGCGGAGGAACCGCTTCAATCGCAGTCCGACGGGGTCTCTCTGTTGCCCATGCTGACCGGTCAAGGCGAACAGGAAACGCCCACGACCTACATCGAGTTTTTCAACAAGGGACGAACGCCCAGTTACGAGGACTTTGCTCCGGCACACCGCGGCAAGAATCGCGGCCAAATGCAGGTCCTGTTCCTGGATGGCTACAAGGGGCTGCGGCTCGATATCGAGGACGCCGAGCAGGACTTCCAGATCTTCGATGTGAGCGAAGATCCCAGCGAGACTAACAACCTGGCCCAGACGGAGCCGGAGAAATTCCGCGATCTGCAACAACGGATGAAGGCCACCGTTCTGCAGATCCGCCGGCCTAACGAAAGCGCCCCTCGCCCTTATGATGCCTTATCGATCCCAGCCGTGGCTCCACAAGCCACCACTGCAGGTGTTGAAGTCCGTTTCCAGGCAGGAGGCTTTCCCTGGGTGCCCGTGATTCCAGATGAGGCCGACGGCATTCAGAGCCTGGAATCCAAAGGCTTTGATTTCGACGTCCCAGGTAAGGGTGCGGTGGAGGTGTCCGGGTTCCTGAAGATCGGCAAAACCGGGAAGTACATCTTTAGCCTGGAAGCCCCGGACGCAGCCGTGCTTCATGTCCACAAGTCCCTCGTGATTGATGGCGACACTCCGGGCCAGGACGGCGGGACCATTCAGACCACGGCCGAACTCATGGAGGGGCTTCATCCCTTCCGGCTTGGCTATCTCACCGATGGCGGCAAGGCCCTTCTGAAGGTCGCGGGCCCTGGAGGGGTGGAGTTTGTGAAGTGAAGTAGCCGCACGAAATGCCAGAAGCGGGATTCAGTGGGATGCTTCACTCACGAGCGGATGAAAACATACCAGAAGATCAGGATAAGGAAGGCTGTGTAGAGTAAGGATATCACCTTCTTCCTGAATGCTTTTCTCCTTCTTTCACCCAGTTCCCTGGCGGCGTCGGTCTTCATGCTCTCGGGGAACCCTGTTTCAGGGTGGCCGTAGATCTCTTGAATTGTGCCTACGGCAAGGGGCTCTCCCTCCAGTGAGAATTGTTCCCTCATCAGGTCGAGGAAATACGCCCGCGCGGAATCCCGCGTCAGAACCTCTTCAAAGTTACCGAGGTTGAGGCGAACTCCTGCACTGAACAACCCTCGGACGATGGGGGCTTCCCCGGTCAGCCCCATCGATCCCATCTCCCGACGGGAAATGCCCATCTGCCTGGCCGCAAGGCGCTGATCCAGCTGCTCCAAGGTAGCTACCCAGATGGGTCGAGACGACGGACCATGGGGATTTCGATCTTTCCGGTAGAAGACGGTCATCACGAAGAGGTATTTCAACGAAACCGGCCCGTATCCTCTCCCTCCGAGTTTTTCTGCCATGGTGGGTGGCGCCTTCTGGAGAAGCGCCACGTAGTCCCCCCAAACCCAGGCCTCGCCAGCGTCACTACTGGCAAAAGGCGCAGGGAGACTGGGCCATTGAGAGAGTGCAATCAGTTCGTGCGGCATGAGTCTGAAAAGGAAACTGCGATGGCTAGGAAACCGCCGACTTACTACGCCCTCGAACCGCAGCTTGTCTACCGAGAATGCCTGATAAGTAGCTCCAGAAGGAATCCCCGTACGTCCTCATGCTGTGTAGATATTCCCCACTTGGCCAACATTCTCGTTACCGGAAGCGGGTTCCCCTTGGACGAATCCGCTTCACGGTATACAAGGGGAGATGCCACCGCCTGAGGTGGCCTTTTGCCCTTACCCTGACTAGTCATGCTGAACCGTCGAGACGCCATCGAACGTATTGCCCTTCTCCTGGGAGGTGCCCTCTCTCCTCAACTCACTTCGGCCGTCCTGGGCCAGGTCACCAACACGGGCGCCAGCCTAGAGGTCAGTGACGCCCAGAAGCTGCTGCTCTCCGAAGTGGCAGACGTGATTATCCCAACGACGGACACGCCTGGAGCCAAGGCCGCTGGCGTGGAAGAGTTCATCATTCGCGTGATGCGGGACTGCTACGTGCTGGAGGATCAGGAGGCGTTCTACGATGGCTTAGCCAAGCTTGAAGCCACCAGCAAGAGCGCACACGGGAAGAGCTTCGTGGACCTGGATCCCGATGGGAAGATCGCCGTAGTCACGGAGTCCACCAAGTCTAACAAGCCCTTCTTCAAGCAGATGAAGGACCTGACCGTCACCGGCTATTTCATTTCCGAGATCGGAGCGACGCAGGCGCTGGTCTACCTGCCGATCCCCGGCAAGTTTGAAGGCGACGTCCCCATGAAACCCGGCCAGAAAGCCTGGGCCATCAGCCGCTAACCCCTCTCTCTCAATCTCCACTTTCTGACTTTCCATGGCGAATCTAAATATCAAGGCAGATGCCGACATGACCTACGACGCGATCGTAGTCGGCTCCGGTGTCTCTGGCGGTTGGGCAGCCAAAGAGCTGACCGAAAAAGGCCTCAAGGTACTGATGCTGGAACGCGGCAAGCCCCTCAATCACGTCGTCGACTACGACTACGCGCTCAAAGCGCCCTGGGAGACCAAGTACAACGGCAAGCTCACGGTCGAGCAGAAGGAAACGCATCCCAAGCTGGCTCGCGATTATCCCTACAATGAGATGACCGAGAAGTTCTGGTTCAAGGACGTCGATTCTCTCTATGAGGAGAAGAAGCGCTTTGACTGGTATCGCCCGGATATCGTGGGCGGAAAGTCGATCATGTGGGGCCGTCAGTGCTATCGCCACAGCGACCTCGACTTCGAGGCGAACCTCAAGGAAGGCATCGCGGTCGACTGGCCCATCCGCTACAAGGATATCGATCCCTGGTATTCCTACGTGGAGAAGTTTGCGGGCATCTCCGGTGAAAAGTTGGGGCTGCCCCAATTGCCGGATGGCGACTTTCTGCCGCCCATGGACATGTTCTTCCTGGAGAAGGAAGTCCGGAAACGGATCGAGAAGAACTTCCCGGGCCGGCACCTGACCATCGGCCGGGTCGCCAACCTTTCCCAGGCCACGCAGGAACAAATGGCGCTTGGCCGCGGCTCTTGCATGTTCCGCAACCGCTGTTCCCTGGGGTGTCCCTTCGGCGCCTATTTCAGCACCCAATCCGCGACGCTTCCAGCAGCGCTACGCACGGGCCGTCTCACGGTGCGTCCGGAATCGGTAGTCCGGGAGGTTGTCTATGACCCAGACACCCAACGCGCCACGGGCGTGAGGGTTCGCGACGCCGAGACCATGGAAGACTACGAGTTCCACTCCAAGATCGTATTTGTCTGCGCCAGTGCGATTGCCTCCACGGCGCTGCTCATGAATTCCAAGTCAGAGCGGTTCCCCAATGGGATGGGCAACGACTGCGGCGAGCTCGGCCACAACCTCATGGACCATCACTTCCGGGCCGGCGCCAGCGGCGAATGGGAAGGCGACCTGGATCGCTACTACTACGGACGCCGTGCCAATGGCATCTACGTGCCCCGCTATCGGAACGTCGGCGATGACAAGCGCGACTACCTGCGCGGCTTTGGTTATCAAGGCGGCGCCAGCCGGTCAGGCTGGGAAAGGAATGTGGCGGAACTCGCCTTTGGGGCCGACTTCAAAGAAGAGCTCACCACGCCAGGTCCCTGGAGAATGGGGCTCGGTGGATTTGGCGAAACCCTGCCCTACCACGAAAACCGGATGTATCTGGATCCCGAGAAGACGGACAAGTGGGGGCTGCCCATCATCGTCTTTGATGCCGAGTTCCGCGAGAACGAGAAGAAGATGCGTGTCGATATGATCAACGATGCGCAGGAGATGCTGGAGTCATCGGGTCTCAAGAATGTTCGCGCGAACGAAGGCGAATCCTTCCCTGGCACGGCCATTCACGAGATGGGCACGGCCCGGATGGGACGCGATCCCAAGACCTCCGTGCTCAATGGCTGGAACCAGGTTCACACCGTGAAGAACGTGTTCGTCACGGACGGCGCCTGCATGACCTCAGCCTCCTGCGTGAATCCATCCCTCACCTACATGGCGCTCACGGCCCGGGCGGCGGATTATGCGGTGGAGGAGATGAAGAAGCAGAATCTGTAGAGCCCTTCTAGTTTGTGCTTACTCTTTCTTGGATCTCTTCAATTGCCTTCGCGGCTGCCTGGCTCACCTTCCAACCTGCCCAGTCCTGTTCATGGTCATCAAGCATCGCGCGTTCCAAGGCACTGATTTCTTCAAGTGTTCCTATCTTTCCAAGCGTGAATGCCGCTCTTGACCGAACACTAGGATCGGAATCAGCCTGTAGAACCCTAACCATATCAGGGGCTGCTCTTAAATCACCTAGATCATAGGTTAAGCCACAGATGTGTTCCCGGACGTACCCCTCTTTGTCACCCAGCAACCTTTTGATTGTATCAAAAGCATTGTCTGGGAATAACTTTGAAATCGCTGAAGCCGCATCGCAACGGACTGCTCCGTCCGGATCCTCAAGCAATTCCTCAAGAATGCTTTGGTCCGCCTGCCGTTCCAGGTCCGCAACCCTGTCAAAAGCCGGAATTCCAACGAAATAGTCCATAGAGTGAAGGGCCATCTCAAGTTGAGCCTTCATCTGTCGAACAATATCGGGATCGGTCGCCATCGTTTTTGCCGCGGAGATTCACTGCTACGCGCAAAGCCTACTCCTTCTTCTTCGCCTCCTGCAGTTCCTTTTGGCGTTTCTGTGAGCCCCTGGAGAGGGCCTGCGCTTTCGACTGCTGACGCTCGTCCACGGACGCGGTCTGCTCGACCCGCTGATCCAACTCCTGCTTCAGCCGTAGATAGACGGACCGCGTCTCTTCATCCAGGCTGGCCACGTCGATAGGGTTCTTCTCCTCAAAGTCCTCCACGACGTTGTAGAACTTGCCATCCGCATAGAGCTTGTACCATTGGTTCCGCGTGTGCTGGCTCGCCTTGTCGCGTTTGCCGTCCCGCTCGTACCAGCAATAGATGAGGTCCCGCAGCGACTTCTCCCCTCCTTTGATCTCACTGGCGAAGCTCACGCCGTCGGTCCCCCAATCAGCAGGCACCTCAATAC
>JBHIXE010000178.1:0-3162 GCA_041984905.1 Verrucomicrobiales bacterium | reverse complement strand
TACCCGCCACTTCCGCGATGGTCGGCAGCATGTCCGAGAAATCCACGAGGCTCTGGCTCACCACCCTTTCCGGCGTCGTGCCGGGCCAATTCACAATCAGCGGCACGTGGGTCCCGTTATCTTTCGGGCTACCTTTACCTCCGATGTAGGGCTCACCTTTGAACTGCCACTTCATCCCATGATAGGTGCCGTTGTCGCCCGTGAAAATGATGAGGGTGTCTTCTCGCAGGCCCAGTGATTCCACCTTATCGACGATCTTGCCGACGACCTTGTCCGTGTATTTCACCATGTCCTGGAACCACTCGTCCCGCCATTCCTTCTTGGGATACTCCCGGCTCTCCGTGGGATCCCATTCCTCGCTGTCTGGCGTGGGTTGAAACGGAAAGTGCGGCGGGATCATGGGGTAATAGACAAAGAAAGGCTCGTCCTTGTTCCGCTCCATGAAATCGCAGAGGTAATCGGAGGCGATGTCCGGCCCATACTCGCCGTTCTTGTAGTCCACCTCTTCGCCATTGATCTCAAAACCCGGGTTAGGAAAGCGCGGCGGGCGGCGGGTCAATTGCCAGAGGCAATACTCATCAAAACCAAACTTGTTGGGCCCCTTGAACCCTCCCTCGAGTTGCCACTTCCCGGCAATCGCCGTCTTGTAACCTGCATCCTGGAAGAGATTCCCGAAGGTGCGCGCATCGGGATCCAGGATGCCGAACTTCAGGTAGTTCTGGTTGTTGTAGATCCCCGTCATGATCTGGACGCGGGAAGGCGTGCAGATGGGTTGGGAGTGACAATGCTCAAAACGGATCCCGCTCGCGGCCAGCGCGTCCAATCGGGGCGTCTCGAAGCTCTCGCCCCCATTCGCCGTGACGCATTCATAGCCCATGTCATCCGCCATCATCAGGATCACATTGGGCCGTTTCCCGTCCGCACCATACCCGGTCAGAAGGCTCAGCAGGAGAAAGGTCAGCGAAAGTCTCATCATGACGAGAGCCTGACAAAAGCGGTGGGGCTTGGCAATGCCCTTCCCGCTTGATTGTAGGCGGCAAAGACCTAGACAAAGAAAGACTCACAACAGTCAACCAACCGGGACCCGATATGGACACGACACTCTTCACGAATGGACTCATCTATCTCGCTGCCGCCGCGATCGCCGCGCCCCTGGGAAGACGCCTGGGACTGGGCGCAGTCCTGGGGTATCTGGCCTTCGGCGCAATCATCGGACCCGACGTGCTTAGCCTGGTGGGCGAAGACCGGGAAGCCGTGATGCACTTCGCCGAATTCGGAGTCGTGCTGATGCTCTTTGTGATTGGCCTGGAACTGGATCTGTCCAAGCTCTGGCGAATGCGTGGTCCCATCTTCGGCCTGGGGGGATTGCAGGTGATCGGGACCGCAGTGGTGATCGGTATCGTGGCGCTGCTTGCCAGGGTGGACTGGCGAGAATCCATTGCGCTGGGGCTGATCCTCTCCCTGTCCTCCACCGCCATCGTCATGCAGACGCTCCAGGAGCGTGGGCTCAAGGAAACCAGCGCGGGAATTCAGAGCTTTGCCGTACTACTGTTTCAGGATATTGCGGTGATCCCCATCCTGGCATTCCTGCCTCTGCTGGCGCATCAGACAGGCACTTCTCACGGCGAGACTGGAGATCATCACACCTCAGAAGCCTGGATCGATACCATCCCCGCCTGGGGTCAGCCCTTTGCCATCCTCGGAGCCGTGGCTGTGGTCATTCTCGTGGGCCGCTTCCTGCTCACGCCCTGGCTCAAATGGGTCGCTCGCCTCAAACTCCCGGAAGCTCTCACGGCAACGACACTGGCGCTCGTGGTGGGCGTGGCCCTGCTCATGAATGCCGTGGGTCTCTCGCCCGCCCTGGGCACCTTCCTGGCCGGAGTCATGCTCGCAAGCAGCCAGTTCCGTCATGAACTGGAGAGTGACATCGAACCCTTCAAGGCATTGCTGCTGGCGGTGTTTTTCCTCGCCGTGGGAGCGGGAATCGACTTCGGCCTGATCGCGTCTCAACCAGGCATCATCGGACTCATGGTGCTGGGATTGATTGCACTGAAGTTTGGCGTGCTCTTTGTGCTGGCAAAGCTCTTTGGGTTATCGCTGGATCAACGGCTTCTCTTTGCCACGGCGCTGGCGCAAGGCGGGGAATTCGCGTTCGTACTAGGGAGTTTTGCCGTAGGGAGGCATATCCTCTCCGAGGAATTGGGAGGCCAGATGATTGCAGCAGTCGTCCTCTCCATGGCCTTGGCGCCGGTGCTACTCCTGGCGATGCAGAAAGGTCTACTGCCCAGATTCGGAACGAGACAGGCCGTCGAGGACACACGCGAGCCCGATGTCCAGAATGACGGGGCGGGTGTCTTGCTCGCGGGTTTTGGCCGTTTTGGGCATCCCATCGTACGGTTGCTTCGCAGCACCGGCTGCATGCCCACCGTGCTGGAAGCGGACAGCGATCACGTCGATTTCCTGCGACGCCTCGGTCTCAAGTGCTACTACGGCGATGCGACCCGCCTGGAACTCTTACGAGCGGCTGGAGCGGAAGAGGCGCGGATCATGGTGATTGCAATCGACAATGAGGACCACTGCATGCGGATTGTGGAGATATGTCAGAAGCACTTCCCGCATCTCAAGATCATGGCCAGGGCCTGTTCCCGGCGGCACGCCTTCATCCTGCACGATGCCAAGGTCGATTTCTTTATCGAGCAACTGGGTTCCTCGCTGGAGTGTGCGATCGCAGTGCTCGATGCGCTGGGTCGCGATAGCCAGGAGGTGCGCTCCGCGGCTTCTCGTTTCAAGCAGCATGAGTTGGCGTCCATTGGCAAACTGGCTCCTCACAGAGACGATGAAGCCACCTACATCGGTATGGCGCGTCAAAACATCGAAGATCTGGATACGCTCTTGAACAACGCTCCCGCGCCGCCTGGCAGTGAGACGTCCCCTCCTTGAGCTCAGTTCTCGCATCATTTTCTGGTCGCTCCGGTGGATCCTGCGCTAGGGTCGCGGCCATGACCACCGATTGGACAGGCAAGATTGTGATTGTGACCGGCGGCGCCGGAGGTATGGGACAAAGCGCAGCGAAGCGCTTCGCCGATGCAGGAGCCCAGACTTTTATCTTTGGACGCACCTTGGAGTCGCTTCAGGAGACCGCCTCCCAATCGGAGAACATTC
>JBHIXE010000177.1:0-11116 GCA_041984905.1 Verrucomicrobiales bacterium | reverse complement strand
GCAATCCTCGCCACGGCCATGAGCACCGTAGGTCGTTTCCGTACCCAGAAGCTCAATACTGGTTTCGCTGTAATCAGGCAGGCCACGTTCGCTGAACATGCGTGAGGTCTTGGCCAGAATGGCCTGTGCGACAGTCTGGGCCTTGGCCCTGGCATTCATGCCTGCCAGCAGGAAGGTAACCGTGCACTTGAAACCATCCGGCCAGGTGCCCGATACCTTGTAACTGTCGGTGGGTGGTAGCCCCCGTGCGCCCCGCACCTGTACACGGTCTTTACCGGTTTCCTCCAGCTCTACACCTGTGAAATCGCAGGTAACGTCAGGCAGCAGGTAGGCCCTTGGGTCACCGATTTCGTAGACCAGCTGTTCCGCAACTGTGCCACGACTAACCAGCCCGCCGGTGTCTTCGGGCTTGGTGATAAAAAAGTCGCCGTTGGCACTCACTTCGGCTATCGGGAATCCCATGTTGGCGTAGCCGCCAGCTACCGCTTCCCAGTCGGTGAAGTTGCCGCCGGTGGCCTGGGCACCGCACTCGAGCAGATGCCCGGCCAGGCTGCCCTGCGCCAGTTTGTCGTAGTCTTGCCAGCTCCAGCCGAACTCGTGCACCAGCGGTGCCAATACCAGGGCACTGTCTGCCACCCGGCCGGTAATAACGATGTCCGCGCCCTGTTCCAGAGCCGCAACCAGACCTGGCGCTCCCAGATAGGCATTCAGGCTGACCATCATTGCGGGCATCGGTTGGCCGGAACCCATCTCCTTGACGCCCATATCTGCGAGATTTTTCTTTTTCATCAGAAGGTCGTCGCCCAGAACCAGGGCGATCTTCATGTCCACGCCGGCTTTTTCACAGAGAGCCTGAAGGGCGTCACGACAGGCCACCGGGTTGACGCCGCCGGCGTTGGCCAGCACCCGAATGCCCTTTTCCTTGATGTCACCGAGCAAGGGGCCCATGACCGTCTGTACGAAATCCCGCGCATACCCCTGGGATGGGTCCTTCATTTTCTGGCCCGCCATGATCGACATGGTGATTTCGGCCAGATAATCGGCTACCAGATAGTCGATATTGCCCTTGTGGACCAGCTGCGCGGCAGCCGTTTCCGTGTCGCCCCAGAAGGCGGCGGAGCATCCGATGCGAACAGTGTTGGGGGATTCAGCCATCTTCCTGTGCCCTGTAAATGATTGCTGATTGAAAATGGGAGCGGTGGCGGTTTTGCCACACGATGGAGATGACAATACCAAGCAAGCGCTTGGTTTGTAAACAGGCATGTTTCAGGTAGAATTAAAGGCCTCTTATGCCAACCGAGTAGCCGTAGTGAGCCAGAACCAGATCCTCCAGTCCCTGATCGCAGAAAACCTTGTGTCAGACCCCAAAGGCGCTCGCGGCCGTCTGCTCACTGAGGCGGCTCGGCTGTTCCGGGAAAAAGGCTACGAGCGCACTACAGTTCGTGACCTTGCCGCTGCGGTGGGTATTCAGTCCGGCAGCCTGTTCCACCACTTTCGAACCAAGGAAGAGATCCTCAAGGCAGTGATGGTAGAAACCATCCGGCTGAA
Organism: Verrucomicrobiales bacterium; assembly: GCA_041984905.1. Classification (GTDB taxonomy): domain Bacteria; phylum Verrucomicrobiota; class Verrucomicrobiia; order Verrucomicrobiales; family DEV007; genus JBHIXE01. Next base: position 9,568 of record JBHIXE010000177.1, on the reverse strand, counting down.
CACCGCGCTCATGCAGGCGGCTCTGGAGGCCGCCGATACCAGCAGGCAGAAGCTTCGTGGACTGATCCGCGCGGAACTTGAATCTATCAATGGCCAGACCGGCGAAGCGATGGCAGTCCTGGTATTTGAATGGCGGAGTCTGTCGGCCCCGTCCCAGGGCGAAGTGCTGGAACTTCGGGACATCTACGAGAAACTGTGGCTGGATGTGCTGGAATCATTGAAGCGCGAGGGCGCGCTGGAGGCGGATCCCTTCGTTGTTCGAAGGATGTTGACCGGCGCTCTCAGCTGGACCGTAACCTGGTACAAACCGGAGCGGGGAGGGCTGACACTGGATGGCCTGACCGATCAGGTAATGGCAATGATGGCTCTGTAAGCGGATTGGCGTTTTCAAAAGTCATTGTTTTATATCAATAATATTCTGGCAAATTCCTTTCCTTCCGGGCCATTGGCCCGATCGGCATAACAAAATCGGCATTCGAGCCATTTTTGTAGGACAGTTTTCACCGCATTCTTGCACCCGTTGACAAAAACCGAGTTCAGATCGGGCAAACAAAAACAACGTGATGCAGGGTGAAATATGATCTCCTCTCTGGCAAAGCTCGGACCGCATGTCTTTGCGGCTCGCCTCAAGGCTCTCTCGCTGGCAGCCGTTGCCATACTCACAGGTTGCTCGGCCAACCCCATCTACACCACCACCGGCGTTGTGCTCTCCAATTATTCGGAGGGCGAAGCCACGCCCTACGTGTTGCAGATGTCCGACACCCAGATGGCGTGTGCGCTGGGCGAGGGCGTGGATCCGCTGCTCTATTCCTTCTCGCGGGTCACCGATGCACCTGACACCACCGGCTCCCTGTTGATGCTTCTGGCAGGCAACTGTGCCGAGTACAAGGCCTGGGAAGCTGAGCTCGCCAAGGCAGCCGACAGGGAAGCCAAGTGGGAAGTGATGGAGATCGTGAGCTTCCAGGGCACAGGAGAAGAAGGTTATGAGATGATGCCCGATGGCTCCCTCCTCGTGACCGGCACACCGTCGGATCGCACGACTTACCGGATCCAGGCGAAGGGCTCTCTTGACCAGTTCCGCGCCTTCAAGCTGGAAACCCTCACTCACGAGTCTCTCCCTGGCGAGGGTCCGGGGCGTGGAGATGAACGGCGTCCCAACTTTGTCCTCACAGACCTGCGCTTGAAGGACTCTACCGGGAAAGCTGTGGGACTTCTGGGTGCTGTGGCAGGCTTCTCTCAGCAGAACTGGGATGTGACCGGAGCCGTTGACGGCGATCCCAAGAGCGGTTGGGGCATCAATCCGCAATTTCATCAGCCTCACTGGGCGACCTTCAAGACAGCCGAGCCCGTCGACTGCGGCGGAGCCCCCGTGACCTTTGAGATTGAGCACAATTACGGTGGAGCCCGTTCCATTGGCCGCCTGCGTTTCTCCGCCCTGAAAGGCGATCCCTCCGCCGTCGCCATCCCGGAGAATATCGCCGCGATCATTGCCAAGGACGCCAGCAAACGGGACAAGAAAGAGACCAAGGAACTCGACGACTACTTCCTCAGTTCGAATCCCGATGTGGAGAGAATTGAGAAGGAAGTCCAGAGGGTGGAAGCCGAGATCAAGAAAACGGACCCGAACTCTACCCTGGTGATGGTGGAAATGGAGGAGCCGCGCACGACCAATATCATGATGCGAGGCAACTACCTCTCTCCTGGCCAAGAGGTGAAGGCGCGCACACCGGGATTCCTGCACTCCATGGATCCGGACCTCCCCAAGAACCGGCTCGGATTTGCCCAGTGGCTCGTGGATGCGGACAACCCGCTGGTGGCCCGGGTGACGGTGAATCGCTGGTGGAACGAGTTGTTTGGCCGGGCCCTGGTTTCCACCCTGGAAGATTTTGGCTCCCAAAGCACGCCGCCGACGCATCCGGAACTGCTCGACTGGCTCGCCCTGGAATTGGTGGATTCCGGTTGGGACATGCAGCATGTACTGCGGCTCATGGTGACGTCTTCCACTTACCGGCAGAGTTCCAAGGTGACTCCCGAAGTGCTGAAGGAGGATCCCAAGAATCAGTTCTACGCTCGCGGTCCCCGTTTCCGGATGGGTGCGGAGATGATCCGGGACCATGCGCTCGCGGTCAGCGGCCTCATCTCCACCAAGATGGGAGGCGAGCCGATCATGCCCTATCAACCACCCGGCATGTGGCGGCAAGTCGGCCGCAACGAGCCCAAATGGATCGAGGAAAAGGATGAAGACCGGTTCCGCCGCGGGATCTATGTGATCTATCGGCGCGCGGCGCCTTACCCCAGTTTTGTGAACTTCGACGCCTCCGATCGCGGAGCCTGCCTCGTGGCTCGCGGCCGGACCAATACGCCGCTCCAGGCCCTGACCCTGCTCAATGATCCCGCCTATGTAGAGGCAGCGCTCGCGCTGGCAGACCGAATCCTGACCGAGAAACCGGATGCCGGGTTTGAGGAGCGTATCAACTACGCGTTTGAGGTGGTCATGCAACGATCACCGCTCAGCCTGGAGCGCGAGACCCTGCACAAGGTCTTCGAAGAACGCCGCCAATCGCTGGATGACGCCAAGGCCAAAGAGATCCTCTCCGATCCTGCCAAGTTCGTGAAACCCCAGTTTGGCGGGAGCGAGATCGAGTTGGCAACCTGGTTCTACCTCTCCAACATCCTCCTGAACCTGGACGAAACCATTTCCAAGTCATGAACTCCCCTTTCTCCCATCCTCGATTCACGCAATCGCGTCGCGAGCTGTTCCAGCAAGTTGGTCTGGGCATGGGCGGCGCTGCCTTGCACTCCCTCTTCGCTCAGGATCTGATGGGAGCCAGTTCCGGCACACTCTCGGCTGGGCTGCATCATCCGGCCAAGGCCAAGAACGTCATCTACATTCACCTGGTCGGCGCGCCGTCTCACCTGGACCTCTTCGACTTCAAACCGGAATTACAGAAGCGGTCTGGCGAACTCTGCCCTGACGAGTTCTTCGTCGGCAAGCAACTCGCCTTCATCCGCTCACAACCGACCTTGATGGGCACGCCGAAGACGGACGAGTTCCAGTTTCGGCACTGTGGTCAGAGCGGAGCGCCGATCTCCAACCTCATGCCCCACCTCCAGGAAGTCGCGGACGAGCTCTGCTTCATCCGGACCATCCAGACGGACCAGTTCAATCACGCTCCCGCGCAGCTCTTCCTCCTTACCGGTTTTCAGCAGTTTGGTCGGCCCAGCATCGGTTCCTGGGTGAGTTACGGGATCGGCAGCGAGAACGAAGATCTGCCGAACTTTGTGGTCATGGTCACCGGCCAGGTTCTCGGCGCCGGCAATAGTGCCTGGGGCAGCGGTTTCCTCCCCACCGTTCATCAGGGAATCGAGTTCCGGACTCAGGGCGATCCTGTCCTCTTCCTCTCCAACCCCAAAGGCATTCAGGATCAAGACCGGCGCAAGACCGTCGACGCCATCAACCAGCTCAACCAGATTCAGTTGGCCAATGTGGGCGATCCGGAAATCTCCACGCGAATCTCTCAATACGAGATGGCTTACCGCATGCAGTCTTCCGTGCCCGAGCTCATGGATATCGAGAGCGAGTCCCAGGCCACGCACGAAATGTATGGGACCGAACCTGGCAAGACGAGCTTTGCCAACAACTGCCTGTTGGCTCGCCGACTCGTCGAGCGCGGCGTGCGATTCGTGCAACTCTTCGATCAGGGCTGGGATCACCATGGAAGCGTTTTCAGCCGTCTGCCAAACAAGGCGAAAGAGGTCGATCAGCCGATCGCAGCACTCATCAAGGATCTCAAGATGCGCGGCATGTTAGATGAAACCCTGGTGGTCTGGTCCGCCGAGTTTGGTCGCACCCCTATGGCTCAGGGATCCAATGGCAGTGGCGAGAAGACCAATGCAGGCCGGGATCACCACAAGGAAGCCTACACCGTATGGATGGCAGGAGGCGGTTCCAAGCCGGGCTATATCCACGGCGCTACGGATGAGCTGGGCTACCAGGCCGTCGACAAACCGGTCCACGTTCACGACTTCAACGCCACCCTGCTTCACCTGCTGGGCATCGATCACGAGCGGCTCAACTTCCGCTACCAGGGCCTCGATCTACGCCTCACCAATGTGCATGGCCACGTGGTCCACGACGTAATTGCCTAGCAGGTCAGCAGAATTTTGCCGGGGACCGATTTCAAGACGCGACGCTGGCCAATACAGCGGCGCGCTGGCGTTCTGCCGTGTCGTTGCTGATCTCCAGGAGCAGGGTCTGGGCCGCCACTTCGGCCAGCGCCCTTTGGGTCGCCACAACAAATTCCGCGTGCCGGTCCGTCTCCGAAATGGGAAACTGGGACCACATCAGAACCACGGCCGCCAACCTGCTGGAAGCCTTGTAGGCGGGTTGTGAGATCTGAGCGATTCGAGACGTCGCCAACAATTCGGAAAGCTCCACGGCATGAGCCGCCAGGCTTCGGGATTCCATGAGTCCAAGGATGGACAGATCCAATTCCAGATTGTGGAGCGCTCGTTGAAGCAGTTGCATCGAGGGCGATTTGCGGGCAAGCGGAGAAAGCGCGCGGATCAATTGCTCCGTATGGGCGCGAGTGGCTTCCAATGAGGTTTCCAGGTTCAGGTTTCGATGATCCTGATTCAGGCCGAGGGCATTCATTTGCGTGTGTGGTGGATGGATGAGGGATGGCATGGGGCCACAGAACACTAGACGTTCCGAGCCCCAGGATTTGCCATTTGGTCGCCAATGCACCGCCCAAACATACAGACCTGTCTGTTTTATTTGGCGGTAATGGGTTTTGAGCCCACTACCCATGGCCAGACCATCTTCCCTCGCCTGGATCACCGCCTCGGTGACCGGCGGATCGGACCAGCAGGATCAACAGATCAGCCGATCCCCTCGATCTCGGTAATGCCAGGTGTCGGCACGGGATGCGGCTCGTAGCTCTCATCCCAGGAAAGTCCACCTTCATTCACATAGAGATCTTCGTTGGCTGCCATGGCCTGTTCCCAGGTGATCAACTGCCCGGTGTGAGCGGACATCCGGCCCATGATCGCCATCATGGTAGAGTGGATCATGCGGTCACCGTCATTGATGAAGTTCCCGTTCCGGATGCTCTTGAACAAATCGTCGTGCTCGACCTGATACATGTTCTTGTCTCCATCACGAGACTCCCGGTATTTCCAGATCTTCTCGCCCTTGTTGTTCTCGATGTAGGGATCGGAACCACGACCGATGACCAGAGTGCCTTCCGTGCCCCGCACGAAGTCGGCATTTTCGTTGAAGCAACCTGGAGTCTTGCGAGAGCCCAGATGCGCCCAGACGTTGTTCGGATATTCGTAGGCCACGTGATAGTGGTCGAAGATATTGCCGCCCAATTGAGGCGCGGCCAAACCACCGGTCGCGCGGCAGGAGAGCGGGCTTTGATCCCCCATGACCCAGCCGATCTTGTCGACACTGTGGACCGCCTGCTCGACCAGGCCGCCGCCGCCGAGCCAGGTGTAGTTGTACCAGTTCTTGATCTGCCACTCGATATCGCTCATGCCTGCAGGGCGTTCCGAGGGATCGATGTGCGGCTTGGAATGACCGGAATAGTAAGTGGCGTAGATGGAGGTCACCTCACCGATCAAGCCCTCTTCCATGACCTTCTTATAGGCAGCCGTCCGGGAAGGCGAATAGCGCCAGCAGAAACCGGCCACGACCGAAATGGGCATGCTCTTGGACATCTCCACGGTTTCCATGACGTGGCGCACACCGGCGACATCCACCGCCATGGGCTTCTCGGCAAAGACGTGCTTGCCCGCTTCCACGGCAGCTCTCAAGTGCAAGGGGCGGAAGCCTGGAGTCGTGGTCAGGAGCACCACATCGACGCCGGAATCCAGCACGCGCTTGTAACCGTCCAACCCCACGAACTGCCGTTCAGGGGCCACATTGATCTTGCCTTCCGGCCCATGTTTCTTGTCCAGGATGGCCAGGGATTGATCGATGCGATCCTGAAACACATCCGCCATGGCGTGAAGCTCGATGTTGTCATCGGCCGTCAGAGCCTGGGATGCGGCACCCGTGCCACGACCTCCACAGCCAATAAAGCCGACCTTGAGCTTTTGCTTGGGATCGATCGCTTCGCCGCGAACGGAAGAAACCAAGGCACTGGCAGCGGCAGTGGCTCCGGCGGTCCGGATAAAACTGCGGCGATTGAATTGGTCAGCAGGAGTAGATTGGGAATCGCTCATGAGATTGATGGGGGAATTGAAAGTTTTTGGGTTTTGGCAGATTTGAACGCGTTGAGGGAAGAATTGCAAAGCCAAATAACCTCACGTTTCCCCCGAAGGACGAATCGCTTACGCCAAGAGACACGGGTGCCGCCCGATAGACCTGTCAATTTTGCTGAAGAATACCGGGATTGGAGCCCCCCATCGCGACCTTGAATTCTGGCTGCGACGACCTGATAGTGACCGGTCATGACGACCAAACTCCCCGAACTTACCGCAGAAACCTCCATGGGAGATGTGCTGCGTCACTACCCCGGAGCCCAGCGCGCTCTGTTCTCCCGCTATCACATTGGCGGTTGTTCCAGCTGCGGGTTTTCCCCCACGGAAACGCTGGGTGAGGTCTGCAAACGCAACGAAGACCTGCCCATCGGAGAAGTCGTCGAGCACATTCAGCAGAGTCACCAATCGGATCAGAAGATTCTCGCCGAACCAGCTGAGCTGGCGGCGCTCCTCGAAGGCGAGGCGCCCCCCAAGGTGCTGGACATCCGCACCCGGGAAGAGCATGAAGCGGTGAAGATTCCGGGCTCCCTTCTCTACAGCCAGGAAGTGGTGCAGGAGGCATTCGGCACCTGGAGCCGGGACGAACCCATTTTCATCTACGATCACCTGGGCGACCGCAGCCTGGATGCCGCCGCTTACTTCATTGGTCACGGATTCGCCAATGCCAAAGCCTTGCGAGGCGGCATCGACGCCTACAGTCAGGAAGCAGACTCCAGTTTGCCCCGCTACCGAATCGAGCTGGAAGGTTGAGCCTTAGTCGATCCGCTTCAGGAGCGTGATCGTGGAGCCGGACTCGCCCGTGCTGAAGTCGACCTGGTCAAAGACGTCGCGAATCAGGAACAATCCGCGACCACCAATTTGCGGCCCGGGCATGTCTCCCTCCGGAATGGCTTCGTTCTCGATCCCTTTTCCCTGGTGCTCGATGACGATGTTGAGCCCCTGGGTGGAGAGAAACACGCGGCAGGTGGCCGGTCCGCATTCCTCATAGGCGTGCTGGCAGATATTGGTGAACACCTCGTCACATCCCAGAACGACCAGGCCCGTGCTCTTGTCGTCCATCCCGGCAAACGCGGTCCATTGTTCCACAAAATCCCGCGCTTCTTTGAGGATCTCCGGCCGGCAAGTGAAAAAGAACGCATTGGAAGGCGGTTCGGTCTGGTCCTCAAAGGTCAGCACCGTCGCATCGTCCTGATAAGTAGCCCCCACGGAAAAGCTCTTCCAGGCACGTTTCAGGCTCCCCAAGACATGAGGCGCGGGAGAATGAGCGATCTCATTCAGCACAGTCTGGAACGGCCCATCCTCGAAGTAGGCGCCTGCCTCGTTCTGGGTTTCCAGGATGCCGTCCGTCATCACCAGCCATTGGGAACCGATGCCCAGAGGCACCGGTATGCTGACGAAGTTGAAGGCGCAGGAGATGCCAAGTGGAGGATTGGTGCCCCCATCGATCTCCAGCCACTTCTGCTGGCTCAGGACCTTGGGAGATAGACAGCCACAGACACAAACGTCCACCCGGCGCCGCTTCTGATCGACGAGCAGGAAGGTGCCCGCGATAAACCGGCCGGCCTGCATGACTTCGCAAAGCCGGCTATTGAGACGGGTAACCCATTCGCCGAGCGTTACTCCGGCGACCTGATGAGCCGCTGCGGCGATCATGGTGCTGCACCGCGCCATATCCAGCGCCGCGGGGAATCCCTTCCCGCAGACATCAGCCACGCCGAGCAGCACTCGCTCATCTTCCAGTGGATGCCAGAAGTAGAAGTCTCCGCTTACCTCGCTGGCTGGCTGATAGAAGGACTGGATCTGGATCGCTCCAATGGCGGTTTCGCTGGCTGGAAGAAAGGATTGCTGGATCTCGTAGGCCAGTTCCAATTGTTGGTTTTGCTGGGCCTGGTGGATTGCGTTCCGGTTGGCCTCCAGCCGGATCAAGGTCACGGAAATCAGGCTGGCAAAGGTCTCAAACACCGCGACGTCATACTCGTCAAAGGCATCCCGCCCCTGGGGATTGATACCCTGCAAGACACCAAGAGCGCGGTCACCGTCCAGGAGCGGCACGGTCAGCATCGCCCGAAAGATCAGTCCCGCATCGTGGCTCGCGGCCGAGAAATGCCGCGGATCGTTCTCCGCGTCGGCAATATTGACCACCTCCTTGCTCTCATACACCTGGCTGGCGATCCCCTTGCCCTTCGGAATTCGGATGGCCGGCTGGCCAGGGACATCCGCAGTCGACCGAATCAAGAGGTCGCCGGTCGATTCCTCCGGCAATAGGATGGAGCAGATATCGCAGTCCATCACCTCCCGGGAACATTCCAGGATCTGATCCAGCAACTGCTCGACATTCTCCGCCCGGCTCAAATCATGAGCCACGCCCAAGAGAGCGCGATGACGGGAGAGTTGGGAATCGGAGTCCATGAAGGGCGACTGAACCGGTCGGCTCAAACTCGCACCATTCGCTGGCGGCGTCATCTCCAGATTAAGCGCGCTCGCCGCTCACCATCTCCTGCATCAGGGCGTGCATGCTGCGTCCCCAGGCGTCCCAGTTCAACCGGGTGTCATATTCCTTGCGGGACGTGAGCATGAGAGGCTCGTAGATCTGCCGGTTCAATCCCCCTTTCGGATCCAGATACCGGGCGATCACCTCGGCGTAGTCGGCTCCTGTGGCGGACAGCGGGAGAACATGACCGTTCACTCCTTCCCGGATCACATGAGGGACGCCCCCGCAATCGCTGGCGATCACGGGAATGCCATTGGCGTTGGCTTCGCAGTTCACGATGCCAAAGGTGTCTGCCCGAGTCGGGAACAGGAGGAAGTGGGAGTTGAGGAGGATCTCGTGAAACTTGTCCCGCTCCTCTTTGATGTTCTTGTTCAGAAAGGGAAACACGTGGATGTGCTCACTCTCGACTTCCAGTTCCGGATTGCAGCCGAGAATGTAGAACTCTACGTCCAATCCCTTCTCCAGCAGGATCCGGAACGCCTCAGCCACCACAGGACCGCCCTTGCGTTCCCAGTCGAGCCCAATGAAGAGCAACCGCAACCGGTTGGCCCCGAGCTTCTGGGTCAATTTGGACTTTGCAGGCGCGGCGGGAATGTTCGCTCCGTAAGGCATCACCCGGATCTTCTCTTCCGGGATCTTGTAGCGCTCGACGGCGGAAGTTACCGACCATTCCGTCGGATAAACAATGGCGTCCGCATTCCGGAGTGAAGTCGTCTCATACAGGTCCCGGAGCGCGACTTCCTCGTCGCTATAGCCCGGGCGGTAAAGCTTGTTGAGATCGTCGAAGGTCACATCGGAAAGGTAGATCAC
>JBHIXE010000176.1:0-11151 GCA_041984905.1 Verrucomicrobiales bacterium | reverse complement strand
CGCCCACGCTTGAGGAACAGAGGGCGTTTCTGGAAGATGCCCGGCCGGATCCGGAAGCTTTCGCTGCAGTGGTGGACCGCCTCTTGGACTCAGAAGCGTTTGGCGTGCGCTGGGGCCGGCACTGGCTGGACGTCGCGCGTTACGCGGAATCCAGCGGGTTCTCCCGGAACATGCTCTATCCCTATGCCTGGCGATATCGCAACTATGTCATCGATAGCTTCAATGCGGACAAGCCGGTGGACCAATTCATCCGGGAACAATTGGCGGGAGATCTCCTTCCCGCCGAAACGGCAGAGCAGCACGATGATCAGATCCTGGGGACGGGATTCCTCACGATTGGAGCCAAGAGCTTTAACGAGTCCAATGAGTTGCTCTTTCACCTCAATACCGCCGACGAACTCATTGATGCAACTTGCCGCGCGTTCCTCGCGTTGACCGTGAACTGCGCCCGCTGTCATGACCACAAGTACGATCCCATTCCAACGGCGGACTACTACGCCATGGCGGGGATCTTTCTCTCCAGTCGCCATCTTGCGGATTCCGAGACCAATGTTCGGAATGAGCACGGGGCGGCGTATCCACTGGGAGAAGAGGGCTGGAATCAGCTCGATGCGATTGCCGAAGCTCAGGCCAAAGCGGATGAGGCGCAGGCGGTCTACCTGGCCATGGTCAAAGAGCGAAATACGCTCCGTGAGCCTCTTGAGAAAGGGGGGATCGATTGGAAGAAGAACCCGACTCCCGAGTTGGCTGCGGCCGAGGCAAGGGTCCAAGCGCAGCAAGATGCCGTAAAGGCTGCCAAAGCTGCTGTTCCGAATCCGCCAGCCTATGCCATGGCCGTCGTTGAAGGCCTGAACAGCACTGAGGCGCAAGAGTTCGCTGAGTTCCTGGAAGCGGAGAAGGAGAAAATTGCCGAGGCCAAAAAACGAGGGGAGAAACCTGCGGACCCCACTCCCGCGCGACCCCATATTCAGGATTCGCCCTTGTATGAGAAGGGCAATCATGAAGTTCCCCTGGAGCCAGTTCCGAGAGGGGCACTCAGTCACCTCTCGAACGCGCTTGAACCGATTGGGCAGGACGAGAGCGGAAGACTGCAGTTGGCCAACTGGATAGCAGATCCAGCCAATCCGCTCACAGCGCGGGTTTATGTGAACCGCGTGTGGAGCCACCTGTTTGGTCGCGGACTGGTGGAGACGGTGGATAACTTTGGGCTCCTGGGATCCAGCCCCACCCACCCTGAATTGCTGGATCAACTGGCTCTCGATTTCATGGAGAGCGGATGGTCCACCAAGGCGCTGATTCGCCGGATCGTCCTCAGCCGCACCTGGTGCCAGAGCTCGGACTATCATGCGCAGCATGCCAAGGTGGATCCGGACAACCTTTATCTCTGGCGCTTTGCGCCTCAACTTCTGGAAGGGGAAGCCATCCGGGATAGCATCCTGCAAATCAGCGGCCAGCTGGATCCTGCGCAGATGCAGGGATCCCAGGTGGAAGAAATCAGTGAGCAACAAGCCTTGGCGAGACAGCGCGAGATCGGCCGACGCGATTACTACACCAAGGACGTGAAATTTGACGTGCCCTATCGCAGCATCTACCTGCCAGTGGCCCGTGGCGAACTGCCCAATGCCCTGGCGGTCTTTGATGCACCCAATCCCAACCTGGTGGTGGGAGATCGCAAGTTGACCATCGTGCCCACCCAGGCGCTCTATCTCATGAACAGCGAGATGGTGACCCGCGAAGCCCAGAATGCGGCGCAGCGTGTGTTGAGCCATCCTCCAGAGAGCCGTCTGCAGATCGCCTACCAGCTTGTTCTCGGTCGCGATCCGTTACCGGAGGATTCGAGTGCCGTGCAGCAGTTTTTGCAGTCGGGAGGATCTCCCCAAGAAAGCTGGACCCAGATTTGCCATGCCTTGTTCTGTTCCGGCGAATTTCGCACCGTTTACTAGCACCATGCAGCGTTCCCCCATCGACCTTCCATTGAGCTACTCCCGCCGACAGGCCCTGCAACGGACGGCATGTGGCTTTGGCTCGCTGGCCCTGGCGGGATTGCTCCAGCAGAGCGGCTTCGCCAAAGCCCCCTCAAACCCCCTGGCGGTGCGGGCTCCGCATCATCCTGCCCAGGCGAAGAACGTCATCTTCCTCTTCATGCGGGGAGGGCCATCCCAGGTGGATACTTTTGATTACAAGCCAGAGTTGGAAAAGCGCCATGAGGAGGACCTGGGTGGTGGTCGCCGCTATTTCAAGTCTCCCTGGGCTTTCAAGCAGTACGGCGAGTGCGGCTTGCCTGTGTCCGAGTTGTTCTCCCACACCGCTCAGCACGCGGATGACCTCTGCGTCATCAACTCCATGCACACGGACATTGGGAATCATCCTCAGGCGATTCTGCAGATGAACACCGGCAGCTTCCAGTTTGTGCGACCATCAGTGGGCTCCTGGGTGGTATATGGGCTGGGAACCGAGAACCAGAACTTGCCGGGTTTTCTTACGATCAACCCGGACTTCTCCGCTGGTGGTTCCCGCAAATATGGCTGCGCCTTTCTTCCTTCCGCAACGGCAGGCACAGCCATCAATGCCTGGGGCGGTGGGGACGGGAATGGCGCACCGCCCATCAAGGATTTCCGGATCCCGAACACGACCAGCTCACTAAGCCGGGATGCACAACGCGAACAGCTCGCCCTGACGCAGGCTCTGAACCGGAACCGTCTCCAGAGGGACGCGGTGAATCCGGACCTGGAAGGAATCATCCAGTCGTTCGAAACCGCCTTCCGGATGCAATCGGATCTGCCGGGCCTGCTTGAAGTGGAGAAAGAGCCTGGCTACATCCTGGATCGTTATGGAGTGAACCGTGAACCCACGGACAATTTTGGGCGAGCTTGCCTCATTGCGAGACGCGCCGTGGAATCCGGCGTCCGGTTTGTGCAGCTGAACCTTGGCTTCTGGGATCAACACAAGGACCTGGAAGAAGGCCACTCCGAGCTGGCCGCGCAGAGCGATCTTCCGATTGCCGGTCTTCTTGCCGATCTGAAGGAGCGAGGGCTCTTCGAGGAAACCCTGGTTGTCTGGACCGGGGAATTTGGGCGTCCGCCCATCTACAACAAGAACAACGGCCGCGATCACAACAACCTGGGATTCACGGCCTGGATGGCAGGTGGCGGCACGAAGGGTGGATTGCGCTATGGATTGACGGATGAAACCGGCAACCAGGCGGTGGAACAGAAGGTGCACCTGCATGATCTCCACGCCACCATCCTGCATACACTGGGGCTCGATCACGAGCGGTTGACCTACCATTACGGAGGCCGGGATTTCCGTCTCACCGATGTCTATGGCAGGGTGGTCACAGATTTGCTAGCCTGAAGCGATGAAGCGCACCCGATACTTGCTTGCCTTGATATTGCTAGCCTGGAGCAGTGCGTCTCTCGCAACCGCCCAAAACCGCAAGCAACCGGAGCTGTTCGAACTTCCAGAGATCGTCTCTTCCTGGGACGACCTGACCGAGGGAATCGAAACCAAGGCCGATTGGGAAGCGCGACGGGAGATCCTGCGAGCGCGCTATCTCGACCTGCTGCGGGATCAACACAAGCCAGAGAAACCGGATCTCCAGTTGAAAACCCACGAAAGCGTTATCGTAGACGGTCAGTATGAGCGACGGCTGATCAGTTACCAGGTGGAAGCGGATGAGCGGGCTCATGCTTACCTGGGCATTCCGCTGGAGTTGGACGGGAAGGCACCTGCAGTCGTGGCTCTTCACGGCACCTACGAAAAGGGGATGGACCGGGCTGCCGGGCTGGCGGACAACCCGGACAAGGCTTACCTGGATCATCTTTGCCGCCGCGGATACATCGTCATCGCGCCCGAGCATTTCGTCTCAGGGTTCCGCGTTCCTCCGGAAGGACCGTACGACACTTCCCGATTTCATGAGAAGCATCCCGAGTGGACGGCCGTGGGGAAGTTCACCTACGAGCACTCCATTGCCATCGATGTCTTGGAAACCCTGGACAATGTGGACACCGCCAACATTGGTGCCCTGGGGCATTCGTTAGGAGGCCACGGGACTTTCTTCCTGGCGGCGTATGACGAGCGGATCAAAGCGGCAGCCAGCAACTGCAGTGCGTCTTTTTTCCGGCACAACCCCAAGGTCGAGTCGTGGTCGCGGGACCGCTGGTATGTTTACTTCAAGCATCTGCGGCCCGGGCTTCTGTCAGGGGAGATGCCGCCGATCGACTTTCACGAAATCATTGCCTTGATTGCGCCCCGCGCCTTTCTGGATGTCTCCGCTCTCAATGATGGCAACCCCGGCACGCAACGGCAGCGCGTGCTCATGCTCACCAAGATCATGGACATCTACGAGTTGGAAGAGGCGCCCGAGAATTTTGGATTCTACGTGCACGGGCGAGGGCACTCCGTCCCTCATGAATCCCGACAGCTCATCTACGGCTGGATGGATACGCATCTGAAACCGGCCGAAGCAACTCAGACCAGACTGGTGACTGGTGCCTCAGTCAGTGAATGATGGCGATGGAATCCGTGATACCAGCGTTCTCCATCAGTGATTCGGACCAACTGGTCGCCCTAAGGTCGTGGAAGTTGGCCTGCACCACCCAGGGCAGGGCAGCCAAAGTGCAGCTGTAGACCCGGTAGAGCCGTTGCTCTTCGTAGGCATCGAACATGGCCCGGCCATAGGCGTCGAACTGCTTGAGTTCCTCGGCTTTCACTTGCCAACTGTTGAATGGCATCCGCAGGAAGTGTTTGAGAGCCTTCTCTCGGAACTTCTCCGCTATACTCACGTCACTGGTCTTTCTTGGGGGTTCCACTAGCCAGGTTTTTATATAGAGTTCCCTATTCTCTTCCGGATCCGTGAAGACGTTGCGAGACATTTTCCTATCGGACCGATCAATCCAATCGCGAGGAAGCTGTAGCGTAAAAGTCTCTGTGGATAACGTCTTCATTGGAGGAAAGGGAGGGGGCTAGATGCTGGTCATATCCCGTCTCCGGGACAAGTAGGAGGCAATCGTCTCGGGAAGAGAGTTCTTGGTATTCACCGGAACGTAGTCCGCCTTCATCTGGCCGCAGGCGCTTTCCAGGGTCTGGATGAAGGTCTTCACCCGCTCCAGATACTGAGCCTTGATCGCCAGGGGATCCACCTTGATGTCCTGGCTGGCGATCTCCAGATTGCGGAACTTGGCAAACTTCTTGAAGGGGAAGGTCAGTTCTTCCTGCGCCATGATGTGGAACACGACCAGCTCATGGTTGCGATACTGAAAGTGATGCAACGCTTCCTTGATCCGCTCCGCGTCAACAAACATATCGCTGATGAGAATCACCAATCCGCGGCGATGAATGCGCTCCGCGATATCATGGAAGACCTCTGCCGCAGCCGTATCTTCTCCGGGTTTCGTGTTGTAGAGCTCATTCAGGATCACTCGCACCTGGCTGGGTTTACTCGCAGCGCGATAGTACTGTCGCACCTTGGTATCAAAGGTCACCAGACCCACCGCGTCCTGTTGGCGAATGAGCAGGTAGGAGAGGGCCGCAGCCAGGTAGCGGCCGTATTCGAACTTGCTGAGGCGCCGGCCTTCGAACTTGACGGCTTCATCGCCCACGAAATTCATCGAGCCGGAGGCATCCATCACCACCGTGGCTCGCAGGTTCGTTTCCTCGATGTACTGTTTGATGTAGTAGCGATCCGCCTTGCCATAAACCCGCCAATCCAGGTCTCGCAGATCGTCGCCGGGAGAATACTGCCGGTGCTCCGCGAACTCGACGGAGAAGCCCTTGTGAGGGCTGGCGTGACGACCCGAGATGCTGCCTTCCTTCTTGGTCCGCGCGAGAAACTCCAGCCGGCCAATAGTCGCGGTCAACTCGGGCGGGAGGAGTTTCATGTACTCCAGTTCGCCAGAGCGGGAGGGACGTTTCTTTGCGTGGATGGCCATTCAGTTCTCAGACTATCGACGAAAGCTCGCCGTTCACTGTTCAAAGTTTCGGGGCAAAAAAGAAGCCGGGCAGACCTGTAAAGGTCCACCCGGCCACTCTGGGGCATTTTCCGCCCTGGCACAAGTCCAAGGCGTCAATGCGGTGTTACTGGGTAACTTGTGATTACATCATGCCGCCCATGCCATGGTCATGGCCGTGAGCTTCTTCCTTCGGAGGCTCCGGAATGTCGCTGATGAGACATTCGGTGGTGAGAAGCAGACCGGAGATGGAAGCGGCGTTTTGCAGCGCGCTACGAGTCACCTTGGTCGGATCCACGACACCAGCCTTCACGAGGTCTTCGTATTCGCCGGTAGCCACGTTGTAGCCCACGTTGCCCTTTTCATTGCGCACCTTCTCGACGATCAGGGCGCCTTCCTTACCGGCGTTGGCAGCCAGTTGGCGCAACGGGTAGGTGATGGCCTTGGACACGATCTCAGCACCGGTAGCTTCGTCACCGGACAGGCCGAGGTCGCCCACCATGCTTTGAGCACGGATCAGAGCGGTGCCACCGCCAGGAACGATGCCTTCTTCCACCGCAGCGCGGGTGGCGTGCAGGGCGTCTTCCACGCGAGCCTTCTTCTCCTTCATTTCCGTCTCGGTAGCCGCACCAACGTTGATCACAGCCACACCACCGGCCAGCTTGGCCAGGCGCTCTTGCAGCTTCTCACGATCGTAGTCGGAAGTGGTTTCTTCGATCTGACGGCGGATTTGAGACACGCGACCGCTGATGGAATCGCTGGAACCTTCACCTTCGATGATGACGGTGCTTTCCTTGTCGATGCGGATGTTCTTGGCTTGGCCAAGGTCATTCACGTCCACGTTCTCCAGCTTGATGCCGAGGTCTTCAGTGATCACGCGTCCACCGGTGAGGATGGCGATGTCTTCCAGCATGGCCTTGCGGCGATCGCCGAAGCCAGGAGCCTTCACGGCAGCGATATTGAGGGTGCCGCGGATCTTGTTCACCACGAGGGTGGCAAGAGCTTCCCCTTCCACATCTTCAGAGATGATCAGGAGCGGACGGCCGGTCTTGGCGACCTTTTCCAGCACGGGGATCATGTCCTTCAGGCTGGAGATCTTCTTCTCGTGAATGAGGATGTAGGCGTTCTCCAGAACGGCTTCCATGCTCTCTGCATCGGTCACGAAGTAAGGAGACAGATAACCCTTGTCGAACTGCATACCTTCCACCACGTCCAGAGTGGTCTCGATGGACTTGGCTTCTTCCACCGTGATGGTGCCGTCCTTGCCCACTTTGTCCATGGCGTCGGCGATGATGGTGCCGATCTCGTTGTCCCAGTTGGCGGAAACGGTAGCCACCTGAGCGATTTCCTTGGCGTCACTGACTTCCTTGGAGATTTCAGCCAGCTTTTCCACGATCGCGTCAGCAGCCTTCATGATACCCCGTTGCAGGGAGATCGGGTTGGCGCCGGCGGTCACGTTGCGCAGACCTTCGCGGAAGATGGCTTCAGCCAGTACGGTAGCCGTGGTGGTGCCGTCACCAGCCACATCAGAGGTCTTGGAAGAGACTTCCTTGATGAGCTGAGCGCCCATGTTTTCATAAGGATCTTCCAGTTCCACTTCCTTCGCCACAGTCACACCGTCCTTGGTGATGGTGGGGCTGCCGAACTTCTTCTCCAGGATCACGTTGCGACCGGCTGGTCCGAGAGTTGCCTTCACGGCACGGGCCAGCTTGGTTACGCCATCCAGGAGAGAGTGGCGTGCGCCTTCGTCAAAACTAAGTTGTTTAGCCATTGGTGTAATTTCTTAATTAGTGAGTTTCTTTTCGGTAGGGTGAGTTGGGCGCTGGATTAGCCCAGAATGCCCAGGATATCACTTTCGTTGATGATGAGGTGATCTTCCCCGTTCAGCTTAACTTCGGTGCCGCCATACTTGCTGATCAGTACGGTGTCGCCCTCTTTCACGTTGAAGGTGACGTCTTCGCCTTCGTCGTTCTTGCCAATGCCGAGTTTCACGACCTTGGCCTCTTGGGGCTTCTCCTTGTGGGCATCAGGAATGATGATGCCACCGGGAGACTTCTCCTGGTCCTCTTCGATACGCTTCACAAGAACGCGCTGGCCGAGAGGTGTGATGCTAGTAGCCATAGTTGTTTATAGGTTAGTGTGGTTTTTGGTTTATTTGGTTGATTGATGTCCGCCCCCGAAACTCTTCCCGGTGGCGTGTTGGAAAAAGAACCGCGGACACCAGAGCGTCCGCGGTTCAAAATGGGTCTCGCGATTACTTACTATCTTTGTCTTCGTCTACGACCTCGAAGTCGGCGTCGACCACCTGGCCTTTGGCCTGCTTCGGACCGTCTGCATCCGCTGAAGAAGCACCGGCATCGCCAGCTCCCGCAGCACCCGCGAAGTCTTCGGGGTTAATCCCGGCAGCCTGAGCAGCCTGCATCGCTTGCTCGAACATGTTTTCGATCTTGGTGGACTCGGCCTTGATCTGCTCGATATCGCCGCCTTCCAGGGCCTTCTTCAGGTCTTCCAGTGCATCCGTCACCGGCTTCTTCTGTTCGTCCGGCACCTTGTCGCCAAGATCGGACAGTTGCTTCTCAATCCGGTAAACCAGGTTCTCCGCATTGTTCCGCACTTCGGCCTCTTCCTTGCGCTTCAAGTCCTCGTCGGCATGCTCTTCAGCTTCCCGCTTCGCCTTCGCGATTTCGTCATCGGACAGACCGCTGGAACCTTCGATCGAGATCTTCTGTTCTTTGCCGGTCTTCTTATCCTGAGCGGAAACGTGGAGAATCCCGTTCGCGTCGATGTCAAAGGTCACTTCAATCTGGGGCAGGCCACGCGGAGCCGGCTCGATGCCGTCCAGGCGGAAGTTCCCCAGCAACTTGTTATCGCGAGACATCTTGCGCTCACCCTGGGTGATCACAATGTCCACGGAAGGCTGGTTGTCCGCCGCAGTGGAGAAAATCTGAGACTTCTTCACCGGGATCGTCGTGTTGCGCTCGATCATCGGAGTGGCAATGCCGCCCTGCGTTTCGATCGCGAGAGACAGAGGAGTCACGTCCAGCAGAAGCACATCCTTCACATCACCCTGCAGCACACCGCCTTGGATTGCTGCGCCGATCGCCACCACTTCGTCCGGGTTCACACCCTTGTGAGGCTCCTTACCAGCCAGCTTGCGAGCAGTTTCCTGGACCTTGGGCATCCGGGTCATCCCACCCACGAGGACCAGCTCATCGATTTTGTCGCCGCTGACCTTGGCTTCGCGCAGGCAATCTTGCACGGGCTTCATCGTACGCTCCACCAGGTGCTCCGTCAGTTGCTCCAGCTTGGAGCGGGAGATGGATTGCTGGATGTGCTTCGGACCGGTTTGATCAGCCGTGATGAAGGGCAGGTTGATCTCGTAGTTTTGTGAGGAGGAGAGGGCGATCTTGGCCTTCTCAGCCTCTTCCTTGATTCGTTGCAGGGCGTCCGGCTGACCGCTCAGGTCGATGCCAGTGTCATTCTTGAACTGGGCCGTGATCCAATCGATGATCGCGTTGTCCCAGTCATCACCACCCAGGTGGGTGTCACCATCGGTTGCCAGCACTTCAAACACGCCGTCACCGATCTCCAGAACGGAAATGTCAAAGGTCCCACCGCCAAGGTCATACACCGCGATGTTCTCATCGGACTTCTTATCCAGGCCATAAGCCAGGGAAGCCGCGGTCGGCTCGTTGATGATCCGTTCCACGGTCAGGCCGGCGATTTCGCCCGCGGCCTTCGTCGCGTTCCGTTGGGAGTCATTGAAATAAGCAGGTACCGTGATCACGGCGCGAGTGACAGGCTGACCCAGCTTTGCTTCGGCGTCTGCCTTCAGCTTGCTCAGCACCATCGCGGAGATCTCCTGGGGGCTGTAGGTCTTCTTCTCGCCGTTCACCTCCACCTGAATGTGAGCGTCGCCATTGCTGGCCTCCACAATCTTGTAGGGCACCTTCTTATCGCTCTCCGTCAGCTCGGCAAACTTGCGGCCGATCAGGCGCTTGGCGGAGAAAATGGTATTGGCTGCGTTCGTCACGGCCTGGCGTTTCGCGGCTTGTCCCACGAGACGTTCGCCCGATTTCGAGAAGGCAACCACGGAAGGCGTGGTGCGTGCGCCTTCCGAGTTTTCGAGAACCATCGGCTCCCCGGCATCCATGATGCACATACAGGAGTTCGTGGTTCCTAAGTCGATTCCGAGAATTTTGCTCATCGTAAAGTTTTGTTGGGTTAGGTTGTTTTTTAGCGTTCGTGAGCCGGTAGCGTCCAAACTGTCGCCTCCCCACAGCGGGTCTTGCGTTCTATAGATGCATGATCGGTGCCATTCGGCGTTTTTGCGAAGTAGATCGCTTATTATGAGCGACTTACGGATCTGAAGGCCGGATTATGGTCGACGGGACATCGCGACAGACTGGCCAAAAAGCGGGGTTCTGCGCGACAATTTGGCGCGATCGGCGACGCAGGTGTCAGAGTTGCGCAGCAAAATTCGCCCGTGAGAAACAATCCGGGGTTGCCGCCAGCCGGAATTCGATTAATGGTGCACCCCCGCGTGTGGCGCGACTGCAACTTTTTCCCGTAGTCACCCCCACGCCCAATTCGAAACGGACAGGTGCCAGAGCGGTTGAATGGGCTCGCCTGGAACGCGAGTGTGCCAGAAATGGTACCGAGGGTTCGAATCCCTCCCTGTCCGCCATCTACAAGATTTCAATCCCATTCGTCTCACCAGCCATCCTCTTCGGCTTCTTCGATTCGTTGCTGTAGATCTCCCTCTGCAATGCGGACGGCCCACTGCCGATATTCCAGGAATACAGAATCGGGAGCTTCTTCAGCCAGTTTAGCCAGAGCGTTATCTCGTTTGAGACGGAAGAGGGCGACAGTGTCGCTCGAGCTGCTGTTGAATTCAGGGTTCTTCCGGGACAGTCGAGAATAGATTCCTCGCCTCGATTCCCTATTCAGGCTACTCGCAAGTGCACAGAGTGGTGCGGAAATGGCCTTCCAGGCATCTGAGTCATCAAAGTATTCCGAGGCTAAATAACACAGCCTGCCAAGTTCCAACTGAGGAAGGTCTGGATTGTCGGCAAGGTACTGGTCCACAAAGGCTGCAACTGACAGCCCATTCGGGTCAATCTTGGCAATGTAGCCCGGTAGAACGTGTTGAACCAAATATCCACTCTCGAGCACCAGCGAGCACAGATTGTGAAACGCTTGA
>JBHIXE010000175.1:373-11151 GCA_041984905.1 Verrucomicrobiales bacterium | reverse complement strand
GGAGTGCTTAACCCCGTTAATGGGCCCTACGTGAGCGTTCTAAAGCCTGGCGCCAATATTCACGATTGCGACAACGCACATATTGTAGTGGCAAACATACAGCAGTTTGTAGGTGCGAACAACAAGTGGTATGAAAGGCTGCCTGGTGATTATTTTAAGATGATTTTGGTCGATGAGGGACATCACAACGTTGCCGAGTCCTGGAGACGGCTGTTTGAAGACTTTTCTTCAGCAAAGGTCGTTTCATTTACGGTGACTCCTGTCAGATCGGATGGGCAGCAAGTTCAAGGAGACAGGGTATATGCATATACCTACACTCGTGCCATGTTGATGGGCTTCATTTCACCAATCGATGCAGTTTATGTCGCCCCAGACGAAGTCTCGTTTACTGTCGAAAGGGATACTCGGACGATACCGCTAGCAGAAGTGCTGGAGATGCGAGAGAACGATTGGTTCAGCAAGGGTGTTGCCTTGTCCGAAGAGTGCAACAGGCACATCGTTCAGGCTTCGATCAGGCAGTTGGGCGAAGTGAGGCGTCATGGGAATCCTCGCCAGATCATCGCCTCAGCTTGTTCAATTCGACATGCAGTACAGATTTGTAGTTTGTACCATGAGTTCGGTTTAAAGGCAGAGGTGCTGCACAGTCAATTGTCATCTGAAGCGAAGCAAAAAGTCGAAGCTTCGCTGCGCCAAGGGCTAATAGACGTGGTAGTCCAGGTGCAAATGCTGGGTGAAGGGTACGATTTGGGTAGCCTTTCGGTAGCGGCAATTTTCCGCCCATATCGCAGTTTGTCGCCATACATTCAGTTCGTGGGGAGAATCTTGCGGCTTGCAAACCCCGGGGCTACCCTGTCTGTCGCAAACAAGGTGTATCTGGTATCACACGTAGGGCTTAACGATGAGCGATGGTGGGAGGATTTTCGGAATTTTGATCAGGAAGATCGCCAATTGTTCAGTGAGATTTTGAACGAGCCTGAAGATCCATCGGTTTCAGGTGATGGTGGAGCTAGATTGACGCTCCGGCCTTTTATGCAGGTCTTGAGTGAAACTGTCGATAAGTATCTACAGCAGGCCTATTTAAGGGAAGTTGACGAAACAATGGTGACTGATTTCCGTGAGACAATTCGGAATAAAGGATTCGATCCGCTTGAGTTTGGCTTAACAGAGGAGATGGTTCGTGCTCGGCTAGAGATGTCTGTGGCAGCAAACAGGGAATTGGTTCCTTTTGCGCCACCCGTACAGCCACAGCGGAAGAAGGAGGCTTTGAAGATGAGAATCGCCCAAGATGCGAGATCGATTGCGGGGACTGTGATTCATCGTCTCGGATTACAACATGGAGGACGTGACCTCTGTAGCAAGTATCCTGGCAAAGGCACAACAAATTCAGCAATTGTCATTGTTATGGCGCAAGGCGTCCAGAACGCCGAAATGGGTATCGCTGCAGGAGAAAGAGAGGCTGCAGCGATCGAGCAATTGGAGGTTGGTTTGGCCGCTTCAGCTGATATCGCGGACCGCCTGACTGCTGTAATTAGGAGAAAGCTTGAAGAGGAGTAGACCATGGCAGGACGACGAAAAGCAATTCTAAAGCGTGTCGAGGTGCAGAAGGCGGTGCACATGAGAACCTGTAAGTATTCACGTGAGAAAATTCCAGGTGGAGAGCTTTGTATCGTGGTGTGGGATGAACAGTACAAGAAAGGGACGTATTCGAAGGGGACCGCACTGAAGATGATCCAAGATGCAAGGAAAGCTCTGCTTGCTCTTGAGAAGGAGTTAGAAAAGTAATGTTGACGGCTATTTGTCGTTGAGGGGTCAGAATAATTTTGTTAGGAGTTCCTATATTGAATATTGAGTAAAATGCTGATTGCAACCTATGGGACTTTTTGGAATCCGGATGCAGTGCACTGGGGGGCGCGAGGTCGAGCAAATCCGGCGCGGTTGATTGGAACGACTTGGTACAGAGGTAGAGAGATAGAAATCGACGTCTTTCCTGGTGTTGGTGTCTACGTTCTCTATAAGGACTATCAAGTAGTTTACGTTGGAAAAGCTGCGGCTGAAACATCGACACTTGGTGTGCGATTGCGGGATCACCTAACTGACCGTCTGGAAGGTAGATGGGACAGTTTTTCCTTCTACCTTGTCAATAGAGTGAATCAAGTGGAACCGAGGTTGGCTAATGCTCCGGCTTCGCGTCTGGTTGAACCTAAGGAGACCGCTGAGACGATCGAGGCGTTGCTGATAGATTTGGCTAATCCTCCTCTCAATAGGAGGAGGGAGTCAATCGCCGGGGCGACAGAGTTGGAACAGAAGCAAACGCGTGTGATCAAATCGAATATTGATTATCTGGACGAGTTAGTGTCAAAACTCGACGCATTCATGGGTAGCGGGGGCGGATCGATGCCGAAGAAGTAGTAGCTGATTGGCATGCTATGCCTAGTGTAATTTTCCGGCGCTTATGGCTCCTTCCCTAGATCCTCCGGCGCTCGTCTCGCATCGTTCAACGCCTCTTCCAATTCCCGCTCCGTGTCGGATTCCTCTGGTAGATACACGACGGTGCGCTGGGTGCCGTCCGGGCTGGTGATGTCGATCCCAGGATCTGGGTCTCCGGGCTTCTTGTCGGTATAGTCTTCGATGTAACGAAAGGCGTAGCCGGAGAAGACCTCGTTGTAATAGATGGGGCCCACGAGGAGGCGGGTGCTGACGGTTCGGGTGGGTTCGGTGCGATCGCCCCAGGTCTCGAAGACGGGCCAGGTGGTGCCGGTCTTGAGCAGCCAGTAATGCACGGGCACCGGCCAGAAGAACTCCTCGACCAACTGGCCCTTGTAGTAGATCTCCAGGCCGGTCTCGCGGTTCTTCTTGCGCAGGTAGAACTGGAAGTCGTCCCCGTATTCGTACTTCTTGTCGAGCTCCAGTTCTTCACCCTCGCGAGGCCACTCATAGGGTTTCGGATCGGCGGCCTGAACCGTGGCGAAGAGAAGCAGGGGGATGAGGAGCAGTCGAAGGGGCATGGTTGGACCCGACCTGATTGAGGGCTCACTCTGGAACCTGAATATCATCAGCGATGGTGGCGAGGTAAGCGAGATACTTGGGATCCTCCTCCTCAAATATCTTTGGCCCGCCTCCCATGTAGGCACGCATGAGTTCGTCTCCCGCTCGTTTCATGTCGCCCATTTCGAATTCTGCCTGGCCCAAGCGGAGATGAATGAAAGCATTGCCGATCGCGTCCGGGCAGGCCATGGCCTCGGAGAGGTATTTTCGGGCCTCTTCATAGTTGCCCAGGGTGATGCAGGTATCGCCAAGGGCTGTGAGCAACCAGGTGGCTTCCCACCACTGATCCAGAGGTTCAGGCACCAGTTCCAGAGCCTCCTGAAACAAGCTGAATGCTCTTGGGTAGTCTCCGTTCTCTTCCGCTTCGTTGCCTTGCTCACAGAGGCGCTCGATGGCTGCTTGGGTTTCGGTATTCATCGGCAATAGATGTGGGGCTAGACTCCCTTCCGTCTCGAACAATGTCAATCTTTCCTCAGCCTTGACCCTCGCCCCGCGAACGTCTCATCATGCTGGGCATGACCATGTTCCGCTCTCTGCTACTGCTGTTGTCCCTGGCGTGCTGCCCACTGGCACAGGCCCAATCTTCTTCCGGGTGGTCGCCCGTAGAGGTGCCATCGAGCCAGGAGTACTCCGGCCACGGCTGGTATCGCACCTGGCTGATGCCGCATGCGCAGTTCTTCACCAAGCACGAACGCGATCTGTTCCGGGAATCGGGGATCATCAACATCCGCGGGCTGACGGGCGCCCATGAGGTGTTTGTGAATGGGACGAGCATCGGCAAGGGCGGGGCCTTTCCGCCGGAGTTCGCCGATGGGCGGGAGGGGAACCATCGCCACAAGGTGACGCCGGGGTTGCTGGAGGAAGGCAAGTGGAACGAGATTGCGGTGCATGTCTACAATCCGCAGGGGCCGAGCGGGTTCCTGACCGAAGCGCCCTTCATCATGAACTACTTCCAGGAGTGCGTATTGGAAGGGACCTGGGAGTTTCAGCCCGCGGAATCGGTGGCGCTGGTCGGCAAACCCATGGAGACCGAGCCGACGGGTTCCTCCTTTGCCGACTTCCACGAATCGAACCGGCCCTTGGGCAGGGCGGAACACCTGGTGCATGGCGAAAAGCTGCCGCCGGAGGAAAGCTTCGCGATGATGAGCACGCCGGAGGATCTGGAGGTGGCGCTGGTGCTGCATGAACCGACCGTGGCGCAGCCGGTGCACTTCAGCTTCGATGCCAAGGGCCGGCTCTGGGTGGCGCAATATCGCCAGTATCCCTATCCCGCCGGGCTGACCATGCTGAGCCGGGATCGCTATTACCGCTCCAAGTATGACAAGGTGCCGCCCGCACCACCGAATCACGATCGCGGGGCCGACATCATCTCCATCCACGAAGACACGGACGGCGACGGTTCTTACGATAAGAATACGGTGTTCCAGGACGGGCTGAACATGGCCAACTCCGTCCTGCGCGGGCATGGCGGCGTCTGGGTGATGCACACGCCTTACCTGCTCTTCTATCCGGATGCCGATTTCGACGATGTGCCGGACGGTCCGCCCGTGGTGCATCTGCAAGGGTTCGGCCTGGAAGACACCCACTCCGTGGCCAATGGCCTGGTGTGGGGGATGGACGGCTGGCTCTATGGCGCGCAGGGCAGCACGACGGTGTGTCACGTGACCCGGCCAGGGCTGGATCCGCCCGGAGCGGAGGGCACCTATTTCCAGGGTTGCATGGTCTGGCGTTATCACCCGGAGACCCGCGAGTTCGAGCTCTTCGCGGAAGGGGGCGGGAACAACTTTGGGCTGGAGCTGGATAGCCAGGGACGGCTTTTCACGGGGCACAATGGTGGCGGCACGCGAGGCTGGCACTACGTCCAGGGTGGCCAATACCTGATGCAAGGCGTCACGCCGAACAAGTTTGGGCCGCCGCACAATCCCTTTGCCTTTGGCGATCTGCCGAAGATGCGCAATGACCAGCCCGTGGCGCGCTTCACCCACTTCGCCGCGCTGGTCGATGCCTCCGCGATCCCGCCCAAATACAAGAACCACTTCTTCGCGATCGATCCCCTGCACAACTTCGTGATCGCGAGCCGGCGTGAACCGCTTGGCGCGACCTTCGAGACGTTTGACGCGGTCAAAGTGCTGACGAGTGAGGATCACGCCTTCCGCCCGGTTTACATCGGCGGTGCGCCGGATGGATCCGTGCTCGTGGCGGATATGTACGAGCATTACATCGCCCATGGTCAGCACTACCAGAGCCAGATCGACCCCACCTCCGGCCGGATCTATCGGCTCAAAGGCAAGGACCTGAAGCTGGAGGCGCCGATCGATCTTTCCGCCGCGAGCGACGAAGACCTGGTGCGCCTGCTGGGACATCCGAACCGGTGGCATCGCCACACGGCCGTGAGGCTTATCGGCGAGCGCAAACCGGAGTCCATGCGTCTGGCTCTCCAGAAGCGGTTGCGCGTCGAGGAGAACGACGAGGCACTCTGTGCGCTCTGGGCCTATTACCAGGCCTTCGGCGTCGATGACGAGCTGGTGGATGCGGGCCTGCGCAATCGCTATGCGCCGGTGCGCTGGTGGACGGTGCGGCTCATGTGCGATTCCGGCGATGCGATCTCTGGAGGACGGTTCGAGCGGCTCCTCGCCTTTGCGGAGAAGGAATCCGATGCCGAAACTCGCAGTCAGCTTGCCGCGTCGGCGCGTCGTCTGCCTCCGGCACAAGGGCTGCCACTGGTCTCCAAGGTGTTGGAGCATGACGAGGACATGGAGGATCTCTTCATCCCGCTTATGGCCTGGTGGGTGCTGGAAGCTCGCGCCGACGATTACCGGGACGAAGTCATGGCGCTCTTTGCCGATGCCGGGTTCTGGGAAAAACCGCTCGTGGTGGAATACATCCTGCCACGCATGATGCGGCGGCTCGCCATGCAGGGGCGGAACCGGGATCTGCTGGATGCGGCCCAGCTCTTGAGCCAGGCACCCACGGACCAGCATCGGGAACAACTCCTGAAGGGTTTCGAGGAAGCCTATCAAGGTCGCGCTATGGCGGGCTTGCCCAAGGCCCTCGCGGAAGAACTGGCGAAGTCCGGCACGAAATCCGTGGTCCTGCAGCTGCGCCTGGGAGAAGAGGGAGCCGTGGACCGGGCTCTCGTGGCCCTCAAGGATGCCAAGACTGACCCTGCCGAGAAGCTGGAGATCATCCGCACGTTGGGAGAGCTGAAAGAGCCCAAGGCCATGGATCCCTTGCTGGCGATTCTCGATCAGGCATCCGAGTCGCTCGAAGTGAAGCGCGCCGCCATTGTGGCCTTGATGGGCTATGAAGACTCGACCGTGGGGAGCACGGTTCTGCGCCTCTTACCGGTCTTGCCGGTGGAACTGCAGCCGGGCGGGTTCGATCTGCTCTTGAGCCGGGAAGCCTGGACCCGGGATCTCGTCATGAAGCTGCAGCAGGACGAATCCATGCGAGAGCTGGTCTCCGCGGAAACGATTCAACGGCTCCAGAACCATGCGAATGCGGATCTCCGCGGCGTGGTCACGGAGTTGTTCCCGGAACCGCGCCAGCTCACGCCGGAAGACTTCGAGCAACAGATCGCCGAGGTGGAGCTGATCCTGAAAGCGGGCAGCGGCAATCCCTACGCTGGCGAAGCCGCCTTCATGGAACGCTGCGCCGCCTGTCATCAGCTCTTCTTCAAAGGTGGAGCGATCGGCCCGAACCTGACCGATTACCAGCGCGATACCCTGGACACCATGCTGGTGAGTATCGTGAACCCCAATGCGGAGATCCGGGAAGGGTTCGAGTATCACTCCGTGAAGACGAAGGACGGCCGGATGCTGAGCGGGTTCCTGGTGGATCAGGATACCCAGGTGCTGGTCTTGCGAGGTCTCGCAGGGGAAGACATTCGCGTGCCCCAGGATCAGGTGGAAGAGATCCAGCCCCTCGGGCGCAGTCTCATGCCGGAGAACCTGTTGGCGGGCCTGAGCGATCAGCAGTTGCGGGACTTCTTCGCGTATCTGCGGATCTCGCAGCCGATCACGAAGTGAAAGTAGTAGGCACAGTCCCTGTGCCGTCCCATTGGAAATGGAGGGAAACGCTCCGTCGTTTCCGCGGATCCAAAAGAAGGCATCCGGAGATGTCGCTGCGCTCAATCACCGGCTGCGGGAACTGGCCAATGCCTTCGGCGTTGGCGGCGGGACTCTCCGGCACCCATGTGCCAGCGGAAACGACCCAGCGTTTCCCTCCATCAAGTCTCCGCGCAGGTCCGGATCAACGGCACAGGGGACTGTGCCTACTACTATCCTCCGCTCTATACCGCTTCCGGCTCGCCTCGGGGCTCGAGCTTGTCCTGCTCCTGCTCCTGTTCTTTTTTAACCTCGTCCACTTCCTCTTCGAGGCCACCGCCAAGGAATCGCGCTACATAACGCAGGGCATGGGTGTGATCGCAGATCACCTTGATGGCGCCCATGAGGGGCACGGCAATGATGATACCGCCGATCCCCCAGAGCCAACCCCAGAAGATGATGGAGAGAAAGAGCACGATGACGTTGACGCTGAGCGCCTTGCCGAGCAATGCAGGCGTCACCGCGTTCGCCTCTATAAGGTTGGCCACGTAGTAGATACCTGGCGCGAGCGCGGCGTAGAAGGGCGATTCAAAGGTCACCAGCGCGACGAAGAACACGATCGCGCTGCCAGTGATGAGGCCCAGGTAAGGGATGAAGTTGAGGCAGGCCGCCATCACGCCCCAGAGCAGCGGATTGGGCATGCCCATGGCCCAGAGTCCCAGGCCAATAACGGTGCCAAGCCCAATGTTGATCAGGGAAAAGGTAAAGAGGTAGCTGGAGATGACGTGTTCGATCGTGTTGAACAGATCGTAGAGTGTGGCTCGATCCTCTCCCTTTGGTGCCAGCCTGGACATGCGCTTTAACAGGTCGTCCCCATAGGCAAGGAGCAGGAAGAGGAAACTGATCGTGATGCCCAGCTCAATCAGCACTTCCGTGGTCATGCTCAGCACCGTGTCCGTGAGGGTCGGGCGAGCGACCTCCACCTTGAGCTTGTCGGGATCTTTGGCCTGAGCTGTGATCTCCTCGATCTGGTCCGCGGCCTTGGAGATTTCCTCCACGGACTCTTTCACGGGGCGGATCTTGTGTTCGATCTTGGCGAAGTTCTGGGGCGCGTTGCTGATCCACTTGGTTGCCGGGCCGCTCAGCATGAAAATGGCGCCACTGATCAATGCGACGATCGAGAGGACCAGCAGCACGGACACGGCAATTGCGGGAGCGTGGAGCTTGCGGATGAGGAGCCGGTCGACGGGGCGGAGGGCAAACGCCATGAGCGCGGCCAGGGCCAGCGGAAACAGAATGGGCCGAGCGACATAGGCTGCCGTGACGGTCGCCAGTAATCCCAGAATCACCAGGCTGATCTGGGCGGCCATCGAGAGCGATGAGCGTCTGCGTGACTTCTTCACTTTGGGTTGAAATGGGGAGGGAGTGGGCGATGCCCGCACGCCACAGTTGGCGCGGGATCGTTCGCAAAGCATACGGTCGGGTTTGGCGGCCCGGGTGCCTCAAATTCAGAAGTTTGGACGCAGTATTCCCGCAAGGGGATGCGTGGTCCGGGAAGAGCGGACGGGAAGCGAGAGAGGGGTGGTACCAGGGACTCGAACCTGCACGCATTGCTGCACTTGATCCTAAGTCTGAAAATTTGGGTGTCCACATCTGTCAGGCTCTGACAAGATGTGGCATCATTTCCCGGTGCCGCGGCGGCAACAGGGGTGTCCATCCACACAGAATTGCATAACTGGTGCGTTGCGACGTGCACTAATAAGATTCTAACTCCAATGGCAGGATTCCCTACATACCTAGTCAGCGAGGAGATGATTGTGGATCTAATTGAGCATCTTCGGTCATCGGGAATGAGTATTCTAGTCGATAGTCCTGGAGAAGTATTACAGCCGGGAGAATGGTATCAGGCGTGGACGGCGGTCGATGCCAAAGGTGTTCGAATTAACATTACTGCCAGAATCAACCTTGATGGGGCGGCCGGATCCGAGCCTGTTTGGCTTGAGTTAGACAGTCCAGATGGGCGGTGTGGAAGAACGGCGCTGCGCAGTATAATAGATTATCTGATGCGCAATGGGGCGATTGAGCGAAACCCTCTTCGCGATGGCTGATGCAAATTTCCTTCGACGGTTGCGACTCTGAACGGCTTCAGAGTTTTTGAAGGTCACTGCTGGGGCGAGTCCGTAGTGCATTCCCGTTTCTGGCGAGCGTTGGTTCGTATGGTAAGCGTCACGCTGGGCACCAGATGACAGGCACAAGTGTCGTAGGGCACGACACCTACGACTCAGGGCGAAGAAGAACTCTTGAAAGTCGACTATCTGGGGCGGGTGCGCACCTCGCGTGAGCAACGTGAAGCGCTTCTCAATGAGTTCGAGCGCAGCGGCCTGCCAGGCACCTGGGCCAGTGTGATTGTCGTGGCGTTGGCGACGCTCGGCAACATGGCCCTGGCGCCCATCCGCGAGGACGTGGTCGACAACACCAAACGCCGCGAAGAACTCCTGGAGCGGGTCGCAAGACTGGAAGAGCGAAGCCTCTGGATGATCTATCAGACCACCGGCGAGTTCCCACCGATCCCCGTGACCGTCGATTAGGCGTCACAAAAACGTCACAGCATCGGTGCGCTACGGGGAAAAATCGTACCAGGGACAGGACTCGAACCTGCACGCATTGCTGCACTTGATCCTAAGTCAAGCGTGTCTACCAATTTCACCACCCTGGCAATGGCGACTCCAGCGGAGTCAGATCCTCCCATGGAGAGGACAGGTAATGGATCATCAATCGGGGGCTGCGCAAGCGAAAGTAGGGAGGCGGATTGGCGCCGTGTTGCATTGACCGCCTGCGCACGGCTGTCTTTGGTTGATTCGAGTCCAGCGCAGTTGTGCTGAGTCTGGAAAGTTTGAAATGATCAGGAGGCAAAATGAAGTTCACGAAAGCCATTCTATTGCCACTGATTGCATCACTGGTGGTGTGTTGTTTAATGAGGGCGGTGGTGAAGAGTTAGAACTGGAGCTCGATGTGTGACGGATCCAATGAGTTTGCTAACAAGAGTAACGGACCGGTTCCGAATTGAAGCACAGAGGGAGCCTTCCTCGGAAAGCGATATTGAGAAGCTCGTAGAGTTTTCGCCGATTGCGGTTCCTGAAGACTACTTGGAAATCGTTCGGGAAGCTACAGAGGTGGAAATCGACGTCGATGGAGGGGCCTTCCTTCGTATTTGGGGGGCAGCTGAATCTGTTGCCATGAATGAGGACTATGAAGTCCAGAGATACCTTCCCCAAGGGCTGGCTGTGGGAGATGATGGAGGCGGAAATGCAGTGATCTATCTGAATTCAGGCTCCAGCTCCGGTGTTTTTCTCTGCGACTTCGGGGCTCTTGATGAAGAGGAAATGCGTTTTTTGGCGTCGAGTCTGGAGGATCTTCTTACGCGAGGGATCGGAATCGAAGTTCTGAAAGCGGAATACGAGTAGAAGCCTACAGTGTGACGGCCTTGTATGCTGGGCCTCAGAGACAAAGAGGTTGCAGGGCATGCTGGACGGAAGCGATTGTTTGGACTACAAAGCCAAAAAGGGGGGTATTCTCATGCCCATGAAAGTCTTTCCTATTCTAGAGGGGCTAAAGAAAGTTCTTTGAATGCCAGAGTACGCTGACATATCTGGACCGTTTCATTGCCCTTTCTGCGGTAAGCACTAC
>JBHIXE010000175.1:0-363 GCA_041984905.1 Verrucomicrobiales bacterium | reverse complement strand
TACGGAGACGAGGTCGATATCGCTTGGGGAAAAGTTCCCTATTCCTACAAGGTCGGTGACGCTATCAAATGGAAGCGGCATCGAGACGGAAAGCTGGTCGAGCCTTACACCATGGATGAAGGCCAACGCACCTGGAATTGCGGTTACCCTGAGCTGCGCAATCTTCTGGTTTTCGATTGTCGACTTTTCTACCCGGAAGAAGACTTTGCGTGTGAAGCATGCCAGGGGCGTTTGGCTGGAGCCGTGGCGCACATTGAGGATGGAGTTATCGTCAAGACAGAATTATTGAAAGCTGAAGAGACTCGTCTGTTGCTCGGCCAACTTCTGGGTCGGGCTGATACGATCGAGATCAAGAAAGATGGA
>JBHIXE010000174.1:0-11257 GCA_041984905.1 Verrucomicrobiales bacterium | reverse complement strand
ACTCGGCGGCGGATCATGGGTAAGAGTTGCTCCTGGCTCAAGACGCCTCCGCCCAGGATGAAAATCAAGTTGCAGAGAAGGCCCCACTTGAGCGGCCAGACAGCATCCCCGGCTCCATTGAGTGCACTGTCCACCACGTAGAGGCAGGCATCCAGGATGAGGCAGATGCAGAATAAGAACATGCACCGGCTCCCAATCTGGATGACGAATTCATTCTCGCTGATCGTGCCAAAGATCCACTCTCGAAAACTGAGGCAGAGCACTGCCGCAATCCCGGCAATGGACAGGCTCAGAACGAGGCAGGCTCTTAGAAATCGCATGGCTTCCCTCTCCTGTTTTGCGCCCAGATGATGTCCCACCAAAGTGGTGAGCGCGACACCCAGGCCATCGCAAGGAACCAGGATCAGGAGCCACAGGGTGAAGAGCACGGATGCAGCCGCCATGTGCTCGGTGCCAAAGCTCGCAATCAGGATCACGAGCGCCAGGTTCCAGAACAGCACATCAATGACATCAATAGCACCGTTGGGTACACCAATCTTGAGCAGGTTCCGCATCCTCTCCAGGCTGAAGATGGGATGGCGCGTGAAATGGCCGGACAACCCGGGCAGCCAGAGAAAGATCCAAAGTAGCCCCACGGCCCAGAAACCGGATGCCACTACTGTTCCCCAGGCCGCACCTGCAATCCCCATCCCTTCGAAACGGCCGGGAACACCGAACATGAAGAGGTAGTTGAAAACCACGTTCAAGATCACGTGCCCCACTCCCATCCACATCGGCGGAAATGGCATCCGCGCCGCGAAGAAGAAGTTGGATATGGCAACGGCGATGAACTGAGGAAGCAGCGCAAACACAGCCACGCGGAAGTAAGCGACTTCCTGCTCGTAGACCGCAAACTCGTGGTTGAGCACCTGGAAGACGGGAATCGTCCCGAAGGTCAATAGTGCCCCCAGGATCCCGATGCCTCCGGCAATCCAGATGCATTGCCAGGTATAAGCGGCCGCCTCTCGCCGGTTGTCTCCTCCGTGGGCATGCGAAGCACAGGTGTTCAGCGCTGAGAACAACCCGAAAGCAAAACTCTGGATGAGAAAGAGCAACTGCTGGGCCGGCAACAAGGCCGCCAGCGGAGCGGTCCCCAGCTGCCCCACCATCCAGGTATCCGTGAACTGCCGCACTGAGAAGGCGGCATAAGTGGCCACTGTCGGCCAGGCCAAGGCCCAAAGCATCGCCACCACCTTTCGATCCCTCTTCGGCTCCATAGCGAGAAAGAGAGTGCGCCTAAAGAAAGGTTTGGAGCCGCAAAAGTCCTGGAGAAACCGCCCGATCCGGGAACCGGATTTCAGGAAAATGAGAGCCACACCAAGGGAGTATTTCGGGTGTCCAAGTTGACATGAGGGCTTAAATTATGGAAATTATAGAAATTAATACAACTAACGATGAAAGTTCCGTCTCTCTCTAAACTCGTTGTTGCAGGATTGGCTCCCGTTCTGGTGGCCGTCATTGCACTCCTCTCCGGTTGTGGTCAATCCCCACCTCCGGTTGCTGCCGATTCTACCCCGACTTCGGAGCCAACCCAACAAAAGATCGTCCTCTACACCTGGACTGATTACGTCTCTCCCGAGGCGATCCAGATGTTCACCGACGAAACCGGCATCGAAGTGGAATACAAGACCTGCGAAGCCTCTGAAGAACTCAAGGCGATGCTGGAATCCGCTCCGGGCGAATACGATGTCGTCATCGCCGATGAGGTCACCCTCGCGGAGTTGATCGACCTCCAGCTGATCCAGAAGCTGAATCAGGATTCCCTGGCCAACAAGTCTCACCTGGACCAGCGCTACCTGAATCTGTCCCACGACCCAGGGAACCAGTATTCTCTGCCATACGCTCCTGGGGCTACGATCTTTGCTTATCGCTCAGACAAGTTCACCCCCAAGGAAGAAAGCTGGAGCGTGTTCTGGGATGAAAGCCTGCGCGGCCGGGTGACCATGCTGGACGAAATGGAAGAAGTCTTCGCCGTGGGTCTCCTGCGTGAAGGTTACTCTCTGAACAGCCAGGATCCAGAAGAACTGAATCAGGCTCTGGAGAGCCTTTCGGAAGCTGTGAAGACCAACGCCATCGAGTTTGGCGGTGTGTGGGACAACATGGAGCGCCTGGTCAAAGGAGAAATCTGGGCCATGCAGTGCTACAACGGCGACGCGGCATCGATGCGTGATGGGCTCTATCCCTTCTCGGATGGCCCCGCTGACAACATCGAGTACTTCATTCCCCAGGAAGGCGCTCGCCTCTGGGTGGACAGCTTCGCTATCGCCCGGGAGTCCAATGCCAAGGATGCTGCTCACGCATTTATCGACTTCCTGCTTCGTCCGGAAGTGGCTGCGGAGAATTCCCACTATCTGTGGTATGCCACGCCCAACAAAGCGGCGCTGGAATTGCTGGATCCCGAACTGTTGGCAGACGAATCTGTCTTCCCCAATGCCAAGGTTAAGGATCGCTGCGAATTCCTGACCTCCACTACGGCAGATCACGAACAAATCATGCTGAAGGGCATGAGCCAACTTCTGTCCCTTTCCCGGGATGCCCGCGGCAATCTGCATGCGGCAAGTTCGGAAGAAGCCACTCAAGAAGGCGGCGCTGAGTAAGCATTCGCCCCTTATCAGAGGGAAGATGTGCGAGTGCGCATCTTCCCTCGCCCTCCCCCTCTCTCTCATTGTAATCAGCGGATGTCCGACAGTAAAAAGAGCATCGATGGCACTGGCGAACGAGCCAGATGCCAGTTGCCCGCGATCAAATTGCAATATTATCTGCTGATCGCAATGCTTGCGGCTGGGGCTCTTCCGCTGCTGATCCTGACTGTGATCCTACAAAAGCGCCTGGCTCACGACATCATTCAGGATCAAAAGACACACACCGCAGATGTGGTCGTCGAACTCAGTGGGCGCATTGAGGAGGTCATGGAGTCCGTTTCCAAGGACCTGAGCTCCGTTCAGTCCAACCCCCTGGTGACGAATCCCAATGCGCCGGCCGAACAGCGCGAGGAAGAAATGATTCGTCTACTGGGCAACTACGACGACTTCTTCGACATCAGTATCTACAATCGCTGGGGGGAACTCATCACCTCCACCACTTCCAATGATGACCCCGGCGCTCCCGTTCAGAACTACCGGGACCACACTCAGTATTTCAAGGACACCGTCGCGACTGGGAAGAAGGTTGTCACCAGCCCGAAGCGGAAGCTGCAACGGGAGGAACTGTTTCTGGACGTCTACTA
The DNA here is from genome assembly GCA_041984905.1 of Verrucomicrobiales bacterium. GTDB lineage: Bacteria > Verrucomicrobiota > Verrucomicrobiia > Verrucomicrobiales > DEV007 > JBHIXE01. The sequence continues at coordinate 7,992 of JBHIXE010000174.1, read as the reverse complement.
TCCCATTCTGGAAGGCGGCGAGGTTATCAATGTCATCAAAGCCAGCCTCAAGTTTGACAAAGTCCATGCCGCGCTTTCCCGCCGTCTTGGAAAAGAAGGATTCTTTGTCCTCTTGGATGAACGGAGCAACCGGATCTTCCATCCGGAGAACAAGACGCTGATGCAGAAACATCCTCACCGTCCATTCCCGGAAGGTGAGCCCATCCCCATTGAGGGAGATGATATTCGCGGCGAAACAGTGTTAAACGGGCGAAACTACATATTTTCCGCACATCATCTCTCCAAGACCAGCACCCACGTCCAGGGTGCTTGGACCATTATCGGGTACCTGCCTTACGTGGAAGCCCAGGCCATTGTCCACCGAACCTCCGGCCTTCTCTGGACCATGTTCTGTATCGTGGTGTTCGGTGCCGGCGTGGCCGGCAACTTTATTTCCAGCTATCTCGCAAGGCCCATCGTTCCCCTGACTCGGGCTTCGAAAGAGGTGATCGCCCAGAACTGGAGTCATGCGCATGTGGCGCCCCAGGGGCCGCAGGAGATCCAGGAAGTGGCTCACTCTTTCAACCGCATGGTGAAAGAGATTCAAAATCACCAGTTCCTTCTGAACAAGAAGGTGGAAAGCCGTACTCAGGCGCTGAAACAGAAGCAGACGGAATTGGCGGATGCCATGGCCAAGCTTGAAGCTTCCTTTCAATCCACTCGCGAAGGGATCCTGGTGGTGACGCCAGACGGCGACCTGCAAACGATTAACCGCGCCTTTCTGGAGATGTTTGGCTACGAGGGCAATCCCCAGGAAGTTCGTGATCTCAAGCGCCTGGAAGAACACGTGGCGAACCATGTGGAGCACGCTCCGGAATTCCTTGGATTCACTCGCCCGATGGGCCTGCGAACCAACAATTCCCAATCTGAACGGGAAGAAGTGGAGTGGCACGTCAGGACGGATACCGAGCGTTTCCTCAAGGTCTACTGCGTGGATGTCTTCGGAAAGAGCGGCCAGATCCGAGCCTACATGTGGGTCTTCCGGGACTTCACCGAAGCACGGCGCCTGGAGACAAGTCTGCAGCAAGCCCAAAAGATGGAAGCGGTTGGCCGGCTGGCCGGAGGAATTGCCCACGACTTCAACAACCTGCTTACCGGGATTATGGGGAACCTGGACCTGCTCAGCTTCGAGATGGATCCGGAGTCAGAGCTGACTGAGCACCTCAGCGCTTCCCGCCAGGCGGCTCAACGTGCCGCTGAACTGGTGAAACAGCTTCTCGGCTTCTCCCGTCAAAGTTTCCTCAACCTGGGACATCACACCACCAACAAGCTGGTGGAGGAAGTAACTGGCCTCCTGCGTTCCATCGTCGATCCCTGCTATCAGATCCAGCAAGAGCTTGATCCGGACTGTTGGGGGCTTCACGTGGACGCCACTCAGATCAATCAGGTGCTCATGAACCTCTGCGTGAATGCCAAGGACGCCATGGAAGAGCGCAAGAGTGGGATCCTGCGTCTCTCCACCAGGAACGTGACCTTGGATGATCAGCAGGCTCTGGCCCTGGGTCACGAACAGGCGAAGGCCGGCGACTTTGTCGTCATCTCGGTGGCAGATAACGGCAGCGGAATCCCTCCCGAGATTCTGAACCGGATCTTTGAGCCCTTCTTCACGACCAAAGGACAAGGGAAGGGAACGGGCCTGGGCCTGGCGACCTCTCTCGGGATCGTGGCTCAGCATGGAGGCTGGATGGATTGCGATACCCGAATGGGCGAAGGCACGACATTCGAGATTTATCTGCCCCGGGACATGGAGGAAGCCGGCACCGCGCCAGCCCCCGCAAGACGGGAAATCTCCAAGGACGATTGCGGCTCTGGTACCATTCTGCTGGTGGATGATGAAGTCACCGTGCGCCTGGTGGCCAAGAGCTACCTGCGGAAGCTGGGCTACAACGTGATCACTGCGGTCAACGGCCAGGACGGCTACGAACAGTTCGAAGCGCACCGGGAAGAAATTGATGCCGCCATGCTGGACCTGACCATGCCGGTCATGACCGGCTCGGAACTGTTCTGCAAGCTCAAAGCCGCCGTCCCCACCCTGCCAGTGGTGATCTACAGCGGCTACATGATGGAGCCTGATGAATTCGAAGCCCAGAACGGCGCCAAACCGGACGGCATGCTTTGCAAGCCCTTCCAATTGGAAGAGATGGCTCAAGTCATCAAGCAGGCCTTCGGCCAGGAGATCGATAAAGCCGCCGCCTAATTCTTCCCTGCGGAGGACTGCGGCGCCACCTACTCGTCTCGGCCAAACCGTTCGCTCAATTGCTCACCCAACTCGGATAAGCGTGCTCTTCCCTGGAGTGGATTCGAGAGCAGTGGCGAGTGATGGATGGGTTTCACCCGGTAGACCCGGAAAGGCCCCTGAGTGTGATCATCTCCCCCATTGAACCACGGCGTCCGATCGATTTGGCTACAGTAGAAATAGAGGCGCTGATCAGGTCCAAACGCGAGCCCATCCGGCCAGGATAGTTGCGGGTCCTGCAGGTAGAGTTCCGGCTTGCGATGACGCATGGATTCCCCTTCCGGCCGAATCACGACAATGGCCTGCCTGGTGAGATCCGCCGCATAGATGCTGTTCCTGTGATCGATTGCGATCGAATCGCAGATGGGCTTGAAGGAATATTCCTCCACGGCGCTCGCCACTTCCTCCGGACTGCGAGCAAAGTCCTGCAACACTTCCGTATCCACCCGGTAGAGGCGACGCCCTTTCAAGGGGCCGTAGTAGAGCCACTTTCCCTTCCTGCCAAGCGCGATCGGATTCACGCCTGCCAAGGGTTCCGCAGAGGAACCGTCAGCCCGCCGCACTTCGACTCGCCGGCCCTGAATGACCAGCGGAATATCTTCCGGCACCACGCTCACATGCCCCTGCAACAAGCGACGGGACATTCCGGTACGCAGATCCACCACGATCAAGGCAGCGTCATTCCCGGACGCCGGGTCCGCGATGTAGATGTAGTTGTTGTCTGGAGAGATCGCCAAATCCGCGAGGAAGGAATTCTCCGTGGTGGCAGGCGACGGCAGGTAAACCAGTTGATGAACGGAGTTCGAGTTCGTGTTCCAGCCGACTACTTTTGGAATGCATTCACCGCGGCGCCCGTTGTCCAGCATCCACATGACGCCGCTGGCGCCAGCACGAATCCCCATGACGGAATCCAGAGAGAGTTCGGAGCAAGACTTGCTGTCCAGATTCGTGAGCCCGGTGCTCATCTCCGCATTGGGAAACGGGACGAAGTTTCCATTCCGGTCAACGCGGATGACTCGTTCCCGAGTTTGGAAATACTGGTGCAGGCTGATGACCATGGCCCCATCCGGAGCAAAGGCCAGTCCGCCGGGACCCTGGGGGACCTCTGCGACGACGAACAGCCCGGGGCTATCTCCTGCCCAGAGCGGCTCCCCCACGAAGCCGATAAAGGCGATAAGCTGAACAAATTGTTTTGCTCCCAAAATTCTCATATTCCACTACCGAAGCCACCTCAGCCAACCAGCGGTCCATTACACACTGAAACCTGGCTGAGGGTCAAAAAGTAAATAGCTGGGATGAGGCCAAGTTCCCCCAAGTCTTGAAAAACTTTTCGTCACGTCTCTCTTTTTTGAGCCAAACTGCAAAAAGAACCAGCAGGCTGGCGCATTGCTTACAGAAAATGCTCAAAATGTGCTACTTGCACCCTAACACTATCCCCTAATTTGCGGTAGTTTCACTTGAAAATGTTTACCTTTCTCAAGTTTTGGAATGTTCCGCCTCCTCCAGGTCAGCAGCCTCTCGCAGACTAACCAACCTCCAATGCGCCGAACTGACGCGCTCAGCTAAGCAACTCAGGATAGCTGGCCATGGCCATTTCCTGGCAACGCGCCGCAATCTCTTCCGGTAACTCCGCCTCGACAAGGTCTTCCACCAGGGTCGCGCACTCACCGTGATCCAAAGAACGAACGGCCTTCTTCACGGAGAGCAATTGACTGGAGCCGACACTGAGCTCCGTGATTCCCAGGCCTACTAAGAGTGGTGTGGCAATCACATCCCCCGCCATCTCTCCGCACACGCCCACCCAGATCCCATGCTTGTGTGCCGCTTCTGTCGCCATCTTCAGAAGTCGCAGAATGGCGGGATGATAGGGTGAGTAGAGTCCGGCTACCCGCTCGTTCACCCGGTCCACCGCAATGGTGTATTGGATAAGGTCATTGGTGCCGAAACTAAAGAAGTCCGATTCTGCGGCCAGCGCATCCGCCATGATCGCAGCGCTGGGCACTTCAATCATCACCCCTACCGGGATCGATTCATCGAAGGGAACTCCCAGCGAGCGGAGAGACTGCTTGGCTTTCTCCAGTTGCTGCTTGGCGGCCCGCAGTTCCTGCACTCCGGAGACGATCGGAAACATGATGCTCACCTTCCCCTGGTGACTTGCTCTCAGGATCGCCCGCAACTGGGTCTGGAAAATCTCCTCTTCCTCCAGGCAAACGCGAATCCCGCGCCAGCCCAGGAACGGATTGGGTTCCGTCACCAGATGAGTGGTGCCCGGAAGTTTGTCTCCACCGGCGTCCAGAGTTCGAATGATGACGCCGTGAGGAGCCGCCTCACTCGCGGCGCGACAGTAGTCGTCCGCCAGTTCTTTCTCCGAGGGCAAAGTGGGCCGGTCCATGTAGGAAAACTCCGTCCGGTAAAGACCGACGCCTTCGCCTCCCAACTCCCGGACATTTGCCATTTCAGTCGCAAACTCAATGTTGCCTGACAGGGTCACCCGAAACCCGTCCTTGGTAACGGCCGGTTGATCCTTGATCTGCCACAAGGACTGGCGCAACTGGATCTTCCGCGACTCCAGAGCCTCATACTCGGCAATCGTCTCCTCTCTTGGGTTGACGATCAGTTTGCCGTTGTAACCGTCCAGCAACAAATCGTCCCCCGTGGACACATAGCTGCAAATGCCGTGCAGCCCGACGATCGCCGGAAGGTTTAAGGAGCGCGCCATGATCGCGGTGTGGGAAGTCTGACTGCCCATCTCCGTCACGAAGCCACGCACGATGTCCCGATTGATCCCGGCCGTGTCGCTGGGCGTCAGGTCCATCGTTATCAGAACGTGAGGGTGCTTGATGGCGGCCTCCGCCGGCTTGTCCGTGGGCTCGCTGGGACGCAGATTGCGCAGAATGCGGCGAGCTACGTCCTTCACATCAATTGCCCGCTCACTCAGGTAGGGATCCCCGACACTCTGGAGGCGCTCCAGATACCCTACCAGTACCTGGTAAAGTGCGGACTCCACATTGATCTTTTCCACCTCCATCTTGGAGAAGACCTGCTGGAGCATGGCGTGATCCTCCAAAACCAGGAGGTGCGCGTCAAAAATGCTGGCGTCTTCCGAGCCGCTGCTTCCCTGGATTTTCTCCTGCAGGGTCAGGATCTGCTGACGAGTCTCGATAAGAGCTCGTTCCAGCCTCTCTTTTTCAGAGGCAATGTCTGACAGGCTGATGGCGTAGGTTTCCGGCTTCTCAAAGCTGAAGAGCCGCACCACCGCGATGGCACGCGCAATCCCCGGAGAGACCCCCGTTCCCTGAAAAGACAATTCTGGTTTCTTCTTCGCCACAATGAAGACTTCAAAAGCAACGGTCAGACTCTAGTCCCGAGTCGGCATCCGACAAGGTCAGGTAGAGGGAAATCCTCTGTTGGCAAGATCTTCGATTCCTGCCATGGCTTCCTGTTCATCTTTTCCTGACACCGCGACCTCGACTTCGGACCCGTATTCGGCGGCCAGCATCATTAACCCCATGATGCTCTTGCCGTTGACTTCTTCACCGTCCTTGGAAACCATAATTTCCGACTCGTAACGACAAGCCGTCTTGACAAAGACCGCCGCCGGTCGGGCGTGCAGGCCTTGCTTGTTCGTCATCGTGAATTTCTTTTTCAGAGCCATCAAACCGGTGGTGGAGCCTTCGTCGAGCTCGCCCGCAGATCACCAGAATACCATCCCGGCCACGGGCTAATTTATTCGTCTCTCCCGCATGATTTTCAACAATTTCTTGTTGAATTCCACCGCGGAATTATAGCCAAAACTGCGGAGCTTTTGATCTAATGCGGCAACTTCAACCAACTGTGCCAAATCCCTTCCTGGCGCCACTGGAATCTCCACTTCCGGAATGTCAATTCCCAGCACGTTAAATCGTTTCTGATCCATGCCCACACGCTCGACTTGAGCCATGTCTTCTTCCCTCTTCAGGGTCACGACCAGATCCAATCGTTTCTCCAGGCGGATACTCCCTACGCCGAACAAAGCGCCCACGTTGATGAGGCCCAGGCCCCGCACCTCCATGTGAGAACGCCCCAGTTCCATGGCGGCCCCAATGATCTCCCGGCTCTCCAGATTCCGAAAGACCACCATGTCATCCGCCACCAGGCTGGAGCCCCGGCGCAAGAGGCTGAGCACACACTCGCTCTTCCCCACGCCACTGCTGCCCCGGATCAAGATTCCGATCCCCATGACATCCACCATGCAGCCGTGCACCGTTGTGGTAGGGGCAAAATCCCACTCCAACTGAATCGTGGCCGCGTTGATGAAGTTCATCGTCACCATGGTGGTGCGAAACACGGAAATCCCCGCGTTATTGGCTGCCTTGAGCGATTCTGGAGACAGGGTATCTCCCCGGCTGATGACGATGCAGGGGATGTCTCGTTTGCAGAAATCCTTAAACGCCGGCGACGGTCTTCGTGATCCAGGCTCTTCAGATAGGATCGCTCCGCCTTTCCAATCACCTGGATTCGCATGAAGGCAAAGTAGGAATAGAAACCGGCCAGGGCCAGACCTGGCCGGTTGATTGTGGGTTCCCGGATCTTCCGGGAAAAGCCGCTTTCATCGCCCATCAAACGCATCCGCAAATCCTTCCCGTGGCGATTGAAGAAATCCCCCACAGAGATGGATTCGATGCGTTTGCCGCGCTCTGGTCCCTCGCCTTCCGCCATGGTTTTGCTCAGTCCCCAGCGTGGCTGGAACCGTTGAGCCCTATGGGGAGCTCTTGTGGCTCAACCAAGCCGTAGTCGCCATTCTTCTGACGATAGATCACGGCCAAGGCGTGGCTCTTCTGGTTCTGGAAAATGAGGAAGGGCCGATCGTCATTCATTTCCATCTCCATGATGGCTTCGTCCACATAGAGCGGCCGGATTCGGTAGCTCTCCTTGTGAACAATGTAGGGAATCGGATCGGAATAAGATTCTTCCGTCTGCTCCTCCGTTTCCGGCAATTCCGGAGTGTAAACGGCTTCGGAAATGGTCCGCATTTTCCCTTTCCGCGGACGGTGGGTCCGGTTAAGCATCCGGGTCTTGTACTTGCGCATCCGGCGAGCAATCTTGCTCATCGTTTCATCGATGGAAGCATGGCAATCCTCAGAGATGGTGCTGGCTTCGATCGTGATGTGGTTGGCGCAGTAGAGAATAACTTCCGCAAAGTATTTAAAGCTGTTTTCCGTATCCAGGATAACGCGCGCTTCAATTATTCGCGGGTAGTCTAGGTGCAGCGATTCCACCTTCTTATGCGCATACTGTCGCATTTCCTCGGTGATGTTTACGTTTCTTCCGGTTACAGTTATCGGCAGATTTACGTTCGCTGTTTGCATAGTCTTCCTTTCTATGACGTTTTCTAAGAAGAACGAAGAACAAAAACGGCCCCCGTTCTCCCCTTTTGTTGGGATTGAGTGATCACATACTGAAACGGTCTCCCAGGTAGAGTTCCCGGCTCAATGGATCGTTGATCAGGAAGTCGCTGGTGCCCTCCCGGGTCACCTTGCCTTCAAAGATTAAATACGCGCGGTCCACGATCGAGAGCATCTCCCGCACGTTGTGGTCCGTGATGAGAATGGCCAGGCCCGCTTCCCGCAGACTCAAGACAATCTCCTGCACGTCATTCACCGCGATTGGGTCCACACCACTAAAGGGTTCGTCCAACATCAGGAGGCTGGGTTCCGTGACCAGCGAGCGTGCGATGG
>JBHIXE010000173.1:3724-11311 GCA_041984905.1 Verrucomicrobiales bacterium | reverse complement strand
CCAACGATTGGTAGAAGAATCGGCGCAAACGCCATCTCCACAAGTCCCATCTTTTCAGGCTCAGACTCTTCAGCAAACGGTAGCATATCACCCAATTGATTCAATACCGAATTCGGGCGCGGGTCTAACTTCTTGAGCTTCTTTTTCCATGTATTATCTGCTAAGAGTCTTTCAAGATCCCCTGTGCCCCATTTGTTACACACATGGTAGATGTCCTTGAACTCCGCGGCTTCGGTCTCCGCCGTGCCGGTCATCCCCGCCATCTTTTCATAGAGACGGAAGTAGTTCTGGATCGTGATCGTCGCCAGGGTCTGGGTTTCCTGGTCGATCTTGACGTTTTCCTTGGCCTCAACCGCCTGGTGCAGACCATCGCTCCAGCGACGGCCCGGCATGGCGCGACCGGTGTTCTCATCCAGAATCACGACCTTGTTGTCCTGGACGATGTAATCTTTGTCTTTCTCGAAGAGGCAGTAGGCCTTGAGCAACTGGGTGATGGAGTGGATTCGCTGAGCCTGGGCGTCCATCTTCTGCTGAAGCTCGGACTTGGCTTGCTCTCGCTTGGCGTCGCTCAAAGAAGTGTCGCCATCAATCTCGGAATAGACCTCGGCAATATCCGGGAGCACAAAGGCGTCCGGATCATCCGGATTCAGGAACACTCGTCCTTGCTCGGTGAGATCTGCGTCGTTTTGCTTCTCATCGATCGTGAAGAAGAGCTCTTCCTTGAGGGCGAAGAGGGCAGTCTTCTGAGCGTCCTGATAAAAGGAAAGCTCGGCTTTATCGAGTGCGCGGCGCACATCAGGATCTTCCATCATGCGCAGGAGGATCCGGTTGTGCGGTTGCCCCAGCTTGGTGCGGAACAGATTGAGACCGGCTTCCTCCAGGTTCCCTTCATCGAAGGCCTTCTTGGCATCATTGGCAAAGGCGTTGCAGAGCTGCACCTGCTTCTTGACCAGCTGAGAGACCATCGGCTTGAAGCGGTCGAACTGGTGAGTCGCCGAAGCCACGGGACCACTGATGATGAGGGGCGTGCGGGCTTCATCAATGAGGATGGAGTCCACCTCGTCAATGAGCGCAAAATAGTGACCGCGTTGGACCTGATCTTCTACGGAACCGGCCATGCCGTTGTCCCGCAGGTAGTCGAAGCCGAACTCGCTGGCCGTCCCATAAGTGATGTCGCATTGATATTGTTCACGGCGCACATGCGGATGCTGGGAGTTTTGAATACAGCCGACGGTAAGCCCGAGCCAGCGGAAGAGCTCGCCCATCCACTCGGAGTCCCGGCGAGCCAGGTAATCGTTCACGGTGATCACGTGTACTCCCAGCCCGGTCAGGCCGTTGAGGAAGACGGGGAGGGTGGCAACCAGGGTTTTCCCTTCACCCGTTGCCATTTCCGCAATGGATCCGCGATGCAGGGCGATGCCGCCAATCAACTGCACATCAAAGTGCACCATTTCCCATTTCACGGGATGATCACAGACGGTGATGGTTTCGCCACACAAGCGACGGGCGCAATTCTTCACCACGGCATAGGCCTCAGGGAGAATCTCCTCCAGGAACGCAGCCCGCTTGGCGGGGAACTTGTCTTTCAAGTCCGCGTATTCGGTCTGAGCCTCGATGATGGCATCGGCCTGTTCTTCGATGCTGCCGGATTTTGCCCTGCGCAAGAACTCGCCCATGCGCTCGGCTTCACTGAACTCTTCGCTCAGTTTTTCCGTGCGGGAAATCCAGCCGTCCAGGATCTCCCTGCGCTCGGCTTCTTCCAGGGTGAGCAGCTTGCGATGGTTATAATACGCAACATGCTCTTCGTAGCGTGCCAGATGTGCTTTCCACTCTGCCGTCTTGTCTTTGAGGTAGTCGTCGGGTTTCGACTTCAGCTCTTCCTCATAGGAGTTAATCTCCTGAACGACAGGGTAAATGCGTCGAAGCTTCCGCTTGTTCTGGTCTCCGACAATCTTTTTGAGTATCCAAGCTACCATGACATAAATAAAAAAGTCCGCTGATTGAGGGCAAATTCGCCCATCAATCAGTCGGACACAAGAAACAACGCGCTTACGCCCTGATTACGCGGTCACGGCGTGACGCTCCAAGAACTCAGCCGCCAACGCTTTGTAGGCTTCCGCACCGCGACTGGAGGAGTCGTAGTCCAGAACGGTCTGGCCGTAACTCGGAGCTTCGCTCAGCTTCACGTTACGGGGAATCACGGTTTGATAGGCCTGATCACCGATCTCGCTCCGCACATCATTGATCACCATATTGGTCAGGTTGGTGCGGGTATCGGCCATGGTCATCACCATGCCTTCGATCATCACATCCGGATTCGCGCCCACGGAACGAATTTCCTCAATGACCTGCAGCATTTTCGCAATTCCCTCAATTCCAAAGTACTCCGTCTGCACGGGAATGAGGACCTCATCTGAAGCCGCGAGGGCACTGGTCATGAGCACGCCCAAAGAAGGCGGGCAGTCGATGAACATGAAATCGAAAGGCGCGGTGGCGCGATAAGCATTCAGAAGTCCTTGAAGCCGGGAAAGGTGATCCCCAGTCCGGGCCAACTCCACTTCCACACCGGAAAGGTTGCGGTCGGCGGGAATCAGGGAAAGATTCTCGTACTTGGTAGGCAATGGGAGGTTATTCACCGGCTTACCAGTAAGAAGAGACTCGTAAACGCTTGGGTAAGCCTCTAACTCGAAGCCAAGGTGACTGGTGGCATTGGCCTGGGGATCCAGGTCCAGAACGCAAACCCGGTGTCCGGCATCAGCCAGGAAGGCACTGAGGTTTACCGAGGTGGTCGTCTTACCGACACCACCTTTTTGGTTAGAAAGAGCGATGATTCTCATAGAGCTTTAGAGCACTTTGAACAGGAATCTGCTAAATACTAGCAAAATATTCAGCTTTCCGTAAGAATGACCCTAACAGAGCCATGGATCACCAGTACGGCGGGATGGCAAGCCGTCAAGGAAGCAAGAACCCTCTACGGGGCGGGAGCGGTGTTGGAAGCCGCTTTCGACGGGGAACTGCTCAAAGGCGTCGTCGTTGCCTCAGGCCGGAGAATGGTGGCAGGATTGCGAATCAAGAGCTCAACGGACATTGATAATCTGTGCTCCTGTAGAGCTTCGCGCAGAGATGGGCAGATTTGCGCGCATTCCTCCGCAGTGGCGTTGGCCGTGATCCGTGGCCTGCCTGATGCTAAGCCTCAGAATGCCGGCGGGGCGGCGGCAACGAGTCCTGCCAGCAAGCCCAAAGCGGAGCCGAAGGCCGAGAGCAGGGGAGCAGTGCGCGTGATTCTGGACCATCGCATTCTGGACCTATGGAAGCGTGGGCGAATTCCCGTCAAATTTCAGGCGAGCGAGGAAGGCGCGGCGATCTGGCCCTGGCTGGACTCCGTGGGGATCACAGCCTTGCCGACCTCCGGGGTGCTGAATCCGGAACAGGCCAGTCAGTTGCTGGTTCAAGTGGGCGGGAAGCCTGAGGTGTTCCTGGGAGAGACGCCGCTGCAGGTTTCGGATTCGGTGGCAGGACGGCTGCGCTGCCGGTTGACGAGAGAGGGCGACCAGTTCGTTCTGACACCGCTGCCCTTGCTGCAAGCGGATCAGCAGATCCTCAGGGCGGGCGCCAGTGGTTGGGTGTTCTTTCCGAACCGGCCCATGATCCAGAGGCTGCGTTCCGCGCCCAAGGCGTTTGAGAGAGAGTATGAGCAACTTCTGGAAGAAGCCCTCAAGGATCGTCCCCAGGGGATTCGGGTCAGTGGAGCGCGGTTGATCGCAGCCTTGGATGGGCTTCAGGATTGTCTGGAAATTCAATCCGAGAACGAGCACCTGCTGGTGCAAAACGCCACCCCGGTCTTTGAGGCTCGCTTTGAAGGTTCGCTCAATGCCTTGTCAGGTACGGTCATGGTGAGTTATCCCGGGATGCGATTTCGCCTGGGGCTGGATCCGGAGGAGGGGAGTTTCCCGATCTACCAGGACGATGAGGATCGCTTTCTCCTGCGGGATTCCCAGGCAGAGAGAGCCGCGGAAGCACTGCTTACGGACATGGGATTCTCCGCGCCGGATTCCGCCGGCCAGCTTCAGATGCGGGGGGAAGCCAATATCTACCGGTTCTACGCCACGGATCTCCCGAAACTGCAGGCTCGGTGGAATGTCGAAGTCGGCGAGCGATTCCAGCACGTGACCCGGGATCTGGAAGTCGTCCGGCCGACGTGGAAGCCGAATACCAACGATCCCAACTGGCTCAGTTTCGCGCTCCAATACCGCACGCCAGGCGGCGTGGAGATTTCTCCTCAGGAAGTGCGCCGTCTTCTCAACACCGGTCAGACCAAGCACCGGTTGCCCAATGGAAAGACCATTGCCGTGGATCTGGAGGCCTGCGCAGAGACGGATGAGGTGATCTTTGACGTTCAGCCGCGACAGGAAGGTGGACAGTTCCTGGTGAAACCCGCTCAGGCGGGATACCTGGCTTCGGCTTTTGGTGGAGAGGAATTGCAGGACGCTCAACCCGTCTCCCTGGATCCTCTGAACGAGCTGAAGGAAATCCTGCGCAGCTACCAGTCGGAAGGCGTGCAGTGGATGGTGAGCCGGCTTCGGGGCGCAGCGCATGCCTGTCTGTTGGCGGATGAGATGGGGCTAGGGAAGACGCTCCAGAGTCTCGCCACCGCAGAGTTGCTCCTGCAAAGCGCCGGCAAAGGACAAGCGCTGATCGTCTGTCCATCCTCCCTCATTCACAACTGGGAACGCGAGGCCGAGCGTTTCCTCCCGGAACGACAGATTCACGTGCTCCACGGACCGCAGCGCTGGGCGGATGCACAGGCGATCGAGTCGGCGGATCTGCTCGTCACCAGCTACACCCTCATGGTCAAAGACCGGGACAAGCTGAAGGAACGGGATTTCGTGGCCCTGATCCTGGATGAGGCCAGCTACATCAAGAATCCCGATACTCAGAATGCCAAGGCGGCGCGTCAGTTAAGCGGGGAGCACCGGATCGCACTTTCCGGGACACCGGTGGAGAACTCCGTGCGCGAACTCTGGTCCATCTTTGAATTCCTCGCGCCTGGTTACCTGGGCACGCGAGCCGAGTTCAAGGACCGCTACGAGAATCCCGTGGCCAGTGGTGCGGCGCCGAAGCCTGTCCTCGAGCGGCTCCGCAAGCGCATTCAGCCTCTGATGCTGCGTCGCCTCAAGCAGACCGTGGCCAAGGATCTACCGCCGAAGATTGAGCAAGTCCGCTTCTGTTCGCTCAGCCCGGACCAGGCATCGCTCTACGAAGCGATCCTGCGTGAATCGCGCCAGAAGATTGATGAGGCGATGTCCAAGAAGGCAGACGGCCAGGCGCGCATGACGATTTTGACAGCACTGCTGAGATTGCGCCAGGTATGCTGTGATCCACGATTGCTAAAGCTGGAGGGAGAGAAACAGCCCAGCTCCGGGAAGCTGGAATTGTTTGAAGAACTCCTGGAGGAGGTGATTGCCGGAAATCATAAGCTTCTCGTCTTCAGCCAATTCACCTCCATGCTCGCGTTGATGCGGGAGAAGCTTGAGGAGCTTGGCCTGAGCTACTGTTACCTGGACGGCGGGTCGCGGGATCGCCCGCAGCAGGTGGCACGTTTCCAGGAAAGCGGTCCGGAGATTCCGCTCTTCCTCATCAGTCTCAAGGCCGGCGGCTACGGTCTCAACCTCACTGCGGCCGACTCTGTGGTGCACTACGATCCCTGGTGGAATCCAGCGGTCGAAGCCCAGGCCACGGACCGGGCCCACCGGATTGGGCAAAGCCGTTCCGTGAACGTCTACAAGCTCATTACCACTGGCACGGTGGAGGAGCGCATTCTGGCCCTCCAGCGCAAAAAACGATCCGTCATCGATGCCGCCATGGACGAGGGTGAACCGCTCATGCAGGGACTCTCCACGGACGAGCTTCGGGAGGTTATCCAATAGCCTGCCTGGCAACTGAAGGGGAGGAAAGGAGCTGGAATCAAGTTCTAAAGGATTGCAGGTAGAAACCCGCAGAATCTTCGCTAGGATGACCCCGAACTACTCGAAGGCCTACTCATGAATTTCCACTCCTTCATCCCATTCTGCAGAGTTCTCGCCATCCTTGCATTCGCTGTCGGCATCACGTCCTGTTTCGACCTGCCATCCGATGAACCGGAGGTGGTGTTTCCGGTCGCCACGGATCTGACCAATGCACAGGGCAACACCGTGAGCGTCGTGATTACGGGACGCACCTCCAGTGATGTGACCTTTTTCCGGGCTGACGATCCTGAGCAAACCCGCTTCGTCTACGCCATTGCCGATCTGTCGCCGGACACCCAGGACTTCATCAATGGACTCGCCATTGGCGGCAACAATGGCATTCCGCTGAGCCAGGAAGCCAAGAATCCCAAAACGCCCACTCCAGACGAAAAACGGCTCGCCTGGCTTCGCGAAGAGATCAGGCGGGAGCAATTGCGTCTGGACGACGTGGAAACCAGAATCAAATCCGCCCAGACGAATTCTCAGCGCAAGGGCTTTTACAACGATCGTGAACGCATCAAAGACAAGCTGATCGATCTGGAATACGAGGAAGAGGTTCTCGCGGAAAAGCTGGGACAGTAATCGGCTGCTTGAAGTGTAAAAACCACCCATAATGGGCACCGATTTATAAGTTCACACAATATATGTAATGTAAAATGGGCTGGTGTTGGTAGCCTTTGACTATGGTATTTCTACGGGGAAATCAGATGATGCAATGCGCCCGGCACCGATAAGCGTCATCAACCAGATCAAGGCACTGTTAGCCATCTCTGTTGCGAGACTTTTGCCACCAACTTCACGCCGCGGTGCCTTCCTGGCCGCGCTGGATGACGAGATACACGGGGCAGACCTCGGGACCGATGTCTCCCGGCAGATCCTTGGGCAAGGGAGCGATCTTCTCAATCGTGCCTACAAACTGGGGCAACCCCACTTTCCGGGTCGCGTAGATCATGGCGCCGAGGGCTAGGCGAGCCTGAGGGTTCTTTACGGTTTTCTTCAGTTCGCTCGCCAAGGCGCTGACGGACCCGGCCTTGTCGTTGCCATTGAGATCCAGGTCCACGGCTGCCTCCGAGGTCACGGCGTAGAGCACGCCGACCTGGCCGTTGCGATAGCTCACTCGCTGTCTCCAGTAAGTCTTCATCACCAAATGTCAGTTGATAGAAATCCCTTCCGGGTGCCATAAAACTGTCCTTCCGGTCAAGAATTCGAGTTTTCCGCAGGCCACTGTTTCCAGCGCCTCACGGCATTTGGTTGATGGTCTCCCGGCGCGGTTCCTTACGTTTACGGTTCAAATACAGGGCGCGGATCAGGAATCTTTCATCCCAGCGCGATAAGCCGCTTCCAGCTTGAGCCACTGAATCGCAGGGACTCCCAACGTATCCTGCAGCTTCATCGCGAGCTCTGGCGTGACCGCCTCTCTGCCATCGATCACGTCCTGGAGCGCAGCCCTGGACCAGTCCATCTGCTGCGCCAACCCATCGGGAGAGAGTTGCCGCAGCATCATCAGATCCCGCAGGACTTCGCCAGGTGAGGTTCCGAGTTTGTAGTCTTCTGGGATTCCCTTCCACATCCCTGCAGTGTC
>JBHIXE010000173.1:0-3714 GCA_041984905.1 Verrucomicrobiales bacterium | reverse complement strand
AGGGACTCCGGGGCTGTAAAATTGAACCTCTGGAGTCTCGCGATTTCCACTCTCCCTTCCCCGGTCCTGGCTGGCGAAATCCCCACTTGCCAACTGTGCAATTCGTTTGTCTCGTAACAACAGTCCGTGCTCGACTGGTATTCAGGAATTCTCATCCTCCACAGCTTGATCCTCATTGGGCTGTCAGCGGTGGTTTCGGGCTTTGAAACGGCGCTATTCACGCTGCGTCGTCACCATCTCTCCGGCCTGGCGCAAGGAGACAAGGCTCTGGAGGCGAGGCTGCGCTGGATGCTGGCGAGGCTCGATCAGAGCCGGATCCTGATCCTGATTCCTTCCGCGGCCCTCAACCTTGGGGTGGTGATCCTGGGGCTCTACATCATTCAACTTCTCGACTATCCGCCAGGCGCAGTCCTGATCCTGCTGCTGGTCGTCCTCCTTGTCGGGGATCTGGCTCCCAAGCTGGTGGCCTTGACCTATCCTTCCTGGTTCTTCCGCACATTTTCGCCGGCGTTTCTCGTGGTTGGGAAGTGGCTGGAACCGCTGGCCAGTCTGTGTTGCGCCCTGTCCGCCTGGATCGAGCCAAAGATTGTCCCAGCGAATCTCAAGCGCCGCGCCTCCTACACCCAGGAGGAGTTTGAAGCGCTGGTGGCGCTCCATGAGGAAGCCGGGATTCTCGACAAGAGCGAGAGCGAACTGATCACGGAAATCCTCAAGGTCGGTGACATGACCGCGAGCGACTGCATGACCTCCCGGGTCGACGCCTTTGCGTTGTCTGCGGATCTGGAGGACGCGGAACTGCTTCAGCGGCTCAATGGGACGGACTGGTGGAAGGTGCCAATGTATCGGGAGTCTCCAGATGCCATCATCGGTGTACTGGACGTTTTCAAAGCGCTCCAGGACAAGGATACGCCTCTGTCCGAGTCCATCTCTCCCCCACGCTTCATTCCCGACACCATGCCGGCGCTCAATGCGTTCCGGGATTATCTGCAACTGCCCCACAGTATGGTGGTGGTCCTGGATGAGTTTGGCGGAACCGCGGGTGTCTTGACCCACGAGGACATCGTCGAAGCGATGATCCGCCCCAGGAGCGATCTTGATGAGAAGATGGTGGTCCTGGGGCCTGACCGGGTCCGCGTGCCCGGCACCATGCGTATCGATGATGTCTCCCGGCAGCTTGGAGTGGCCCTGGAAACCGAAGGCCTGGATACGATCGGGGGCCTCATTTTCACAAGAATGGGCCGCGTTCCGGCGGTTGGGGACAGTGTCGATCTGGGCCCCATCGAAGCTGAAGTCACCAGGCTGGGCGCCAAGCGCGTGGAAGAGGTCATCCTGGTTCTTTCTCCCCAATGACGAGCATGAGGACAATCGCTGCATGAATATCTTCGGGACCATCTCGATCGTAGTGCTGCTCGCGCTCTCCTTCCTGCTCTCTGGACTGGAGGCCGCGCTACTGTCGGTGGATCGAGCTCGCATCCGCAGTCACGTGCTCTTGCGTTCGCCAGGGGCACGGAGGCTGGAGCAGCTTTTTCTGCATCGCACCGAGTTGTTGGTTTCCATTCTCATTCTCACCAACGCCTTCAATGTGATCGCCTTTGCGCTCTTTGCCTTCATGTTGGCGGAATGGCTTGGCCCTGTGGGCTACCTGGTTTGCTTCCTCGTTGCCCTCCCCCTCTACGTGATCTGGTTCGAGCTGGTGCCCAAGACAGTCTTCCAGCACTTCCCGTTTCGGTCCCTGCAACGTTTCGTTCTGGTTCTCAACGCGATTCAGTGGGTCATGGGCCCTCTGGTGCGATTGGGCAACCACTTCTTAAAGTGGGCCTGGAAAGACTCTCCGCTTCCGGAAGAGGATCCGGAGAACCGGCGCGAAGCCTTGCGAGCGATGACGAGCAGCGTCTACAGGGATGGAGTGTTGGACAAGGATGAGTCCGGGCTGATCCAGCGCGTCCTGGATTTCGAGAGCGTGACTGCCCAGGACATCATGTTGCCGCTGAAACGGGTCACCTCGGTTCCCCTGGGCATGCCGGCCAACAGCGTGGTGAATCTGGCCCAGGAGACGGGGTTCGATCAGTTCCCCGTGATGGCGCTCAACGGCAATCTCGTGGGAACGGTGCGGATCTTCGATATCCTGCACAATCCAGACCGGGCCAATCTGTTCGTGCGGAACTTGCTGCGCCAACCCGTCCGTACGGAAGGGAGCGAGAAAGCGATTCAGGTGCTGCAGCGGCTCCGCCTCTCTCACGTGGAGCTGGCCATTGTCTCCAACCAGAGCGGCCGGGCATTGGGAATTGTGAGCTCGCACGACATCGTCAAGGCGATGATGAGCGCCCGATAAAATGTCTTTCGGGGGCTTGGGCCCGGTGACTGAGAATCTACGCAAATGCAGTTGACTTGCGCTTGTTCGTGAGTGGGCTACACTGGTCGTGCTATTTGAACGTGGATGGCATTAAACCAGCTACAAACTGTGAAGACGTCTGCCTGAAGAATCCCGTTGATTCTTCAATCCGGAGCGGAGGCGTGCGTGTACTTGTGCGCCTGCTCATCGCGCTGCTCGCCTCCTTCCATCAGCGTCTTCTAAAGCCTTCATCGTGCGGTTCGAGCGCACCTGCGATTGCTACGCGGCCCGATGAACCGGTTGTGTCTCCACAGGGAAGCCCCCCTCCAGCGGCAAGAACGAAGTTTGAAACGCTCTCCCCACCCTCACTCGCGGTGGACGTTTCATGCTGGGAGGACGCTGAAAGCCGGGGGTTTTGGTTCAAAACGGCAGAATACCAATTGAACTATCTGAATAAGGAAAATGTCGAATTCAAAGACTTCATCAAGATCACGCTCCTCAAGCCGAGGCCGCTCAGGCTCAAGCCGCCGCCGTGGCGGCTCCAACAACTACCGTCAGTCTAATCGCGGCGGTGGTGGCAATTCCGGTGGCTCCCAATCACAAAGCCGCCGGCCGCGCGAGCCTAGAGTTCCCCAGAAAGAACCTTCTTTCCTGTCGGAAATCTGGACCCGTATCTGCGAATTCCTGGGCATCGAAGAAGATCGGAAGCCCAAGAACAAGCAACAGCAGCAAAAGCGGAATCCCCAGAGCCAGGACCGTTCCAAGAGCAACGCTCCTCAGCAGAAACGTCAGCAACAGCCTTCCAACAAGGGTGGCAACGCCGGCGGTGATGGATCGGCTCCCCGCCCCAAGAACAAGCCGAAGTCCAAGTCCAAGAACAAGCCGAAGGCAAAGGACCAGGATCAAGCGACTCAGCAGGATCGCCCCAAGAAGGAGAAGCCTCAGCGGGAGCCGGAACAAGTGCCCGTAACCACGGAACGCCTCTACGTGGGCAATCTGGATTACGAAGCCTCGGAGAGTGACCTCTACGATCTCTTCAATGGTGTGGGTCAGGTTCGCAACGCCGAGGTGGTGTGCCACCGCTACACGCAACGTTCCAAGGGCTATGCCTTCGTGGAAATGTCCACCGTGGATGAGGCCAAGCGCGCTGTGGACGTCCTGCACGACCAGGATTTCATGGGTCGCAAGCTGTGGATCAGCGGCGCCAAGAGTGCTGGCCCCAAGGGCGGCGAAGAAGGCTCCGACTCTCCCCAGGAAGAGAAGACGGAATCCCAGCCCTCTCCTTCCAATGAGGTTCAGGATGCTCCCGCCAGCGACGCTCAGGTTTCCGATGCACCGGTGAACGAGGCTCCGGCCAACGATACGCCGGCCGAAGAGCCGAC
>JBHIXE010000172.1:0-11366 GCA_041984905.1 Verrucomicrobiales bacterium | reverse complement strand
GAGATGAAAGAAAAGGTCATCGCCGCCATCAAGGAAGACATGGGCCAGGTGGACCTGATCGTTTACAGTCTGGCCTCCCCTCGCCGGGACGATCCCATCGATGGAACGACGTATCGCTCCTGCCTCAAACCCATCGGTCAGAGTTACACGCAGAAAAACCTCAATACGGACACTGCCGTCGTCAACGAGGTCACCATCGATCCCGCCACGGAGGAAGACATTCACGGCACGGTGAAGGTCATGGGCGGTGAAGACTGGGAACTGTGGATGTATGCGCTGGCGGACGCCGGCGTGTTGGCGGATGGCGCCAAGACCGTGGCCTACTCCTACATTGGGCCGGATCTGACCTACCCGATCTATACCAATGGAACCATCGGCAAGGCCAAGGAGCACGTGGAGGAATCGGCGGCGCGCCTGAACCAGAAATTTGGCGATGGGACCGCCCTCGTCTCCGTCAATAAGGCGCTGGTCACACAGGCCAGTTCCGCCATTCCCGTGGTGCCGCTCTATATCTCCCTTCTCTACAAGGTCATGAAGGAAAAGGGCAATCACGAGGGCTGCATCGAGCAGATGACTCGCCTTTTTGCCGACTACCTGTCCTCCGGTGAATCGATGTCGCTGGATGAGAAAGGCCGGATCCGGATCGATGACTGGGAGATGGAAGAGGATGTGCAACAAGCGGTCGCACAAGCCTGGGAACAGGTGAATACCGAGAACCTGCGGGCCATCTCCGACTTTGAAGGCTACCAATCCGAGTTCCTGCGCCTCTTTGGTTTTGGGCTCGATGGAGTGGACTACGAAGCCGACGCCGATCCGCAAAAGCCGATCGCGAGCGTCCCTGAGTAGGAAATCCGAATTCCGAAAACCGAAATCCGAATCCCAAGAGACGGTGTCCGGGGCGAAGCCTACGATTTATGGACGTTCAACTGTGGCAGAGTGCACGGAGGACGAGCTGACGTTCTGGGGCTTCAATGCAGATGAGTTCGAAGGCGAACTTGCAGAATGCCGGGCATCCGTTTGTGAGGGTTCGGACAAACACTCCCACTATGATCTGCCAGAACGCACCGCAAGATTTGGCGAGGCTATCATCCAGTTCGCAAAAACCATCCCATTTTCTCCGGTTTCCGGGCGACTGATCGATCAATTGGTAGGTTCCGGCACGAGCATCGGAGCAAATTACTGCGAAGCGGATGATGCCATCTCTTCGAAAGACTACCGTCACCGCATTTCCATCTGCCGGAAAGAAGCCAAGGAAACGTGCTTCTGGCTGCGAATGATCGTTTCAGCGGAGCCTTCGTCTAGAGATGAGGCCAGACTGCTGTGGCGCGAATCGATGGAACTCAATCGTATCTTTGGTGCCATCTGGCGAAAGACTTCATAACCCCACCCCATCCCCCACCATTCGGATTTCGGATTTCGGATTTCGGATTTCGGATTTTCAATTATGCCCGATTACCTGCGTACGATGACTCTGATGTTCGTGCTGCTGAACCCCTTTTTGGTCATCGTCTATCTGACCGACGTGGTGCAGCGGCTGGAGCGTCGCATGTTTCAAAAGGTGCTCATCCGCGCGGCGTTCATCGCCAGTGCTGTGTTCTGTAGTTTTGCTCTGCTGGGAGATGCGGTGTTCTCTGACATCGTTCAGGCAGACTTCGCCTCTTTCCAGATCTTTGGTGGGGTGATCTTTCTACTCATTGGAATCCAGTTCGTCTTCAAGGGTCCTTCGGCAATCGAACTGCTGCGCGGGGAATCCGAACATCTGGCAGGTGCGATCGCCATGCCGGTCCTCATTGGTCCTGGAACGATCAGTGCCAGTGTCGTGGCGGGAAAGCGCCATGAACCCCTGCTGGCTTGTGGAACGCTCCTGATTGCCGTGGCCGTATCCATCGTGGTCATGCTGTGTCTCAAGTGGGTGCACGACATGGTCCGCCCGCAGAACGAACAATTGATCCAGCGCTACGTGGAAGTCACCGGCCGCATCACGGCCCTCTTCGTCGGCACTGTCGCGGTCGAAATGATCATGACGGGCCTGAGCACCTGGGGAGACAAGCTCTAGGTTGGCGGTTTACCCAGGGAGCCGCTCGTCACGGATACAGGAAGCCAACATTTTCGTCACTTGCGTTTGCCCCTCTCCTCTCTAAACACCGGGGATGTCGCGCGTGTTAGAAGTGTTCTGGGTGTTTCTCCGATTGGGCTTTACCTCGTTTGGAGGTCCGGTGGCCCACCTTGCCTTCTTTCACAACGCCTTCGTGGAGAAGCGGAAGTGGCTGGATGAAGAGACCTATTTGGACACCTTGGCGCTCTGCCAGTTTCTGCCCGGACCCGCGAGTTCCCAACTCGGTTTTGCCATCGGCTTGATGCGCGCAGGCTTGCTAGGAGGATTTGCGGCCTGGACAGCGTTCACGCTCCCTTCCGCCGCTGTGATGATTGGCTTCGGCCTGGGCATGATCGAATACGGCACCAACGCGGAGGCTGCCTGGTTGCAGGGCCTCAAGATCGCGGTCGTCGTGGTGGTGGCCAAGGCCGTGTGGGGCATGGCGCGCACCCTCACGCCGGACAAACCGCGGATTACGCTGGCGATCGTTTGCTGCATCGTGATGCTCGCCCTGAACGCCGCTTGGGCCCAAGTCGCGGTGATTGTGCTGGGCGGTCTCACCGGCATCCTGATTCTGCGTGGCGCAGCTCAGACTCCCAACGCCGCCTCCTCATCCGGCCATTCCTTCCGGTTTGGCAACGCCTTCACCTCAGCGCTTTGTCTGCTTCTCTTCTTTGCCCTCCTCATTGGCCTGCCGATTGCCGCCCAGGTCATGCAGGATCCCAAGGTGGACTTCGTCTCCGGTTTCTACCGGGGCGGTTCCCTGGTGTTTGGAGGCGGCCACGTGGTTCTGCCCCTGCTTCAAGAGTTTGTGGTGCCGGATCTCATGACAGACGACACCTTCATGGCCGGTTATGGTGTCGCCCAGGCCGTTCCAGGCCCTCTGTTCACCATTTCCGCCTACCTGGGAACTGTGGCCCAGGGCGAGAATACCTTTGGAGGAATCTCCGGTGGAATCATCGCCCTTATCGCGATCTTCCTCCCCTCCTGGCTCCTGGTAATTGGCGCCTTGCCCCTCTGGCAACGCCTGCGTGGAAACCTGGTTTTCGCTCGTGCTTTGCGCGGTGCCAATGCCGCCGTAGTCGGCATTCTTCTCGCGGCCTTCTACGATCCGGTCTGGACGCGAGGGATCCTGGAAGCCAAGCACTTCATGATTGGCATCGCCCTCTTTGGACTGGTCCAGTTCTGGAAACTTCCTCCATGGGCCAGCGTCGTCCTGGCCGCGGGAGCCGGAGCGCTCTTCCTGTAAGGCATTTCCCCGCGAAAGGGTCCCAATTAGCGATTTCGCCGCCGCAGATAAACTGTATAGTTATGTAATGTTCCAGGAATACCTCCAGATCATCCGCGATGCCTACATGGGCTACGCCGGCTATCTCTGGCAGGAGATCACTCATCCGGCCTGGAACAACTACTTCTATTGGCTCCTCGGCATCTCGCTCTTCTTCTTCGCCTTGGAGTGGATCCGCCCCTGGCGTCCCGACCAGCCCAAATTCCGCCGTGATTTCTGGCTGGATGCCTTCTACATGTTCTTCAATTTCTTCCTGTTCTCCCTCATTGTGTTCAATGCGGCGTCCATGGTCGTGGTGAGAGCCTTCAACGATCTGCTGGGCCAAATTGGCATCACCAATCTCGTGGCCATCCAGGTGAACTCCCTGGCGGTCGGCTGGCAGTTGCTGATCCTCTTTGTGGTGCGGGACTTCGTGCAGTGGAACACGCACCGGCTTTTGCACCGCGTTCCCTGGCTCTGGGAGTTTCACAAGGTTCACCACTCGGTAGCCCAAATGGGTTTCGCAGCCCACCTGCGCTATCACTGGATGGAGAACGTGGTTTACCGCTCTCTGGAGTACATCCCTCTCGCGATGATCGGTTTCGGCATCGACGATTTCTTGATCGTCCACCTCTTCACTCTGGCAGTCGGCCACTTCAATCACTCGAACCTGCGAGTCCCTCTGGGCCCTTTCAAATACATCTTCAACAACCCGCAGATGCACATCTGGCATCACGCCAAGGATCTGCCGGAAGGACATCGCTATGGCATCAATTATGGGCTGACCCTAAGCATTTGGGACTACCTCTTCGGCACCGCGGTGATCCCGAAGGATGGCCGGGATATCGAGTTGGGATTCCCCGGAGTGGAGCAGTTCCCCAAGACTTTCTGGGAACAAAACACTCACGGCCTGGGGCTCCATCGCAAGCGAACCCGCAAGGAATAGCCTGCAGACAACACTGAAGCTTCGGGTTCACGCCTCCCTGCCTAAGGCAGCAGCCACTCTCCACGAGTTCCGGAGCGCAGTCCCCTTTGGGCGGCGGACTGATCCGACACGAAAATGGCGAGCAGATCATCCATCACCTTCTTGTGACTTCCGTAGTAGCCGTGACCGATGAGGCTGGTGTCCACCTCTGAGACATCCACGGTTTCCATGTCTTTCACCACGGTGAGATCCTCCCCAGACAACCCCAGACGATGGTTCCCGTTAACTCGGCGAGAGACCATCAAAGCCTGATCCCGGGAGGAGGCATACATCGTGAACCGGCCCGAACTATCCTTGATCCGGGGCAGGATCTGCGTGGTGAAGGTTTCGGCATCCAAGTCCGGCGCCGCCAGAATCACGTTGTTCAACTCGAGGTGAAATCCTTCCCGGGCAGCGAGGTCCAGGGCGCCGGCCAGAACCCGGCTCCCCATGCTATGCGCCACGATGTGCACCTTCTCGATCTCCGATTTCACCTGCAGTTCGAGCAGCAACTGCGCCAGGTGAAGCTGGGCCCAATCCGCATCATTCTGATCGGATGTGTAGGCGCTGAGCGCGGGAATCCCATTGGAAGGCCAACTGAAGGCCATGGCGACTCCAGGGAAATCCAGATCATAGGCGATCTGACCCGTGCGCCGGATGGCGTTATCAAAGCTCACATTGAAGCCATGGACAAAGATGAGCGCCTGGTTTTGAGGAGCGTTGGCCGCTGCTGTGCCCACCGCATCATGGAAGTTGGATGAGTCCATGGGCGTCAATGTCGCCACAGTGACGTGTTTTCGAGGGTCTGGCCAGAACTCCAGCTTATACCATTTGGGTGACTCGACTTCTCCAGGCGAATGGGTCTTGGGAATCGTGACTTCCGCCTTCCCATACTGGAGCGGGTTCTGGCCGATGGCGACCTCGTTCCGCTGACCGTTGAAGTAGGAAGTGGGTTCCACACTCCCTGTTCGCATCCGGTCCGTCGCGTAATAGACGTCCACGGTGTGGTATTCCCGAGTCGGCTCCACTTCAGCCGGCACCTCAGAAGGCGTGGCCACGTCTTCCGCCATCATCTCTGCGATGGGTTCCGGCGGCACCATGGATCTGGGCTCCACCACCACGCCTCCGCCCATGGGCTCGAAATCGCTTGCCGGTGCGCCAGCCGTGGGTGGCTGAAATTCGCCTCCGAGATCATTCCGCGAACAACTGGAGCTCACCAGCGTCAGAAAACTTAGCGCCAAGAGCAGAAAGAGATGACGTTGCGGAAATCTCGAGGCCGGTTCAGTGGGTGGAAAGTCCATGGTGGGTCCGGTAGGGCGAAGCCGATCGCAGACAGTGTAGCGCCCTTACATTACCACAAAAGGAGAATTTCAGATGATTTAAGCATTTCTTTCCTTTCAATGCCCGAATCTTGCTTTGGTCTTCTGTCGAAGCCGTCCTCCGTTTATATTGAAATAAGCCCCAAAAGCTCCCGCCTTTTACCATGAACCTGACGACTAAATACCTGGGACTCACTCTCAAGAACCCCATCGTTGTCTCGTCCTGCCCGCTCAGCCGGGACGTGGATAACGTCCGCCGCATGGAAGATGCTGGCGCTGCGGCACTCGTGATGCACTCGCTCTTCGAGGAACAGATCGGACGAACCGGCGATCAATTGGACCATTACCTGGCCTACGGTCACGATGACTACAGCGAGTCCCTCACCTATTTTCCGGACATTGGGAACCTCTGCTCCGTGGAAGATCACTTCGCGTTGATCGAGAAGGTCGTGGAGGCAGTGGATTTCCCGGTCATGGGAAGCCTGAATGGCACCAGCCCACAAGTGCTGGCTCGATATGCGGCCAAGATGGAACAGACCGGGATCAAGGGTCTGGAGCTCAACCTCTATGAGCTCCCCACCAATCCCAACATCAATCCACTCGATTTGGAGACCCGGTATGTGGACACCGTTGAGGCGGTCTGTCAGGCCGTATCGATTCCCGTGGCGGTCAAGCTTTCCCCCTTCTTTACCGCCCTCCCCAGCTTCTGTCAGCGGCTTGTCGCCGCAGGGGCCCAGGGTCTGGTGCTCTTCAATCGGTTTTACCAGCCTGACATTGATATCGAGAAACTCACCGTGGAACCGCGGCTGCAATTGAGCGAGTCCAACGACCTTCGCCTGCCCTTGCGCTGGGTTGCGATTCTCAAGGATCGGATTCGGGCGGACTTTGCCATCACCGGCGGCATCCATTCTTCCGAAGACGTGGCCAAGGGACTGCTCGCCGGAGCTTCCGTCACCATGATGGCCTCGACCCTGCTCCAACAGGGTATCGAGCGGATTCCCCCGATTCTCAATGGCCTGGTCGGCTGGATGACGACTCAGGACTTTGAGTCGATCAGCCAGTTCCAGGGCATGCTCACTCAGGAGCGTTGTCAGGACCCCGTCGCCTTTGAGCGGGCCAACTACCTGCGGGTTCTCGGATCCTACGTCAAGAAGTAGGATCCCTTGCCGGGGACTCTAATCCCCCTTCTTTTGCTCGGGACCGAACTCAAACTTCTTGGCTCGTGGAATCTCTTCGCCGTCTTCCGTGAATTTGCTCTGGCGTTGCTGCATCCAGTCCTTGAAGCGGAAGCTCTTGCTTTGCACCTCTTCTCCCTTCAGCACCCGGTCGTCTTTCACCTCTTCAGCAGTCGGGAAATACTTGGCGATGAATTGGGCAACCTCGCTATCTCCATCCTCGGTCAGGGCAATCCATGCGCTCTTGAGAGACTCGATATTCTTAGGTGAGAGGCTCCAGGATAACGGCGGGTTTCCGTCCTCATAGACATTGATCGGCGGTTGCACCCGCACCACGTCCACCTCGATCGAGCTGGATTCATCCAGCTGTTGCAACAACCCCAGTTCCAGGTCGCTTCGTTTCACCTGGGTCGAACCCCGCACCTTGGCGATAGCTTCCAGCGGACCGGCAAACACAAACCGGAACCCGTCCTTGGTAGGGGTTCCGCTGGGAAGCATGTTGTCCATCTCCTCCGGTTCCGGCTCCGCCACAATCTGGAGAACGACCACGCGATCGATCCGGCCATTCAGCCCATCCGGGAACATCACGGCGCGGATCCACTCGACTGCAGGCACGATGCCAAGGTTGTCGTAGAAGCCGCCATCCGCGACGTGGTAGTAAGGCACCTCGTAGTCGACCCCCTCAAACCCCTGCAGCGCCGGCCGCGCAATCGGCGTGATGTAAGGGAAGGTCGCCGAAAGCCGCGCCGCCGTTCTCTTGTTCAAGTCTGGCGCCATGTCCCGATGATCCGGATCCGCGAAAATGCGGTGGAAGGTCTGGTAACGGACCGCACTGGGCAAAAGCCCACGTGCGCGCGCATCTTCCGGTGTTCCCTGGGAAAAGATGCCCTCTCGACGTGCCCGGTCGTAAAATGCCGCGCGGTAATCTGGGTCGGTGATGTTTTCTCGCAGTTCCTTCAGGTCCACTCCCCGCTCTGCCATGAGCTTCTCAAAGGCCGCTTCTTCCGAAATATCCGTGAAATCCACGGTGCTCAGGGCCAGCAATCCGCCGGTCTCTACAATCAGCGAGTTGAAGACGACCGCCGGCAAGACGCCGTCACGGGATCCCGACACCCATTCACCGAATTGCTGATAGCGTCCGTTCTCATTCTCGATGTCTCGCTTGGCCACACCTCCCCAAACGAAATTGGCCTGTTCCCGCCAGCTCTCCTCCAGGGCCCAACCCCGGTCGAGCGCTTGATCCTGCATCGTGCTGGAGAAGAAGAAGCGGGTGAAATCAGGTTGCGTCAGGCCCCAGAGCGCGGACTCGAGGCTGGAAGTGGTGGCGGCCGGAAAAATGCGATCGAGACGTCCCGGATCCGCCTTCCCAAGTTTCCGGTCGTAGCTCTCCAGGAACATGTAGCCGCCCACACTACCTCCTGAAGCGGAGGTAAAGAGAAAGACGCGGCTGGAGAACTCGCCATTGGTCACTTCATCCAATCCAGAAAGCACCCTGGCCGTCCACCCTGCCGCCTGAATGCCTCCCCCTGAGGCACAGACCACAATCGCGGTTTTCTGGTTCCGAGTGCTCAGTTTGTTGACCACTTCCAACCGTTGCAGGGCGGCCCGGTGCGCTACCACCGGAGTCACCACCGGAGAGAGCTCCGCATCCGGTCGCGCTTCAGAATTGTAGAAGGTCACTTCCTTGGCGGGAAAGATGTAGAAGATGTTGTCGTTCTCGAAAAAACGGTAGTTGCCGTAGGTGATCAAGGCCATGGCCCCCAGCACCGGCACCCGGAACCGATCCAGAAGGAAGGCCAGTCCCGACGAGATCGTGGTCATCATGATCGGCAAAGCCAACACATAGGACAACGCCGGCACGGACTCCTCCCCATAATCAACCGCCGTCGTCGGATTCAACACGATGCGTCCGTAGATGTAGGTCGCCGTAATCACGATCACGTAGAAGACCATGAAGATGTGCCCTTCCTTGAACTGATCGTTGGAGCGGTCGTAGTAGCCTTCTCCCAGGAACTGGGCGATGCCTCTTCCCGTCCGGGTAAAGATGGGCGCCTTGCTCGCGGTCCTGTCCGCCAGTTCTTTAAATCCTCGCAGGGCCAAGCCCGTCGCGATGAAGCCAATCCCCATGTACATCGCGCAAACCCAGGCGGAGTGCATCGTGATCGGCGAGTAGATCTTGTTTTCTCCATTGGCCAGGGCCACGACGAAAATGAGCGGGCCACCCAGGATGATCATGAAGATCGGCACCAGGGCGCGATTGCCGATCCACCCAGAAAACAGGGACCAGGGCTGCACGCCAAAGCGTTCCTTGGCATTGCGCAACACAATGGCAGAGGCAAGGTAGACCCCAATCGAAAGGAAGGCGATCTGCGACCCGATGCTGAGGAAGCCAAAGGGATGGGTGGCCAGCATCGCGTTCTGAAAGGTGCTGGGCCCGGAGTTGCCGAGATAAGCGAGGCCCCAGAGCGGAACCACACCGAAAATGAGGGGGAACCTCAGAAAGTATAGATACTTGAAGAGGGAAGAAAGCGTAGGACCAAGGCCGAACATAGCGCAAAGAGGTGGTGGTTAGGGCAGCCTAGAACGGGGCAGAAGCAACTCAAGATCAATCCAGTCAAATTTTCATCACAATGGGAATCAGGGATTCTAGTGGCAATACCCGACGAAGACTTAGGGGTTGAGACGTGCTACGGGCAGGAACTTGCGAAGGGTTTCAACTCTCTCAAAGCCATCACCCTATTTCAAGGCGTGCCGAATTGCTCATCCATCAGTGTCTGCACCCGCTCCCCAGCTTCCCTGGCGCCCTCTGGATTGGTCACGGGAGAAAGATACTCGGGCGAACTCAAAACTCCCGCCAGAACCGCAGCCTCTTCTCGCGTCAGATCGGCGACCTCTTTTCCATAGTATCCTTTGGCGGCTTGCCCGATTCCCACATAGCCTTCGCCGTAGTAGGAGTGATTGATAAAGAGTTCGAGCAACTCGCTTTCCGTATAGGCTCGTTCCAGCCTGACCGCGACCAAGGGAACCACAAGGTGACGACTGTAGGAGCGACCGGGAACCAATCCGGCGGCCAGTATTTTCGAGCACCCGGCACCATCGAAAAAGTATCGCACATAAGCGGAACTCTCGAAAAGGTAGGGATCCTGAGCTACAACCACCGCTTGAATCAAGTGCTCGGGGACCTCATCCAGGGAATGGTATTCCCAAGGAATTGTCTGTGGCGCACCAAACTCCGGCTCACGAAACTGAAGATCCACCTGTCGAGCCATCTTCCAGTAGGGAGAAATGACGACGGTTGCGCCGACCACGATGACGGCCACCGCCAGAAACGGGAGAAAAAGCAGCGCTTTCAGCCAACTTCTCCAGCGTATTGCAATGGAACCCGCAGCCATGCCCCATCTACGCCGCCCCAACGTGGACTATTTCACGGATCGGGGAAAAACCTGTAACCAGCCCCGTAGTCCAGCGTCAACATCCCCGTAAATGGACCGAAGAATTGACCCAGGCTCATACCTGTGAACATGCTAGGGTGGCAATGGTGCAGAGCGATGAAGACACATGGGAGACGCTCCTGGAACGGGCTCGCGGCGGAAATGCTGCCGCCGGGCACGCCTTGGTGGAGCGGCTCTACCCGGTGGTCATCCGCATCGTGCGCAATCACCTCCCCTATGCCATGGACGAGGAAGACCTGGCTCAGGAGATTTTCATGAAGATGTTTGCCAAGCTCGATACCTTTCGCGGGGAACAGCCCCTGGAACACTGGGTGTCCCGGGTGGCGCGCAATACCTGCTTCGATCATCTGCGTCGCCAGAAGCGGCGCGGCGAGTTGCGCTATGCCGATCTGCGGGAAGAGGACACCCAAGTTCTGGAAGCGGTGCTGGCGGGTGAGGCCGAGACCGATACCATGATCGATTCCACCGAAGAAGTGCGGGATCTCTTGAACCGGCTTCTGGCGACTTTGAAGCCCGCCGAAGAGAACGTCTTGCGCCTGCTGGATCTGGAGCAACTTTCCGTCAAGGACATCGCCGATCACCTGGGTTGGGGAGAATCCAAAGTCAAGGTGACCGCCTTCCGCGCCCGCAAGAAGCTGCAGGTCACCCTGCAATCCTGGGAACCTGAACTGCAACAATCACGACCATAGCCATGAATCCAGACTCATCAGAAGATCAGGCTCGTCACCCGTTCTGGGACCAACTGGTGGCCCTGTTTCGCGGGCAGCGCGATTCGGAGGCATCCAGAGACACCAGTGCCCCTCTTGGATTTGCCACCCGCGTGGTCAGCCGTTGGCAGGAGATGCGCCAGAATGAGATGATTCGGCGTTGGGAACGGTTCTCGATCCGAACCGCAGTGGCCTCCTGTGCCTGTGCCGCCGTGGTGGGATTGTTTGTCATGGTCAACGACCAGGGGATGGACGAAGAGGAAGAACTGCTCCTGCTTCCCCCGACTGAACTCGAAACCTTTACCGGATTGGAATGATGGATTGGATGAAACGAACCTGGAAAATTCTCGCGGCGTTGGCGGTGATCCTGCTCGCTGGCGCGGGAAT
>JBHIXE010000171.1:6413-11384 GCA_041984905.1 Verrucomicrobiales bacterium | reverse complement strand
ATTGGGATGGAACTCAATTACAAGCCGTTCGAAATGAAGGACACGACGGGCGCTCCTTCGGGAGTGAGCGTGGATCTGGCCAATGCCATGGGCGAAAAGCTGGGCCGGGAGATCGTGATCCGCGATATGTCCTTTGAAGGTCTGATCCCCGCCCTGCAAAGCGGACGCGTGGACTGCGTGATCTCGTCGATGACCATCACCCCGGAACGTTCCGAAGCGGTGAGCTTCTCAGATCCCTACGTGCGCACCGGCATCTGCCTCCTCATTCAGAAAGACAGCACCATCCAGAATGCGTCTGACCTCAACAAACCAGGCCGCCGGATCGCGGTGAAGCTGGGTACGACTGGGGATATCTACGCCAAGGAAAACATGCCGGAGGCGGAAATCGCCGTCTTGCGGGAGGCCAGCAACTGCGCTCTGGAAGTCGCGCAAGGCAAGGCGGATGCCTTTCTCTACGACCAGGTCTCCATCTACCAGTTCTGGCAAGAGCATATCGACAACACGAAGGCTTTGTTGACGCCCGTACGAGAAGAACAGTGGGGAATAGCGGTGAAGAAGGATGATCAAGAACTGCTGGGTGAGATCAACGCTTTCCTGGAAGAATACCGAGCGTCTGGCGGCTTCGAGAAACTGGGCGACAAGTGGTTTGAGGAGTGGAAGGATAATTTCGAGGAGTTGGGCGTGTCCTTCGTGTTTTAGCGCAAGAGGCAACCGTTATTAAGTTGGACTCGAGAGTCCGCGTCAGAGTTCCCAGTTTCAATCTTATCGTGAGTTCCTGCTGCCAACATCAACCTTCAGCAGATCACGACTCGGGGCACGAGGGACATGATCACTGTCATTCTTCGGGAATCGACTGGTTGTTCTGGGGCTCGCTGGTCGTGGTGGCCGTAGCCTATCTGACCCACTGGCTGGCGCATGAGGCCGTCATGGAAGTGATCTGGTGGGGGAGGCCGATCATTGGCACCTTCACGCACGGCATCTATGAGCTGTTCAACATGATGTGGTGGGGGCTGGCGATTGGCCTAGCCCTCGTGGGCCTCTTGGCCAAGGTGCCACGGGAATTCGTGATGAGCGTTCTTGGCCGGGGCGGAACGCTATCCGGGATCTTTCGGGCCACCTTTGCCGGCCTCTTCCTGGACCTTTGCAATCACGGGATTCTCCTGGTGGGAATGCAGCTTTATCGGCGGGGCGCGAGCCTGGGTCAGGTCATGGCCTTTCTCATTGCCAGTCCCTGGAACTCTCTTTCGCTGACGATCATCCTCATCGCGTTGATCGGCTTTCCCTGGACCCTTGCTTTCCTTCTTTTGTCCGGAGTGATTGCCCTGATTTCAGGCGTCATCTTCGACCAGCTGGTGAAGCGGAAGGTTTTGCCGACCAATCCCAACAGCTTCGATCTGCCGGAGGGCTTCAAACTGTTTCCCGAAGCGAAAAAGGCGCTCTCCGGCGTGAAATGGGATGGGAAGTTCTTTTCCAGCGTGGCGAAGGACGGAGTGGCAGAGAGCCGAATGATCCTGAGATGGATCTTCTTTGGAACCGTCCTCGCCGCCGTGCTTCGGGCCGCGATTCCCGAAGACGCCTTTGCCTCGCTGGTGGGGCCTTCCTTCCTGGGGCTGGTCATAACGCTGGTGGCGGCGACCATCATCGAGGTATGTTCGGAAGGCTCGAGCCCGATCGCGGCGGATCTGCTGAACCGCGCCGCGGCACCCGGCAACGCGTTCACCTTCCTCATGGCAGGCGCAGCAACCGACTACACGGAGATCATGGCCCTCAAGGAAACGACTGGCTCGTGGAAGATCGCGCTCTACCTGCCGCTTGTCACGGTTCCTCAGGTTGTGTTGATTGGGTGGTTGCTCAATCACTTCTCCTGAAGTAGGAGCTTAGCGGCCTCATGATCCGGACTGAATCGCGATCTCTCCTTTTCGAAGCACTCGTTGCAGCTGCTTGCTTGGTTGTCCTCACCGTTCTCTGCTGGATCATCTTTACCAGCACGGTCTACCAGGCCAAGTGGGGGATCATTTGGGCGAACCGCCTGCTCTTTCTCAAAGGATTCGGGCTGACGATGTTCGCTTCGCTCATGGGTTTGCTTCTGGCGATGATCTTTGCCGTTCTGCTGGTAGGGGGGCAGAAGGTGGGTTCAGAAGTTCTGAAACGTGTCTGTCAGGGCTACATCGAGTTGATCCGCGGCACTCCCCTCTTGGTGCAGATCGTCGTGGCCTACTTCGTGATTGCATCCCCTTTTGGACTCGACAAGATCCTGCCTCCCTTTGTGAGCGAACCTCTGTTGGTTGGTACCATCGCGCTGGCGGGATTTTCCGCCGCATACTTGGCGGAGATCTTGCGGGGCGGGATCG
The DNA here is from genome assembly GCA_041984905.1 of Verrucomicrobiales bacterium. Classification (GTDB taxonomy): domain Bacteria; phylum Verrucomicrobiota; class Verrucomicrobiia; order Verrucomicrobiales; family DEV007; genus JBHIXE01. The sequence goes on along the minus strand of JBHIXE010000171.1, from coordinate 9,033 downwards.
GCTCGATCGCCGATTCGCAACTGGAAGCCGCCACGGCGGTGGGATTCACCAACGCGCAGACTTATCGCTATGTGATCGTTCCCCAGGCCGTGCGCCGGACCTTGCCAGGCGTGGCGGGGGAATTTGCCAATCTCATCAAAAATTCTTCGCTATTGAGCGTGATTGGCGTGGGCGAGATCTTCAAGCAATCCCAGGATGTGAACGCCCTCCATTACGTCTCCTTTGAGAGTTACGTGCCACTGGCGATCGGATACCTGCTGCTGACAATTCCCATCGCACTGGTCTCCCGGGAACTCGAGAAACGCTACGCCTTCCAATCCTAGCTCATGAAGTTGGAACTCAAGAACGTCACCAAGCGCTTCGGCCAGACTCTGGCCATGGATGACGTGTGCCTTGAGGTGGGGGCAGAAGTCCAGACCCTGGTCTTGATCGGGCCTTCCGGAGGGGGGAAGTCGACCCTGCTGCGCGTGGTGGCAGGATTGGAAGTACCGGATGCGGGGACGGTGACCATCGATGACGCACCCCTTCGCTACAGCAAGGAAGCGCTCCTCAAGCATCGGCGCAGCAATGGATTTGTCTTTCAATCCTGGAACCTGTTCCCTCATCTCACTGCGCTGCAGAACGTCACGCTTCCGCTGGAGAAAGTGCACGGGTTCACCGAGGAAGAAGCGGTGAAAGTCGCCCGCACTCAGTTGGAGCGCTTTCGGCTGGCGGATCATCAGGACAAGAAGCCGGCTCAGATGTCTGGAGGTCAGCAGCAGCGGGTTGCTCTGGCACGAGCCATTGCGCCCAACCCTCGCTTGCTCCTTCTCGATGAACCGACGTCTGCTCTGGACCCGGAGATGACTGCCGAGGTCCTCGAACTCATCGAAGACCTTTGCCGGCAGGGATAGAACATCCTCCTCTCCACTCACGAGATGGGTTTAGCCAAAGCCGTGGCCGACCGGATCGTGTTTCTCGCGGAAGGGCAGGTCCAGGCCTATGCTCCGCCAGAAGACATCTTTGGCGGAAGCGCTGTCCCGCAGGTCGAGCGGTTCATTGCCAAGGTCATGCGGTATTGAGGAGTCATCCGACAAAAAAACTCCAGCCCTGCAATGCAGAGCTGGAGTCGAGAATGGTTTGAGATATCGCGAGACGCTTACAGCACCTTCATCTTGCCGCCATAGATGGCGTTGTCGCCAAGCAGCTCTTCGATCCGGATCAGTTGGTTGTACTTCGCGATCCGGTCACTGCGGCTCATGGAACCGGTCTTGATCTGACCGGCATTGGTGGCCACGGCGATGTCCGCAATGGTGTTGTCTTCGGTCTCACCAGAACGGTGGCTGATGACGCTGGTGTATTTGTTCTCCTTGGCGAGTTCGACCGCGTCGAGCGTTTCCGTGAGGCTGCCGATCTGGTTGACCTTCACCAGGATGGAGTTGGCCACACCCAGGTCGATGCCCTTCTTGAGGAATTCGACGTTGGTCACGAAGAGGTCGTCACCCACGAGTTGAGTCTTGGCGCCGATTTTATCGGTCAGCACCTTCCAGCCGTCCCAGTCGTTCTCATCGCAACCGTCTTCGATGGAGATGATCGGGTAGTTGGCCTGAAGACCTGCGTAGAAATCGACCAGCTCTTCAGCCGTTTTCTCGCTGCCGTCGGACTTCTTGAAGACGTACTTGCCCTTTTCCTTGTCGTAGAACTCGGAGGAAGCCACGTCCAGAGCGATGCAGATATCGTCCTTCAGCTTGTAACCGGCCTTCTCGACTGCTTGAGCGATGACGCTGAGGGCGTCTTCGGCGGAATCCAGGGCTGGAGCGAAACCACCTTCGTCACCCACTGCGGTAGAGAGACCACGAGCATGGAGCACCTTCTTGAGGGCGTGGAACACTTCCGCGCCGTAGCGAAGACCTTCGCTGAAGGTCGGAGCGCCCACAGGCATGATCATGAATTCCTGGAAATCGATCGGAGCATCGGAGTGCGCACCGCCATTGATGATGTTCATCATGGGAACGGGCAACACCTTGGCGTTCGGGCCGCCGATGTATTGGAAGAGAGGGAGGCCGAGTTGTTCGGCGGCAGCCTTGGCGGTTGCGAGGGAGACACCCAGAATGGCGTTGGCGCCGAGGTTGCCCTTGTTCTTGGTGCCGTCCAGTTGCTGCATGATCTTGTCGATCATGGCTTGATCCGTTGCGTCTTCGCCCACGAGTTCTTCGGCGATCTTGGCGTTCACGGCGTCGACGGCCTTGCTCACGCCCTTGCCAAGATACTTGGAGGTATCGCCATCCCGCAGCTCGACGGCTTCGTGTTCTCCCGTGGAAGCGCCGCTGGGAACGGCTGCGCGACCGATAGCTCCGCCGGCAAGCATTACATCGACTTCCACAGTCGGGTTGCCGCGAGAATCGAAGACCTGACGGCCGATGATATCAACGATGGTGGTGTCTGACATGGTGTGAGGGACAGTGAATGATTAGGATAGCTTAAAGGCTGGGAGGTTCAGAGGAACCTCCCATTGGTGACAAAGTCGTCGTAAAGTAAGGGAATTGCCCTTACGGGCGCTGAGTTAAGACTTATAAGCGCGAATCTCAACCACTTTCACCTGACGCATTTGACCTTCGATCTCCGTGGGGAGTTCCGCGAG
>JBHIXE010000171.1:0-6403 GCA_041984905.1 Verrucomicrobiales bacterium | reverse complement strand
GATCAACGTTTTAGCCGCCTGTGAAGTGAAAGGAATCACGCCCTTGTCAGGATCGGAATCCCAGGCGCCCAAAATGGTGAAGGTGTCGTCCTGGGTGGATTCCACGTCGCGGACCGTCACGATCGTGCCAATGGATGCGACACTGGTGTCGGCATTGGCGAAATCCGTCGGCTTGGCGCGTTCCAGATCCTGCTGCATTTCTTCCCGGCGCTTGCGAAGGACTTTCTCCTGCTCCTTGGCGGACTGATACTCGAAGTTTTCCTTCAAGTCTCCGTATTCGCGGGCCACTTGGATGTCCTTCTTGTTCTGCGGGATCTCCACATTGACCAGGTGATCGAACTCCTTCTTGCGTGCTTCCAGGCTTTCCCAGGAGACAATGAGTTCCGAGTGAACCGTCGCCATGGCGGAGGCATGACCCGTGATCAGATCTTCAATCTCGGAGTGGATCTTTACGATCCGCGCGAGGAGGGACTTGCGGGTGAGATCATCAAAGACCGGGCTCATCTGCAGGCGCCGGGTGAAACCGCGCACCGCATTGATGTCCCGTCCGGTGACCATGTCCGGAATCAGGTCCGGGTCGTCCTGCAGAATATCAGCGAGCCGGTTCGTGCGCCGGGTTTCGTCAGCGAAGTGATCCCGTTCCAGGATCGCCATGATGACCACGGGCAGATCGTCGTCGACGACGGCCTTGGCCTTGTCATTGCGCTCCTTACAGATCCAGGTCATGAGATCGGTGCTCAGGGATCGGTGCTGCAGACCGGTGCGGAGATAGTTGTCCAATTCCTTCTGCTTGCCTTGCTCCACCAGGAACTTGGTGAGTTCACTGATCCCACGCAGGCCAGCCGAGTTCAGCATTTCAAAGACCACATCAACCCATTCATCGCCATATGCGGCAGGGAAATCCTCCAGGACTTGGCGTTGGCGAGCTACGCCGAGACCGCGCAGAGTCTCGCCGAGCCGGTCCCGTTCTTCCTGCAACAGGGTGGGGAGATGCACCTGATCCTCCAGCGGTTCCAGATTGAACGCCTTCTGGATGTCGTTCCGGGCCAGGATCAGCTCGATCGCCTGACCAAGGAAGAGCTTGGTGTTCTGCTTGGCGTTGTCGTTCAGATCCATCACCACGAGACCCAGTTCATTCACAGGGTCGGTAAAAACCTCCGGATCTTTCAGGATGGCTTCCACACACTTCACCTTGGACTTGAGGTCCGCGGCTTAGGTGACGTCTTTGATCAACGCGTCAACGGGACTGATGTCATCCGCACGGAGTTCCAGCGGGATGTTCCGTTTGGAGGGCACCACAAAGCGCCGGTCCATCCGTAGCTTCTTCTTGGTCGAATCCCACCAGGTCTTGTATTTGCCTTCCGGCACCACATGGCCTTTGAGGATGTCTTCCAGGTCATCCAGATAAATGGTGTTTTCATGAGACGCCACCGTGCGGCGCACCAGTTCCACGGGATCTTCCTCCGCCAACTTGCGAACGGCATCCTTATCATCCAGGCGCTGGGCCAGAATGTGATCCTCAGGGAGGGGTTCCAGCGCATTCGCCGCGAACTTTAATTTCATGCCGTGACCCGGCTTGTCCTCAAAGTCGATCAGAATGCGATCTTCCATCAAGTCCCAGGACGCGACACGGCCGACGCCCCAACTCTTGTGCTTGCAGAAAGTTCCAGGGGCTAAATCACTGATTTTCTCCGCTGATTCCTTATCCAGTACCCTCGCTGCCACCAAACGTTCCAACTCTTCGTCCATTAGAAAGAAATTAGGGACAAAAGAGAGGTGTCCAAGCAATTTTTAACTAAAAGGTTGCCAAGGGACTCGTTACTGTTCTAGTCTCGCCCCACAATGAAAAAAGTGGTCGCCATCGCACTCGCCGTCAGCCTTACCGGGTTGGCATTCGCCGATATTCAAGCTCCTCCTGGAGATGCTGATACCCCTGTTCGCAAGTTGAGTCGTGGGTTGGCGAATATGTTTTATGGATTTTTAGAAATTCCCGCCACGATCGATCACAAGCTGGAATATGAAGGTGGAACGGAAGCCTTCAGTGCCGGGATCATCGAAGGCGCCGACCGCGCTGCGACTCGCTTTGGTTATGGCCTGTTCGAAGCTGTGAATTTCCGCACCGCGAAATACAAGGACAGCTATCGCGCTCCCTATACCTCCACTTCTTACGATCCGACCAACGGCTACAAGGAATATCCTCCGGCCATGGGGTTCTCTTCTGGAACCAACTACGTTCGCCACGGTCAGTGATCGGGTCCTGAGCTGAGATAACTGTTTAATTTCCACTTTCGAAAAGACCCGCTGAACGGCGGGTCTTTTTGTTTTTCCGGTCATCGTTCGCTAAATCTTCGCTTGCGTGAAGTTGGCCTGACCAGAGGCTGTGGTCGTGGAAATTGAGTCAACGGTCTTGTTTCTCTGCACCGGGAACTACTACCGCAGTCGCTTTGCGGAAGAGTATTTCAATCATCACGCGGCCGAATTGGGGATTTCCTGGCGGGCCGAGTCGATGGGATTGCATCGTAACTTTCCCAGACCTTGTAATCCTGGGCCCATATCTCCCTATGCCTTGAGCGCATTGGAAAGGTTTGAAGTAAAGCCGGTTGGGGCGGAACGGTTTCCCCGCAAAGCGCTGGCCGATGATTTTGCCCGGACAACTCGTTGGATCGCGTTGAGCCGGGAGGAGCATCTTCCCATGGTCACCGAGCAATACCCGGAGCAATTGGAGAGGATGGAATTCTGGGAAGTGGGAGATTTACCCCTGGAGGCGCCGGAACAGGCGACCCAAAAGATCGCCCGCCTGGTGGACGATCTCCTGGCGGAAATCCGGGGCTGATTCCAGATGTAGGGACTACATCCGGTCCGTCACCTCAATTCCCAGCAGGTTCAGGCCCTGTTTCAGCACCTTTGAGGTGGTGTCGCAGAGCATGAGGCGGGATTCGCGGGTGATGCCTTCGGACTTCAGCACGGGACAGGCCTCAAAGAAGCTGTGGAAGGTCTTGGCCAGATCGAAGAGGTAAGCCGCCAGGAGGTTGGGCTTATGGTCGTTGAGCACGCTCGGGACTACTTCTCCGAATTGAATCAGCTTCATCGCCAGGACTCGTTCAGCGGGATCCTCGATCACAATCTTCTCCGGCATGGTGAACTCGCCCTCGAGCTTGCGGAAGATGCCACGTGTCCGCACGTAGGCATTGAGGAGATAGGGGGCCGTATTGCCCTTGAGCGAGAGCATCTTGTCCCAATCAAAGATGTAGTCCGTCATCCGAGCCTGGGAGAGTTCGGCGTATTTCACGGAACCCAATCCCACGACGCGGGCAACGTTGGGCTTTTCTTCCTCCGGTAGCAAGAAGCGATCATCTTCTTTCTCGCGCTCTTCCAGGAAACTGAGAGCGCGCTCCATCGATTCCGTGAGCACTTCCTGCAAGCCAACAGTAGAGCCATCGCGGGTTTTGAAGGGCTTGCGATCATTGCCCAGAATGCTTCCGAAGGCGACATGGACCAGCTTTACCTGGTACCCCAGGCGGCGGGAGGCATCAAAGATCTGGCGGAAGTGCAGTTGCTGAGGCGCACCGACCACATACCAGACCTCGTCGGCATTCCATTCTTTGATGCGGTATTCCAGAGTGGCGATGTCCGTGGTGGCATAGAGAAAGCCGCCATCGGATTTCTGGATCATGGCGGGAATGTCATTCCACTCGCCATCCCGCTGGATCTTGAAGGGATCTTCCTCGGGCGGAAGAGTTTCATCGCTGAAAATGCAGATGGCCTCGTCGCTTTTCTTGGCGATTCCTTTTTCGATGAGCCGATCCACCAGCGGTTTGAGTTCGTTGTTGTAGAAGCTCTCGCCGAGGTAGTGGTCAAAGGTGACGTCCAACTGCTGGTAGATCCTGGCCAGTCCGTCCAGCGAGTGCTCCACACAGCGTTTCCAGATGTCCAGGTTCTCCGGATCTCCCTGCTGCAACTTCACCAATTCTTCACGGCACTCATTGAGGACCGCTTCGTCTTCCTTAGTCTTGGCGTTCACCACTTTGTAGACCCGGAGGAGTTCCCTGATGGGGTTCTCCTGAAGGGCGTGGTGATCCAGGAAGTTCTTCCAGCCATAGATGACCATGCCGAACTGGGTGCCCCAGTCTCCAATGTGGTTGTCCGTGATAACATCGTGCCCCACAAAACGCGCAACCCGCGCCAGGCAATCGCCAATGATCGTGCTGCGGATGTGACCCACGTGCATGGCTTTGGCGATGTTGGGCGCGCTGAAATCGATTACGATGGTCTTCGGCTGTTCCACTCGAGGTACCCCGAGATGGTCGTCCTGAGCCACCTCCAGGGCGCGGGCAGCCACGGTCTCTTGCTTGAGCCGGAAATTGATGAAGCCAGGACCTGCGATCTCCGGCGGCTCGCACAAATCGTCCACCTGCAGTTTCTCTACGAGCTCGGCCGCGAACTGACGCGGATTCATGCGCAGAGTCTTGGCCAGAATCATGGCGGCATTCGCCTGGTAGTCTCCAAACTTGGGATCGTTCGTGGGCGTCACCTCCGGGGTAAACTCCTCGGGCAACTCGTCCGCCTTCGAAGAGGCGGCGAGCGCTTCGGCAACGCGCTTGGCTAGGATGTCAGGGAGAATTGGGCTCATGGCAGAGTGGTGCAGTGCTCGTTAGATACTGGGGGAATACCAGTGGGAGGGCAAATGCCCAGTCCGTTCTCTTGCAGAATGGAACGGGGAAGGCGAATCAGGTGCGGGCAGGCCGCATTGACAGCACTTCCAGGATGTCTTCGCGGGAAGGGGCTTCGCTCAGGCGTTTCCGGATCTCGGTGCTGGAAAACATTTTGGCAATCGCAGCCAGGGTCTTGAGGTGCATCCGGTACTGTTCGGCCGGAACGATGAACATCACCACGAAATAGACGGGTGCATTGTCCAGAGCTCCAAACTCAATGCCTTTGTGCGACCGGCCGAAAACCGCGACCACATCCTCCAACCCTTGAACAAAGGTATGCGGAATGGCCACTCCGGAACCAATTCCGGTGCTGGTCTGTTCTTCGCGCTGGTAAAGCAGCTCGAGGACCTCCTCTCCGTTGGCTTTCCCCAACAAGCGGTTGTCATCGAGATGATCCACCAACTCCTTGATGGCCGGCCAATGCTCCGTGGATTGCATCTCCGGAACAATGTGGTCCACCGTTAGTAGCTGGGCCAAATTCATACTTGGAAGCCTGGAACTTCGAAACCGAAGCCAGAGGCAGGATGATATGCCTCAAACCCGCAATCGCAAGTTTGTTTAAATATCGCCACCTTTAGCAAAGAATCCAGTTCAAGGGTGTTCGAATCTGAGCACTGCCCGGTGGTCGGGGCCGGGAACGCCTTCAGGAAGCGGATCGGCGCGGATGACCTGGGCCAGCGCCCGGTTCACGGATTGGTCCATCAGGAAGTGGTTGGAAGGCTGAATGATGCGAGATCGGATCACACGACCATTCTCTCCCACAATCACTTCCGCCTGCACCGTGAGGGATCGGTCTACCCGTGGGGGACTCCAACGGCTCTCATAAAGCTTCAGCAAGGCCGCATCATAGGCTGCCACAGGATCGATGGGGGCTGGCTCAGGCTCTGGTAGTGGCGTTGGTTCCGGCGGCATCTGTGGCTCTACCGGCAGGGGCGTTGCGGCGATGGGTTCCGGAAGTTCGGTGAGAGATGGGCCCGTCGATGCTGAAGAGGGTGGGATCACTGGAACCGGATCTTCCGGCATGGGAGACGGGGACGGTGAGACCGGCACGGCGGCGACAGGTGGGGAAACGGGCACGGGCTCCACGGGAACTGGCTCAGGGAGCGGTTCCGGGTCGGGAGTAGGATCTGGTGGAGATGCCAGGTCTGGAGAATGCGCCGGGATGGCCGCGGCCATCAGATCGTCGGAAATTCGCGGGAGCCAATGCACTTTCTCCATGTCCAGTTTGGCGGAGCCGTAGACCAGCGCTTCGTCAATGACAGGAGTGTGCCCTTCTTTGTGCACCCAGAAAATAACGGCCAGCCCGATGAGGTGAAGCACCAGAAAAACCGCGCAGTAGAAGAGGAAAGGCTGCTGCGAGAGTGGGGGCGGGGTACGCCGATGTCGGGGCCGGGATGCCATCGCTACTCCGTTGTGATCCCCACATGGATGACGCCTGCGCTTTTGACGGCGTTCATCACCTTCACCAACTCTTCCACGGGCAACTGCTTGCTGCTGCGGATGACGACTCCGACCGAGGGATTGCTCTCCACCAGAGACTCCATCCGATCGCGCAGGCTGTCACCTTCCACCTGTTGTCCGGCAAAGGATACCACTCCGCGCTGGTCGATCGACAAGGCGAAGACCTGGGAAGGACGAGCCGCAACCATGGTGGTGGCGCTCACTTCCGCGGACTTGCCCGGTGCAGATTC
>JBHIXE010000170.1:0-11385 GCA_041984905.1 Verrucomicrobiales bacterium | reverse complement strand
CGGACAAGCTCGTCCGTGTCTACAAATCGGAAACCCAAATTCGAAGCGACCTTACGACCGATGGTCGTTTTCCCGCTTCCCATATAACCTACTAGAATGATGTTTTGCCGCATGCTCAGTCTCAGTCTCCTAAGCTATCCTCCACGTGGCCGTGGCATTGACGTTACTAGGGCTTATGGAAGATTGAAAGATTTTTAATGCCCCGGTGACCAAATCGTTGCGTCACGAAAAAAAGGCGGCTTCCATAGCAGCCACAATATACCAGCTCCGCAATATTTTTCTACTTAATCCACTAAGCCATGACCACCCCGATCGCGCCCACTTCTGAGTTGGAAAAAGATTCCGTGCGCCGGGCCGTGGACCTGTTGCAGGCCGGCGAAGTCGTGGCGCTTCCCACGGAGACGGTCTATGGCCTGGCAGCGGACGCCTTCAATGAATCGGCCGTGGCCAAAGTATTCGAAGTCAAGGAACGTCCTCAGTTTGACCCGCTTATCGTCCATGTGGGCCGCGCCGCCGGAGACCTGGAACGGGTAGCTGACATTCCAGAAAGCCTTGCCGCGGATGTGCGCAGGCTGACGGAGAATTTCTGGCCTGGGCCACTGACCCTGATTCTCCCGAAGAAGCCGGAAGTGCCGGATCTCGTGACCGCGGGGCTGAATACGGTAGCCGTCCGCGTAAGCGCTCACCCCACTTTTTCCCGGATCGTACGAGTCTTGGGCAATCCTATTGCCGCTCCCAGCGCCAATCGTTTTGGGCGAATCAGCCCTACTTCCGCCACCGCCGTGCTGGCCGAATTGGACGATCGCATCCCGTTGATCGTCGATGGCGGAGCCTGTTCCAGCGGCCTGGAATCCACCATTGTGCGGATCGAGCCCAGTGGAAAGCCGAAGCCGGACCTCCATGTATTGCGCACGGGGCCCATCACGCTGGAAGAACTGAAGAAGTTTGGGAAGATTCACCTGCACCAGGGATCCAGCCACCCCGGAGAAGCCCAGGAATCGCCTGGACAACTCGCCAGCCACTATGCGCCCAGCACGCCCTTGCGATTGCTGGAGTCCCCGGAGGATTTCGAGCCGGAAGAGGGGAAGACCTACGCCCTGCTCAGCTATCGAGGCGAGGCCAAGGACGGCTACGTGGATCTCTATGACTGGGATCAGATGACCATTTTGAGTCCGGGATCCGGCAAGCTCCCGGAAGCGGCCGTGCGCCTCTTCTTTGCCCTGCGGCAATTGGATGCCAGCGGTGTCGACGAGATCATCGCCGAGCCGATGCCGGAACACGGTCTGGGCATTGCCATGATGGATCGGTTGCGCCGCGCCAGCGCAGGGTAGAGAGACGCCTTCATTCGACAGGCGTCACGGCTTTCTTCAGCCTTAGAACTTCCTTGTGGATGGCGGCAGCTGCCTCAAGGTTCCCGGCAACGGTTGCCTCTTTGACCTGTTTTTCCAGGATTCGGATGACCGCGATGGTCTTCTCCTCAATGAGGCGCTCCGACTTCGCCTGCTCTTCTTGAGCGAACGCCTGAAGCTTCAGCACCAGTTTGCGAGAGGGCCCCGGCAGGTTCTCTATTTCGACCGCTTGTGCAAGGGATGTTCCCAGGAGGCATACAGCCAGGCAGATCCGTATCATGTCACCAGGTGATCCGAAATTCGAGCCAATCAGAACCTGAGCCACCGTCTTTGAGGGCCAGAACCAAGGTGTGGTCATTTGCTTCCGAAGGTTCTTCCTTTACCTCGACGGAGCCCCGGCCATCGATCTGGCTTATATGAACGTTGGCTGAACCCTCGGAGGGAAAGGCCGCATTCCTGAGATCGAACTTATCGGTGACCAGATCAATCCAGGTGGGCATCCACTCCACTCCGTTCACAGTGGTTGGAAAAACTCCCTGATGCATCCCTGGTCGGGAGCCGCCACCATCGTTGTGGTCCATCCACAAATCTCTCCCCTGAATCCTCATCTCACTCGTGGCATCGACAAGCACCTTGATGGTGATCTTGCTCATGGGTGGCCCGAGATTTTCGTCGGACCGAATCGCGAGCGCCTCTAAAGACTGGCCGCGCTTGAGATACTCAAGGAGTTGGGACAGAGCCAAAACTTCCTTCTGGTTGCCGAGTTTGAGCTGGTCCGCCAATTGCCGCTGAAGTGCCTCCAAGGTCTCCTGCTTTTGGTTCAGGATACGCGCTTGGGTCTCCGCTCGCTGGTCCTTTGAATATTTCTCCAGTTTTTCGAGAAGCTCTCGCGATTTCTCTGGAAGTGCCTCATCATAGTTCGTCTCCGCTCGAATGAACCCCACCGAAATCAGCACCCAAATGAGGAATACTCTCACCATGCGCCCACTACAAGTAAGCCCTCAAAGTAAGTCAAGCCCTTTCATGGCGACCCTTCTGGTCCTGCTCCTGACACTGTTGTCTACCGCTCAGGCGGAATCCCCCAACATCCTTTTCATCCTGGCCGATGACCTCGGCTACGGCGACTTGAGCTGCTACGGCGCGACAGATATCGAGACGCCACACCTGGATCAGCTGGCCAGGGACGGGATCCGCTTCACGGATTTCTATGCCAATGGGGCCGTCTGTTCTCCCACTCGCGCGGCTTTCCTGACCGGCCGCTATCAACAGCGGCTGGGACTGGACAATGCGCTCTACTACCAGGAGATGGGGCGTGGCCTCCCGGAAGATGGAGAGACCGTGGCGGACGCGTTGAAGACAGCGGGGTACCATACCGGGTTGTCCGGCAAATGGCACTTGGGTTATGACTTTGAGCGGCGGCCCAATCAACAGGGGTTCGACCATTTCTTCGGCCTGCTGGGAGGCAATCACCACTACTTCCAGCATATGGACCGGATCGGCGTCCATGATTTGTTCCTCGATAATGAGCCCATCAAGCGGGAGGGAGAATACTCCACTGACTTGATCACGGAAGACGCCATCTCCTTTATTGAGAAGAACCAGGAAGGCCCCTTCTTTCTCTATCTCTCCCATGCCGCTCCCCACTTCCCCTGGCAAGGCCCCAACGACCAGGACAAGGTAGTCGAGCCCAGGAAGAAAAGCTGGCAGCAGGGCGATCGCGAAACCTACGTGGCCATGGTCGAAAGCATGGATGCGGGGATCGGTCGAGTCTTGGCGAAACTGGATGAACTAGGGCTCCGTGAGAAGACGCTGGTGGTCTTCACCTCCGATAATGGCGGACATTCCTATTCCAGCAATGCCCCCCTTCGAGGCGAGAAGGCCACCATCTGGGAAGGTGGAACGCGAGTACCCTGCATCGCTCGCTGGCCTGGAGTGTTCCCGACGGGAGTGGAGTCCGCACAGACAGGCATGACGATGGACTGGACGGCGACGTTCCGACGTCTAGCGGGTCTGGAGGCGGATCCGGACTTGGAAGACGGCATCGATCTCATGCCCCTGCTCACCAGCGACGGGGCAGCCCGGGACCGCACGCTCTACTGGCGTCGCCAGAAAGGGCCGGTGCGCAAGAGCGTGGATGAAGGCCGGGCCGTGCGTCAGGGAAAATGGAAGCTCATCGAGCAGGCTACCGGTGAGCGTTACCTCTTCGATCTGGAGGCGGACATCAGCGAATCCAATAACCTGCTCGATGCGAAGCCGGAGTTGGCCTCGGAACTCAGCAAGAAACTGGACGCCTGGGAAGCCGAGGTGGACGGTTGACCCATCGCTAATTCTTGGGCAGGCAACACTTCTTGTATTTCTTGCCGCTCCCGCACGGACAGGGATCATTCCGGCCGACATCAGCCCATGGGTCGGCAAAGGGCAATGGATCGTCCATGTCACTGGGAATCCAGTCAGGATCGAGCGCATCAAAATCAAAGTTATCCTCAGTGGGATCAAAGTTGTCTATATACTCTCGAAAGGATTCGATACCTTCCTTCCAGGAATCCATTTCGGGATCATCAATGCCCAGAATGCGATAGATTGGATAAAGATCCTCTCCAATATCCACGTTGTTGGGATCGTCAGGGGCTTCCGCGTAGACTTCCCGCGCCTTCTCCAGGGCCAGAGGAGTTCCAAAATCGACCAGAGCCTTACCTAACTGCGCTCGAATCGCAAGGTCCTCCTCAAGCTCCAAGATCTCTACCACCTTCTCATCGAGTTCTGGGAACGGGAGTTGTCTGATTGCCCCAGCCAGATACAGTCGACCGTGCCAATCCTGCTCGTGGTACTGCTCCAAGACCGCAGACAATGCCTTCTGGCTCTTCATCGCCGGAATGGCTCGCTCGATCATCTCGTTCCACCAGTCCGCGTCTTCCTCAAAGAGCTCGAGGATCCGGGGAATATTCTCCTCCAGAGCGAGAGCTCCAGAGAGGAAAATGCCCAGCCCAAGTTTGATCTCATGAACCGACTCACCGGAATCACTATCCAGGGCCAACCATTTGGTAGCCGTTTCTGCAATGGAGCCGTCTACCTTCGCCAAATGATCGCAGATCGCTTCGGCCTCACTAAGCTCTTTGAAGGGATAAGACTCGGCCTTCTCTGCCTTTTCCATCACCCCGTCCAATCGCTCCCAATTCGCCTCTACTGAGGCCGAGGCAATCTCCATTCTCTGGAGCGCCCATTCCCAGGACACGGCCATCATTTCTGCATGACGAGAGTCGGCGTCGACGAGGGGGATCTTGGAGACCTCATCCTTGTATTTCTCCAACAAGTGGACTGGACCGCCGCAGAACCACCGCATCAACCCGTCCTTGGTTTCATCTTGAATCTCCTCCGCTTGATCATTGGCCAGAGCCTCGATCATCCACAGAACCGTTTCCTCATCCAAGGGCAGGCCGACGAAGGGCGCACCCTTCCAATACGCTTCGCCCCAGCCCAATTGCTTGATCACCGCCTTCACTCGCCGGGTGATCTCAGGATCTGGATTTCGTTGCTCCGCGAAGAACTCCAGCATCCGGTTCCGAACAATAGGATCTTCATGCTGCAATGCCTGCAGTCGCATTTCATGGGTCACGGTCACAATTCAAATCCTAATCAGAAACCTGGGTTCGTCGAAGGTTTGTTAGAGCGAACAGATCGAATTTCACAAATCGGTTGCAAAGCCGCGCTGGTTGCTGACGTAGTTTCGCCCAACGCATGAGCAACCCATCCTTACCACCTGCCTCGGAGAACGTCGCCAAAACCGATGCGCCCAAGGGCAAGGCAGGGCTGGTTTCCATTGCGATCATGTGCAGCCGTATCCTGGGGTTGATCCGGGATGTGGTGCTGGGCGGACTCTTCGGCGGCAGCAAAGTGATGGACGCCTTCGTGATGGCCTTTCGTGCCCCGAACATGCTGCGAGACCTCTTTGCGGAAGGCGCGCTTTCGACCGCCTTCATCACCACCTTTTCCAAGACGCTCAAGACGGAGGGAGATGCGGCCGCCTGGAGCCTTGCCCGGAAGATGTTGACGCTGACATCTGTCTTCATGTGCGTGGTGACCATTCTCGGGGTTCTCATCGTCCCCCTTTTCATCCAGATCATGGCCTTTGGCTGGCGAGATGAGCCGGAAAAGATCGCGCTGACGGCTCACCTGGCACAGGTGATGTATCCCTTCATTCTGATGATCTCCCTAGCCGCCCTGGTGATGGGGATCCTCAACGCCAAGGGCGTGTTCTTCATCCCGGCCCTTTCGTCCAGCTTCTTCAACCTGGGTTCCATCACGGCAGGCACCAGCATCGGCTACCTGCTGGATCCGACCTGGGGTCCCAAGGCCATGTATGGAATCGCCATTGGGGTGCTGGTGGGAGGCGTGTTGCAGTTGGCGATTCAGATACCAGCGCTACGCAAGACTGGATTTCGATTTCACCCTGACTTTCAATGGAACGATTCCAAGGTGCGGAAGGTTCTGTCCCTCATGGGACCGGCCATCATTTCAGGAAGCGCCGTGCAAGCCGGCGTGGCCATGAACTCCTTCTTTGCGTCCTTCCTGGAAGGTGACGGCCCGGTCAGCTACCTTCAATGGGCGTTCCGGCTCGTGCAGCTGCCGATCGGCGTCTTCGGCGTGGCGGTCGCGACGGTCACGCTCCCTGCCGTTTCTCGCGCGGCAACGGATGGAATCGGCGATGAGTTCCGGAACATCCTCTCCCGTGGAGTTCGGCTCATTCTGCTGCTGACCCTTCCCTCCGCCCTGGGACTTGCGCTCCTCGCAGAACCCATCATCTCTCTCATCTACCAACGCTGGAACTTCGATTGGGCAGACACGGTGGGAACGGCCGGAGCTTTGCGCTGCTATGCGCTGGGCCTGGTCTTCTATGCGGGGGTCAAGGTGGTCCAGCCGGCCTTTTACTCCATCGACCGGAAATGGGTGCCCATGTTTGTCAGCCTGGCAGCCATCGCAGTGAATGCGGGGCTTAACAGCCTCTGGGTGTTTGTGTTGAAGCTGGATCACACCTATCTGGCTCTCTCGACGACCATCAGTGCCACAGCCAGCTTCTGCATCCTCTTCCTTCTGATGCGGAAATACGCGGGCGGATTCCAGTCCGGCAAGCTGTTGAGTAGTTTCGTCCGGCTGGTAATCGCCTGTGTCGCCATGTCAGGGGTCATTCTGGTGGCACACCTCACCCTGCTTTCGAACTGGCAAGAACTCGCCTTTTCTCTCAAACTCCTCAATTTAGGAGTAACGATTGCAGTCGCAGCAGCGTTTTACTTTGCAGTGGCCAAGCTATTGCGGGTCGAGGAAATGGACGAGTTCATCTCCATGATCAAGCGGCGGGCCCGGAAGTAACCCTCCCCTCATATCATGTCTACCCTCGTCAAAGCGGGAATCGCCCTGGCACTGCTCTGGGCGGTTGTCGCAGTCGTCATGTGGGGCGCCGGCTCCCAAAAAGTCACGCCGGACAAGATCACGGATTACGTGGCCGCCAATCCCCTTTCCGATCTGAGCGCAGAAGCGGAACGTGAGAAGCTCATCCGGAAGGTCGCCACCAAGGTCAATGCCTTGAGCTTCGAGCAGCGCCGCGAGATGCGGGACTCCGGCGAGCAACCTCTCCGCCCTTTCTTTGAGTCGATGAACCCCAGCGAATTTGGGTTGTTTGTGGAGATCACGGCGGGACCGCACTTCGACAGCGTGATGCGAGCCTTCAACGAAATGGAACCAGAGGAACGCCAGCGCATCGCCCAGGAGACCGTGCGGCAACTTCAGGAGAACGACCGCATGCGGCCGGACGAACGTCAGCAACTGGAAGACGAGGGCGTGGAGATTTTCGAGAAGATCTCCTCTGAGGGATTGCGCGCCTACTATCAGGAAGCCTCGGCAGAGACCAAGCTGGATCTGGCGCCGGTGCTGGAAGAGTTGCAGCGGGTCATGCAACGTCCTGGCGGTCCCAAGTGGAAGCGGCAATCATGAGAACCGCGCGTGGCTTTACCCTGATGGAGACGCTGGTGACCTTGGCGATCATCACCGTCCTGGCGTCCATCTCCTTTCCGCTCTACCAGCAGTTCCAGCGCAAAGCCCTGTCCCAAGCCTGTGTCACCAACCTGCAGGGGCTCGGTGTCGCGCTCAACTCCTACCTGACCGATCACAACATGATGATGCCCAAGGTCGCCGCCGGCAAACGCGACCGAGACGAAGATACCAGGACCATCGTAGAACTCCTGGCGGAGTACGTGCCGAGCGACGAGGTCTTTCACTGTCCCGCAGACCGGGAAGGTATCCACAAGGAAACCGGCACCAGTTACTTCTGGAACAGCCTGCTCAATGGTCAGAGCGCCATGAAGCTCCAGTTTTTCCTCACCAAAGACGAGGTCGGGATCCCCATCTTCTCAGACAAAGAGAACTTTCACGAGGGGTTGGGCGACGAGGTGAATATCCTTTACGCGGATGGCCACGTTTCCCGGAACCTCCGTTTCCGCATCGGCAGTTGAACCATGATCCAGTTCGATGCCGTCTCCAAGAGCTTCACCAGCAAGCGACCACCCGCGCTGGACAATGTGAGCTTTGAGGTTCGTCAGGGCGAGATCTTTGGCCTGCTGGGACACAATGGAGCCGGGAAGAGCACCGCTCTCGGCGTCATGCTTGGACTCGTCCATCCCGACTCTGGCGAAGCGCGAATTGGCGGCGTGTCCGTGCAACAGCATCGCGTCCGCGCCTTGAAACCTGTCGGCGCCATCTTCGAGTCTCCCCGCTTCTACGAGTATCTTAGTGGAATGCAGAACCTGAGGATCCTCGCCGGCTACTCCAACTTCTGGGACGATTCGCAGGTCGCTGAAACCGTGGAGCGCGTGAAGCTCACGCATGCCATCGAGCGCAAAGTCGGCACCTACAGCCAGGGCATGCGGCAACGCCTCGCCCTCGCGCAAGCCCTCCTTCCTCGCCCGGAGTTGCTCCTGCTCGACGAGCCTACCAATGGCCTGGATCCCGATGGGATTGTGGAGTTTCGGGAACTGGTGCGAAGCTTGCGGGACGACATGGGCATCACCGTACTACTAAACTCCCACCTATTGGCGGAGGTCGAGCAACTCTGCGATCGCGTGGTCATCCTGCGCCAGGGCAAGAAGGTCTTTGACGGTGCTCGCACGGACCTGGACCACGACGGACAGATTATCCACGCCACCCTGGACAGTTGGGAGAAAGCGAAGCCTGTCATCATCGGTCAAGGCGGTGAGATGCTCGGCGCGGACAGCTTCCGGCTTCCTTCGGACAAGGACACCTCGGAGGTTGTCGCGGCCCTGGTGCAAGCTGGCGTCAAAGTGCGGGAATTTCGCCGGGAAAAAGCCTCCCTCGAATCCCTCTATCTCACGGTGAGCAAGTCATGATGCACTTCTGGAAGATCACCCTGAGCGAGCTCTACCGGATGTTTGCCCGGCCGCGGACCTACATCGGCTTCGGTGCCTTTGTCGCCTTTGACGCGCTTTTTCTCTTCTTCCTGAATCGACCTGGATCCCAGCGCTTCTTCCGGTCCTTGCTGGAAGGATCCGGCTATCTCTTCGATGAGTATTTCTCGGGCCTGACTCTGGCTTTCTTTATCGTCGTGGCTACGACCTTCCTGCTGTGCACCCTCTACCTTTCCCTGGTGGCAGGAGACGTCGTGGCCAAAGATCAGGAGGATGGAAACCTGCGCCTCATCCTCTCCCGCCCCATCTCCCGGCTTACCCTCCTACTCAGCAAGTACGCCGCTACCCTGCTCTACACCTTGCTCCTGTTCGTTTTCATTGGCCTGTCATCCTACGTCACGGGCTCGCTCTCGCGCGGCTGGGGAGGAGGCATGTTCGTCTACTCCCGGGAACTGGAACTCTTCAGTGTCTTCCCTTTCGGCGAAGCCATCTGGCGATTCGCAGCAGCGATGCTCTGCCTGGGGCTGGTCATGATGACCATCAGCAGCGTGGCATTCTTGTTCTCCTGTCAACGCATCAAACCCGCCGCCGCTACGATCCTGACCATCAGCTTCTTCTTTATCGACTTCATCATCGCCCAACTCCCCTACACCCAGGAATATCGGCACTGGTTCCTCTTTCCCCACATGCAAGGCTGGGCCGGCGTCCTGCGTCAACCCATCCCCTGGGCGGACATGATCCAGAACTACGCCTTCCTGGCGGGGATTTCCGCCACCTGCTTTGTCTTGGGCTGGCTCAGTTTCGAGCGCCGGGATCTCAAGGCCTGAACGACGGGCCTCCAAACCGCTACCTTCCCACGCCTCACAAGTCTCAAGTCAAGCTTGCTACCGGGATTCCGGATCGCTACACTAATCATTTGCCATGATCGTCTCCCAAACCGTCGACGAGGTGCGCACGCATCTCGAGATCATCCGCGCCGAACCGGAGACTGGGCCGCTCGTCTTTGTCCCCACCATGGGCTCGCTGCATGATGGTCATCTTTCCCTTGCCCGCGTCGGTCAGGCCTGGGGCGGATCGAATACCCTCACCGTCTTCAGCATCTTTGTGAATCCCACCCAATTCGCTCCGCACGAGGACTTCGACTCCTACCCGCGCGATCTCACCCGCGACCTGGAACGCTGCCGGGACGTCGGTGCCGACCTCGTCTTCGCGCCCGATACCCACTCGGTCTATCCGGCCGATGCCTCGGTCACCGTCTCGGAATCCCAGCTTTCCCGGGGACTTTGTGGTGCGAGTCGGCCCCATTTCTTTGGCGGGGTTTGCACCGTGGTCGCCAAGCTCTTCAACATCATCCAACCCGACGCCGCCGTTTTCGGCGAGAAAGACTTCCAGCAGCTCGCCATCATTCGACGCATGGTGCGGGATCTCAACTTCCCCATCCAGATCCTCGGTGGTCCGATCATCCGGGAAGAAGATGGCCTTGCCATGAGTTCCCGAAATGCCCTGCTTTCCTCCGAACATCGGGCGCAGGCCGTCGTCCTGAACCAGGCCCTCCAACAGGCCGCGGAGACTTACCGCCAGGGAGAGCGCAATCCCGACAAACTCGCCAAACAGGTTCGCACTCATATCGAGTCCGCCCCGGATGCGAGGATCGACTACGTCGAACTGGTGCACCCCGACGATTTGGAGCCTCTTACCGAACTCGGCAACGACCTCCTCATCGCCGTCGCCGTCATCTTCGGAGAAACCCGCCTCATCGACAACGTCTGCATTCGGCTGAGCTGACTTGCGGAGTCGTCTCCCATCCTCTCAAAATGCCCGATGCGAGCGGGAAAGTGCAATTTCCGGTTGTCAATCGCCCGTCAGGGACTAAAGGTATCGGCCCCCCACCGATCGGGGGATTTGGCCAAAGTGCTGAAATCGAGAAGGCTCGGTAGCTCAGTCGGTAGAGCAGAGGATTGAAAATCCTTGTGTCGGCGGTTCGATTCCGTCCCGAGCCACTTCTTGATGACCCTTGGCACAATTCCCAGCCCGCCCCTCCCTCCTTGGTTAGACTTGCGCGATCGCCTTTGCCCTGTCCTCAATGATGGCCCTGTAAGCCTGCTTGGCCTCTGGATCCAAGAACGATCGCTCAATCAACGAGTTCACTTCAGCAGAAACTCGACTCATGGACACGATGATTCGATCTACCCGCTCTTCGACGAGGTCGAACCGTCTTCCCAACTCCCAGAAATCCGCGCCTGAATAGAAGCCGCGTTCTTCGAATTGAGGAGTACAGCCGTCACTAAGGATCTCTAATGCCATCCGGGATTCGTGCGGAAAATGAAGGTTCGTATTGAGCAGATCGTAGGCAGGACTGAGGACCGGGTCGCCTTGGGCGGACCGAATAATCGAAAAATTCTTAAGATGGGCGTCTCCGTTCCCAATGAAGTAGTTGAAGAGTATAAGGCGAAACAGCTTTTCTATCTCTACTGGATAGGCGGGACAGTATCGCCTAACGAGTTCGCCTAGTTCCTCGTAGGATCCGTCATACTTGTAATTCTTACCGTGACTGTCCGCACTACGATTGGAGAGTTGGCAGAAGTCTTCCACATGGAGTCGAGTGCCATCTGAGAAGTCACGGT
>JBHIXE010000169.1:1030-11463 GCA_041984905.1 Verrucomicrobiales bacterium | reverse complement strand
GCACACCGCTGCGGGTTCCATGAACAACTCAGCCTGGTGGCCCAATCAGCTGAACCTCGGCATCCTGCACCAGAACTCCGCGAAAGGTAACCCGCTCAATCCCGACTTCGACTACGCGGAGGAATTCGCGAAGCTCGATTTGGAAGCGGTGAAGCAGGATCTGCGCGAGTTGATGACCGACTCTCAGGACTGGTGGCCGGCCGACTACGGTCACTACGGTCCCCTCTTCATCCGTATGGCCTGGCACAGTGCCGGAACCTATCGCGTCTCAGATGGACGCGGCGGCGCTTCCGACGGCACCCAGCGGTTTGCCCCGCTCAACAGTTGGCCGGACAACGCCAACCTGGATAAGGCGCGCCGGCTCCTCTGGCCCATCAAGCAGAAGTATGGCCAGAAGATCTCCTGGGCAGACCTCATGATCCTGACCGGGAACGTGGCCCTGGAGTCCATGGGCTTTGAGACCTATGGGTTTGCTGGCGGGCGTGAAGACGTGTGGGAACCTCAGGAGGACGTTTACTGGGGCCCGGAAAGTGAGTGGCTGGGTGACAAACGTTACTCCGGCGACCGCGAACTGGAAAACCCGCTGGCGGCTGTCCAGATGGGCCTGATCTACGTGAATCCGGAAGGCCCGAACGGCAACCCGGACCCCGTGGCGGCTGCCAAGGACATTCGCGATACTTTCGGCCGCATGGCCATGAATGACGAGGAAACCGTCGCGCTGATCGCCGGTGGTCACACCTTCGGGAAAGCACACGGCGCTGGTCCTGCGGACAAAGTGGGTGCCGAGCCGGAAGGAGCGTCCCTTGAAGAACAAGGTTTTGGCTGGAAAAACGCCTATGGCTCCGGCAAGGGCGTTGACACCACGACCAGCGGCCTGGAAGGCGCCTGGACGGCCACCCCTACGACCTGGTCCCATTCTTACCTGGTGAACCTCTTTGCCTTCGATTGGGAACTGACCAAGAGCCCGGCAGGCGCTCAACAATGGGTTCCCAAAGGTGGCGCTGCCGATGGCACCGTCCCGGACGCGCATGACCCCAATAAGAAGCATGCGCCTATCATGTTCACGACCGACCTTGCTCTAAAGGCGGACCCGGCCTACAACAAGATTTCCAAGCGATTCCTGGAGAATCCGGCCGAATTCAAGGAAGCCTTCTCCAAGGCCTGGTTCAAGCTAACCCACCGGGACATGGGCCCCATCTCCCGTTACCTGGGCCCAGAAGTTCCCAAGGAGCCGTTGATCTGGCAGGACCCGGTTCCGGCCGTGGATCACGAGCTCATCAATGACCAGGATGTTGCCGCCCTGAAGGCCAAGATCCTGGCGACCGACCTCACGATCCCACAGCTGGTCTCCACGGCATGGGCATCGGCCTCCACCTTCCGCATCACCGATATGCGCGGTGGGGCCAATGGCGCTCGGATTCGCCTGGCTCCGCAGAAGGATTGGGCCGTGAACCAACCCGAGCAACTGGCGAATGTGTTGGATACCCTGGAAGGCATTCAGAACGACTTCAACGGTGCGCAGTCTGGCAACAAGAAGGTGTCGCTGGCGGACCTGATTGTCCTCGCCGGCAATGCCGCTGTGGAAGAAGCCGCCAAGAAGGCTGGTCACGAGGTGACGGTGCCCTTCTCCCCGGGTCGCACCGACGCCACTCAAGAGATGACGGACGTCGAGTCCTTCGCTGTGCTGGAGCCGAAGTCTGACGGTTTCCGCAACTTCTACGGCCACGAACTCGACCGCCCTGGTCCGGAGCTTCTCGTGGACCGCGCTCACAAGCTGAATCTCACCGCGCCGGAAATGACCGCGCTGGTCGGTGGCATGCGCGCGCTGGACACAACTGTCGGGGTCCCGGATATGGGCATCTTGACGGAAAAGCCTGGCACCCTGACCAACGACTTCTTCGTGAATCTGCTCGATATGGGCACGGAATGGAAGAAGTCCAGCGTCTGCGATCACTTCTTTGAAGGTCGCGACCGCGACACGGGTGAGGTCAAATGGACCGCATCTTCCGTGGATCTGGTGTTTGGCTCCAACTCCCAACTCCGCTCCATCTCCGAGGTGTATGCCAGCGAAGATGGGAAGGACAAATTCGTGACCGACTTTGTCGCGGCCTGGGCCAAGGTCATGAACCTGGACCGCTACGACCTGGATAGCTGATGTAGATACCGAGTCGTCCGTAAGGGCGACTGCTCGGCGGGACCTGTCTGGAGAAATTCGGACAGGTCCCGTCTCTCAAATTCTCTCCGCACAGACGCAACGCAGTCGAAGTGCAAGCTCCTACTTATCCGAACTCTTCGTAGAGAAACGAACTTGCGCGACAGGGCAAGGGTCGAAGCGGTCCAACAACTTTGCTTCGCGGCACCATGGTCCATCAGGTTCTTTTGAATTTTCCAAGGCTTACTTCGTCCAATTCTTGTTAGCGCCATCCTTTCACTCGCATAGGACGTTACTTCTACAACCCCCCCCACCTATGCAAGATGCCCCTCCCCTCGGCACGCGAATTCATTCGCCCTCATACCATTAACCTCCACAACCTTCACCCATTCTGCCTATACGACACCATTTTTTCCTACCTAATTAGTCACACCAAATCGCCATGTCTGGCCTTCCGAATAAGAAGCAGTGGCTTGAGTACGCCGAACGCAATGGTCTGGACTTTGATCGCACTCCCACGGAAGTATCTGAATCGTTCACTTCCGCACTCGTAGAAGTCCTCCACGAGCTTGTTACCGAACGAGGGCTTACTATTCGCGGTTTTAGCGAAGCTGCGAACATCAGCAAAGATACTTTGTGCGCTCTTTTCCGAGGCAAAGTCAAAAACCCAACTATCCAGGTCTTTGTCCGTGCTGCTGCCGCCCTCGCAATTGAACCCTCAGAACTCTTCACCCTGGCTGAAACTCGGGTTCGCGAACGAGGTGGGCCCTCTGTCTCAGCATCCATACCGGAAGCATCTACAACCGGTTCCGGCCGCACTTCTCCCCCAGAGGCATCTTCTCAAAACACCTGAACGTACGCCTCTTTGGAAACATTCTCTATCGACTTAGTCGATTTTTGATTGCACAATTAAATCCCTGCCTAATTTAAAGCAGGGGAACGTAGCGTGAGGTCAGGGGTTTTCCATTCGCTACCTCCCCAATTTGGGGGTATGTTAGGAGGAGGTTGGGCCCTTCAAACTTCACTCTGACGAGCCCAACCCCTTGTGAGATTGGAGCGTGCTGGAGAAACCAGCTAATTCAATCTTCTAACCTGAGAAGCGATTCCAACTTTCGAGAACATTGTTCACCAACTGCAATACTTCTTCCACAATTTCCATCCAGGTCGAAATAAGCAGCAGCAAACCACCGAAAAACGTCAGAATCAACCATGTCACAGCAGCTCGGAATTTGGGTCCAGGAACTACTTTTTGTTTCGCTGATTGAAGCCAGCGACGCAGTCTTTCTGTAACTAGTCTAAGCATTTTCCATAGTCCTTAGGTTGCTAGTTATGGAGCTGGTGAAGGCTCCATTGCGAGATCTTCGCCCAACTTGAGGATGGATCGCGGTTACCGCCGCGACCATCCTCGACGGGGCCTTTAGCCCCCTATGTCTTTCGATTCTTCTTACATTATTCAGAGGTTAGAGAGCACAATTTTGGGACACAAAAAAACGCTCCGGTCCCCGTGGTTTCGGGAGGTCCGAGCGTTCACTCTTGTCATCTCTTGTAACTACCGAGGTAGTGCGCTGCCCAGTGTCTAGCGTTCCGAAAGTTGCGCCAAGATGTCCTCAAGTTTCATGCTCCAATTGCCTTACCTAATCATAATAAGCCACTGTGCACTTCCAAAATATCCCTACACAGATGCAATGCAAGCTGAAACACATCAATGACTCTACTTAATGCAAAGAATTAAAGTTTTGATAGGTTCTGCTGTCGCTCATTTACTGCAGGGCGGCTGTGCCGCCCTGCGGCGATGAACCTCCGTCGGAACTCGGAATATCCCTCGCCGGTAAATAGCACCGTCATAACAGGCCCATACTTTCAACGGAGTGAACACAGCACTATGCTCACCAGGAGTCCTGGTTACTACTAGAAATAGCGTAGCAAAAACCGCCTAAGAATGTTGCTGCTAAAACGTAAGTAACCTTGTTGTAATTACTATACTACCACTGCTCTTTTCGGCGCAATTATTATAGTGGAAATGGTAATAATATAAGACCTGTTCACCGTTTCGGGCTTTTGTCTTTCAGTTCCCCTCATTTTCAGGAGACATAAGCCCCCTTCAAAAAACAAGGCTTGCCAATCACGCAGGGCCTGGAGAAGTCCGGCTCCGGAGACTCCTTCGAAGACCCGTTCGCGAAGACAACCCGGATAAATGTGAAACGTCACGGGGAATCGCCAGATGGGGGGGTGCCCTACTTCACCAGCATCCAGATCGCCATGGCGACCATCATGAGGTTTTCGGTGAGAGAGACAAATCCCAGCGGCACACTGCTGTCCCCACCCACGCAGGCACATTTGAGCTCTCGCTTGTCCACATATACCGCCTTAAAGACGGAGATGGCTCCGACCGTTCCGATGAAGAGCGCGGCTGGCGCGGAGAGGAAGGTCCACACCCCAGCGATCATCAAGATTCCGGCTCCCGCCTCGGCAAATGGATAGACGTAGGAATAGGGAACCACTTTCCGGGCCAGCAGATCATAGGATAAGAACTGCACGCTGAAGGAGCTGAGATCCCGCAGTTTCATGATGCCCAGAACACACATGCTGAAGGCAATGAACAGCTCCAGGATGCGGATGGGAGGAAAGGCTGCAGTCATCGCATAGGCGGTGCTGATGGCCATCAGAAAGGTGACTGAAAAGATGGCGATGATGGGCTGATACGTGGTCCCCTCCTGCTTTTCGGGCGACTTGCCCAGGAATTCCCGGAGTGCTTCGTAGCCCCCCACATGATCGCCCTCAATGAAGATCTGTGGGGTTTCAGAGACGTGATGCTCCTCTTTGTATTTCTCGTTCGCTTCCTGCGTCTTGAGATGATGGTCGTCGATCTCGTAACCGGATCGCTCCAGTAAGTCTTTGGCCTTCAGCCCCCAAGGACACAGGTGATCCGGGGTTACCATTCGATAAATTGTTGCTGTTTTGCTCATCAATACCTCCGAAATTCGGGTTTCGATATCCCAGCAACCGCCCTTCAGTGGGTACGGCTCAGCGCCCCGAATCGGATTCGGTGGATTTTCCAGAGCCTCTGGAGAGTGCTGGCCTTCGCTTTTTGGGTTCCGGTGAAAGATCCCGCTCACCCGAAGGTGTTAGATGGCGGAGTTTGAACTTCCCCCGTTCTTGGGGAGTCTGACCTACGACACTCACTCTCTGCCTGTCTCGCTATGCATCCGTCTCTCAATCGTCGCCGTTTTGTCCTCAGATCCATCGGAGCCACCCTCGCCCTCCCCGGCTTGTCATCCCTGATGGCCAAGGAAGCAGGCGCGACCTCGGCGATCCAGGCGACGAAGGGTGCGGGTGTAGGGGCGAACCGGTTTGTCGCGATCGGGAATCTGCTTGGCTTCCAGCAGAAATCGTTTTTCCCGGAAACGACGGGCAAGGCTTACGAATCCACGACCCTGCTCAAGCCCCTGGAGGCCAACCGCAAGCACATGACGGTGTATCGCGGGCTGGATCACGGTGTCAAAGGAGGCCACTTTGCAGTGCATTCCTTCCTCTCCGGCGTGCTGAATTCCGAAGCCAAGAACCGGCAGGACAGCAATGTCACCATCGACCAGTTCATCGCGGATGAGGTGGGCTTTGAAACCCGTTTCCCCTCTCTCACCGTAGGTTCCGAAGGTGGCATTCACGGCGGCTGCCAGATCGCCTGGACCAAATCGGGCGTGCGTGTGCCTCCAATCGAAGGTCCGGCGGAGCTTTTTGACCGCCTCTTCGTCAATGACACCAAGGAACGGCAGATCCAACGCAAGCAGGAGAACCAGCTGCAGGGTTCCATTCTGGACCTGGTGCTGGATGACGCCAACCGGCTCTCCCGGAAGGTCAATCACGGGGACAAGGAGAAGCTGGATGAATACTTCACCTCCATTCGCGATGTGGAGAAGCGCCTGGAACTGCGCCAGCGCTGGACGGATCAACCCAAGCCGGAGGCGCCGATCGACAAGCCCGCGGACCGGAACATGGTGGAAGACCTTCCCCTGCTCTATGAGTTGATCGCCCTGGCTCTCGCGACCGATTCCACCCGCATTGCCACCCTCGAAATCGGCGGCAACTTCCTGCCTCAGAACCTTGGGATTGATAAGTCTTATCACGGCCTCTCTCACCACGGGAATGACGAAGAAGCGATCAACCATCTCATCGCCCTGGAAACTTACCAGATCGAGCATTTCGGGAAGTTCCTGACCCGTCTGGCGGGCATCAAAGATGGAGACCGCACCTTGCTGGATTCCACCGCTGTGATTTTTGGAAGTGGCATGGGCAACGGCAACTCCCACACCAACAACGATCTGCCCATCATCCTGGGTGGAGGTGGCTACCGTCATGGAGAATTCCGGACCGTGGCCGCCACGGGACCTAACAAGGTGCCGCTCTGCAATCTCTACCTGGAAATGGCGCATCGCATGGGTGTGGAGGTCGATGGATTCGGCACCAGCACAGGCACCTTTGTCTAGCACCCGGATGCGTCCCCTCTCGCCCATACCCACCCTCATTTTGGGGCTGTTGCTCCTCTCGCTCCCTGCCCTCCAAGCCGCCGACGATGTGGTGTTCCAATTTGTGGGGAACTACTGCCTGGAATGTCACGACAGCAGTGTTCAAAAGGGCGACCGCGACTTCGAAAGCTTCGAGCTTCCTCTGAAATCGGAGGTTTCCCTGAGCGATGCCCGGGCCATCATCAACCAGTTGGTCCTGCATGAAATGCCACCCAGGGATGCGGACCAGCCCAGCGAGGAAGAGCGCCAAAAGGTCATTGATGCGCTTCAGGCCGGCGTTCTCGCCGCCAGGGGTAAGGTGAAGACCGATGGTGGACAGACGGTGTTGCGCCGGCTCTCCAGCCGAGAGTATGAGAATACCCTCGAAGTCCTCTTCGGCCGCAGTCTCGCCACCATGGGCATCACCGCGGATTTCCCCCAGGAAAACACCAGCGATCACATGGACAACATTGGGGAGTCTCTGGTGACCTCAGGGTTCCTCCTGGACCAGTATTTCCAAGCCGCCAACCGCCTCGTCGAACTGCGATTGGGCCGACCGGAGACTCCGGTGCAAACCTGGCACTTCGACGGTCACTTCCTCCAGCCGGAAGAGCTGTCCGGTTCTCACAAAAAAGCTTTCGACTATCGCTATCTCTGCATCTACGAGCAGCCCAA
This sequence comes from Verrucomicrobiales bacterium, assembly GCA_041984905.1. Lineage (GTDB taxonomy): Bacteria > Verrucomicrobiota > Verrucomicrobiia > Verrucomicrobiales > DEV007 > JBHIXE01. The sequence goes on along the minus strand of JBHIXE010000169.1, from coordinate 4,134 downwards.
CACCGACACGCGTCAGGGCGGCTATGGCTATATCCACGACTTCGTCGAAGGGGTTCCCGTCTCTGGCCTCTATGACATCGAGGTGCTCGTGCAGGCGCTCCATCGCGATACCCATTACGACCCGGACATCTTCGGCATCGATTTCTCCGAGCCCTTCCAACTCGCGATTGTGCCGGGCGACTATCGCAAAGGGCACATCCACTATCCGCAGAAAATCGAGCCCGAACTTGGGCGGACGCTGGTTCCAGACGAACAACCGGAATGGCGGAAGTTCCAGGTCTGGCTGGAGAAAGGTCAGACGCCCCGCTTTATCTTCCCAAACGGGCCCTACGAATCCCGAGCTTCCGTGCTTCAGATCAACAAGAAGTACAAGGACGAATTCAAATCCGAGCCTCCAAAGTCTGGCGTCGACCGCGCTCACATTCTCTTAGAGGGCGCGCTGCCTCACATCCGGATTTCCGAAATCAAGATTCAGGGTCCGCTTGCCGAGCCCAAGGGCGGCGAAGAAGAGGTGGCCGTATTCGGCAAGGACGGGTTTAAGGCGGATCGCGCCGTGGAACAACTCTATCAGTTTGGCGAGCGCGCATTTCGCCGGCCCCTGACAGACCAGGATAAGGAGCGCATCAAGAAGACCTACCAGCTGCGCATCAGTGAGCAGGCCACCCCGAGGCAAGCGGCCCTGGATACGGTGAAGATGATTCTCTGCTCCCCTTCCTTCCTTTATTTCGCGGAAGCCACCCCGGAGAACAAGAACGAGCTTCTCCCCTATGACCTGGCCTCTCGGCTTTCCTACGCGCTTTGGACGCTCCCACCTGACGATGCCCTCCTTTCCTCCGCCGCCAAAGGGAGCCTGACCAAAACCCCGGAGCTTTCCAAGCAGATCGATCGCATGCTGAAGGATGAACGCTCTTCCGGGTTCGTGAACACCTTCTTGGATAGCTGGTTGAACCTGCGGGAGATTGGTAACCAGCCTCCGCCTCGCAAATTTGCCCAGTCCTACTACGCGGAGAACCTGCCGGAATCCATGAAGCAGGAAGCACGACTCATGTTCCGGCATTTCCTGGATACCAACCAGCCGGTCACGGAGTTGCTCGATGCCAGATACACCTTTGTGGATAAGAAGCTGGCCCAACTCTACAAGCTGCCGGAGAAGGATACCTTGCGGCTTGCGGACGGATTCCAGCGCGTCAGTCTGGAGGGCAACTCCCAACGCGGCGGTATCCTGGGCATGGCCGGAGTCCTGACCGTCAGCGCCAATGGCGTCGATACCTCACCGGTCACTCGCGGAGTTTGGGTCATGGAAAACGTCCTTGGGATTCACCCACCTCCGCCTCCCGCGGACGTGCCCGAAATTGAGTCCGATGTGCGTGGGGCGACCACCATTCGCGAGCGCCTCGCCAAGCACGCCGCCGACAAGACCTGCATGGAATGCCATCGCAAAATCGATCCGCTCGGCTTTGCCCTGGAGTCCTTTGACCCGATCGGTCGTTGGCGAACTTCCTACCCGATTCCTTCTGGTTCCAAGGTCACTCCGCCTAAGGTCGATCCTTCCGGTGAGTTCCCATCCGGCGCCACCTATGAAGCATTCGCGGGTTTCCGGGATTACATCGCCGACAGCCGGGGCGAGATCTTCGCTCGTGGCCTTATCGAGAAACTTCTCACTTATTCCACCGGTCGCCATATCGAGGCTGCCGATTACCCCGAGGTTCAAGCGATTCTCACCAAGGTCCAGAAGGACAACTATGGTCTCGGCACCATGGTGCGAGAGGTGCTCCTCAGCGATATCTTCCGTTCCAGGTAGGTGTTGCTGTAGCGGAATCCGTGAGGATTTCGATGAGATAGGAATGATCCACTTTGGCAGGCGGTCGAAATCCTCACGGATTCCGCTACCTTCAGGGCTTCGATGGCTCCACGTGGATATTCACGTCCCGGATCCCGAGTTCCGCTGCCAGGAGAGCATCCTTCACCTCGTGGGCGATCTCGTGCCCTCGATAAACCGTAAGATCCCGGTCCACGATAACCTGCAGATCCACGAACAGGATCAGCCCACTGCGCCGCACCCGGCATCGATGCAAATCCTCCACGTCCGGCACCGCACGGGCGATCTCCAGGATCTCCTCCACCAACTCCGGTGATGGCGCCACATCCAGGATCTCGCGCAAGGCACTCCGGAACAAGCGACTCCCGTTGAAGGCAATCACGCCCGCAGCAAACAACGCCGCCCAGTCATCGGCGCTCTCGTAGCCTTCCCCACCAATCAGCGCGATCGAGATCCCGATCAGTGCCGCAATCGAGGTCAATGAATCCGAGCGGTGATGCCAGGCATCCGTCTGCATGGCCTGGCTCCCCACCTTGCGGCCCATGAAATAGAGCACGCGGAACATGACCTCCTTGGCCACAATCACGAAGATCAGCACTCCGAGCGTGAAGGGCGCCGGCATCTGTTGCGGCGTTCGGATCTCAATGATGCTCTGCACCGTGATCCCCAGTGCCGCCGCGAGCAGGGCCGTCGCCAACGCCAGAGCCGCCAGGGATTCCGCTTTGCCAAATCCGTAGGGATACTGGTCCGTTGCCGGCTGAGAAGCGATTCGCAGACTCCCCCACACGACCACCGAACTCATGATATCGAGCATCGACTCGATCCCATCCGCGACCAGCGCGTAAGAATGCCCCACGATCCCTGCAATCACCTTCACCGCCGCCAGCACCGTGCTCGCCACAATGCCCCAGGCCGTGGCCCGCATTCCCATCCCCGCCGCCAGCGTCAGGTTCTTCTCGGGATCTTGTCTCCCCGTCTCTTGGCCAACTCCCGGCATAGTAGATTGGTTGCCTGTTAGTAGTTCCGAAGCAACCACTCTCTAAAGAAGGGATCGTAGAACCGGTGTTGTTCGTCTGGCCCGTAGATGAGATCCTGGTTCTCCAAACTTGTGAGCGCTCGTCTCACTGATCCCGGCAACCTGACGCCAGAGGCCTCTAAGAACTCTTTCGATTGGGGATGCTTTCCTCCTAACTGTGCCAGCGTTCGCAAACATTGCATCTGGTTGCGGGTCAACTGTCTCACCAGGGGTTCGAACCCTTTTCGATGGGTATCCAAAATGTAGTCG